>JADHQL010000002.1 GCA_016777965.1 Fidelibacterota bacterium | reverse complement strand
AATCAAGAAGGCCACCATCAACCATTTCAGCTTGGTCGGCTTTGGTTAACTCATGAGCAAAAATATTTGAGATAAATAAGAATAAAATAGTTTTTTTCATTATAACTAAACTTACAAAAAATTATTTTAGAATGTGTGTGAAAAATATACTATTACCTTACCCCGCCTTGTTTTTGATTTAGGTTGAAGAATTTTGGTTGAGATTTGTATACCCAATTGTATACCCAAAAAGTGTCGTCTATTGTAGTTTTTTGTAGTTATTCTGTAATAAAGAAAGGCTACCGAAGTAGCCTATCTTTTGTCGTCAATCAATGACTTTATTGAGAACGTGGGCGATACTGGATTCGAACCAGTGACCCTCTGCGTGTCGAGCAGATACTCTAACCAACTGAGCTAATCGCCCCAATTTTTAAATTTAGTTTAACCTGTAACTTTTAAAATTAACTTATCAAACCATTTATCAGGTAATATACTTCTCATTGTTAAAAGAATCCAACTATATGCACCTGCTGAATACCTTGTTTTAGGATTTTTGGCATCAATAGCCTTATTAATCACTTTTGCAATAACAATTGGATCAGAATAATTATCAAAACTATTTCCTTCCGAATCATCAGGACTATAGAAATCTGCATATACTGAATTTTTACTATACTTTTCAAAATATCTTGCAGAATAATTTCCAATATTTGTTTTGATTAATCCGGGTTCAATAATTACTACATCTATTCCAAATTGTTTAACCTCAAGTCTTAAAACATCCGACCATCCCTCTAGTGCATGTTTTGATGAAACGTACCATCCATAAAGAGGATTGTATGCCTTACCTAAAACTGATGAAATATTTATTATGGTTCCACCTCCCTGTGCTCTCATATACGGTAATGCCGCTTTTACAGTTCTTCCAATCCCAAACAGGTTTACTTCAAATTGATACAAAGCATCTTCCATCAAGACATCTTCAATAGCACTTCCTACAGCAATTCCAGCATTATTGACTAACACGTCAATTCTACCTTGCTCAGCAATAATCTGATTGATAGCACTATCAACATGATCTTGCTTTGTAACGTCCATTTCTAGCGCTACCCCTCCAATCTCATTGAGATATAAATTTTCTGCAACTAATATATCTCCTCCATAAACAATATGACCTTTATCTAAAAGATATTGAGCAGTAGATTTCCCAATACCATGTGCTGTACCCGTGATCAAAATCACTTTTTGATTACTGTTTGCAAAAACTGCACCAAACAATAAAACGATTAGAATTATTTTTCTATACATTATTTCTCCTATTTGTCTTTTGAATTAATGATAAACCAAGCAAAAAAACCCATTACTTTATTTAGTATCTTTTCAAACATCCATTTTAAAAATTTATAATTGTTTAATCCTGTGCATGCCAATACGCTAAACCAATAAAGACATATTGAAATGGAAGCCTACCCCATGCAAGCTCCCTGCTAATACCCATTACAGCACCATCGTTAACTGCTAAATGTAAGTTTGCTGGAAATACTGTAATCATCACAAAAATTATTCCCCATCCAGCAATGAATCGTGTGTTTGGATTTATCAATAAAAATCCAAATAATAGTTCAAAAAAACCACTCCAATAAACTGCCTGATAATGATAAGGAAAATTTGGGGGCATAATTTGTAAAAACCACTCTGGCTCCACAAAATGTTTTACACCTACATTCATATAAAAACATGACATTATTAAAATAGTTATAAATTTAAAATTTATTCTCATACTGATATTGAACCTTTTCTAAAATCAGATTTTGAAAGTTTCACATTTACTAACACTGGATGTCCCAACTTGATATCCTCTTTAGCTTGTTTTAAAGTTTCAAACAAAGACTCATGATTATCTACATAATACCCTTTTCCACCATAGCCTTCAGCTACTTTTTCATATGCATTAAAAGATAGTTCAGTACCAATATTGCTACCTAACAACTGTTTTTGCTCTCGAGCAATTTGTTGCCATGATGCATCGTTACCAATAATTGCAATCACCGGCAGTTTATGTCTGCATAATGTATCAAATTCTGCTAAACTATACGCACTAGCTCCATCACCATAAAACACCCACACTTCTTTTTCTGGAAATGAAGATTTGGCTCCAATTGCAAATCCACCACCCACTCCCAAGGTACCAAATGGTCCTGGATCTAACCATCCTAGGGGATTTCTTGGCCGAATTGTATATGATGCAGTTCCTACAAAATCTCCACCATCTGCAATCAAGATACTCTGTTTATCTATCAATTGATCTATGGTCTTACACAAATAAACTGGATTTACAAAGTCAGTTTTGTGTTCTGAAAATCGCTGAATTTCATCTTCTCTATTTTCTTCAAGTTTGGTTAATTCTTCCAACCATGCTTTACAAGAAGGAGGATTTATAATTTTTCCTATTTCATGCATAATTTTGGACGGATCTGCATGCATTCCAATATCTGGTGTTCTATTTTTATTTAAGTCTTCTTTTGATTTATTTACAGAAATAAGAGTTGCATCCTTATTGATTGAAAATCCATATCCCAATCTAAAATCTAGAGGAATACCTAAAGTCACAACAACATCAGCATTTTTTAAAGCATATTTTCTGTTATGTCTAAAAAAGTACTTATCTGAAGATCCAAAACAACCTCTAGCCATACCTGAAGTGTAAACAGGAGCAGAAAGCTTGTCTAAACTCTTTAAACACATTGATAAAAACTCTTTATTTTGCGTTACTTGATTTCCTAAAAGAAAAACAGGTTTTTTAGCTTTTACAATAGCGAGTGCAGCTTTATCAATTTTGCGTTGTTCCAATTTAAATTCTTTTACAGGTTTTATTTTAATGGATGATTCTTTTGATGAAAATAAATCATTAAGGTGTCTGTTTACATACCAATGAGCAATTTTTCCAACATATCCACTTTTTGGAAGCTGATTCATAAACTCTTTTCTAATATCCTCTTCCGGATAAAGCAAATCAATCGGTAATTCAACAAATACGGGCCCTGGAACCCCTGAAATAGCAGTATTTAAGGCATTTGCTAGTGTTGGTACCACATCTCTTGTTTTTTTTACGCTAACAGCTGATTTCACATACGTTTTTAATAACGAAATTTGATCAATATCTTGCAGCGAACCTCTTCCCTTTAATAATGTTGCTGCTGCTCCTCCTATTAATAGCACTGGAGATTGAGCCATTTGAGCATTTTTTATTGCTGTAATTGTATTTGTAACTCCGGGCCCTGCAGTAACAATTGCTACTCCTACTGAATCAGTTAATCTTGAAACTGCGTCAGCAGCAAATACAGCAGATACTTCATCGCGAACTTGAATGATGTCAATACTTTCTTTTTCACACCCTACAAGAATTGGAGAGATATGGCCACCGCACAACGTAAACACTGAAGAAATATTTTTCTTTTTAAAAAAAGCGCCTATATCGAGTCCGATATGTTGCAGATCTGAGCTCATTACTAATTATTAACAGATGCCACTTCAGTAGATTCTGTGTTTGATAAAATGGATAAATATTGAGATTCATCAGCAAAAATTTCCAGCGCTTTTAAAACAACCATATCATCTTTTAAGTAAAGGTTATATCTACCTTCATAGCCATTAAAGTAAAATGCAAATTCTCCATGAATCATACGTTGGATTATTTCTTTTTCATCTTCAAACATTGCAGATTGAGTTTTTTCAATTTGTTTTTCAATAACACTAAAAGCATTATTAATAAATAAATTCTTTTCATCTTTTTTAGAAAGTTTTTCTTTTGCTAACTTCAAATCTTCTTGACCATCAACATAGCCGTTAATATCATTCTCCTCAATAAATACTTTGAATTTTGTCATCAATTCATTATCAGCCAGAACTTCATCAATTGAAGTGTATTGATCATTATTCTCCTGAACAAATTTAAAATAAGCACCACTTCTTAAAATGGAAGCAGCAAGTGGATATGATCCTTCGTCTTTTACGATAACATCAGGAGTTATACCGCCTCCACCAATTACTGATCTTCCTGCTTTGGTTTGAAATAACGAATCTGCGACAGTTGAGGAATCAGCAATCAAATCATCATCAATAAATTCTCTTTTTTGAAGTGATCTTCCGCTAGGTATATAGTATTTAGAATTGGTGATTTTTAGAGCAGTTTCTTGATTGATTCCAATCACAGTTTGCACTAAACCTTTTCCAAATGATTGACTACCTAAAACAACAGCTCGGTCGTAATCCTGAAGAACTCCCGCAACAATTTCACTTGCAGAAGCACTTGCACCATTAATTAACACTGCCATATTAATTGTTTCTGGAAAAAGCGCATTATTTAATGTTTTATAATTTTTAATACTCTTACCAGCTCTTCCTTTTGTTGAAACTAGCTCTAGATTTTTTGGAAGTATTAAATCTAATAAGTCCAATGACGAAGATAGTAGACCTCCAGGATTATCTCTTAAATCAATAATAACATTACTCGCTCCATCTTGCATTAAGCTTATTAAAGCATCTTTAGTTTCATTAGCAGTATTGACTGAAAAGTTAGTAATTCGAAGGTATCCAACATTATTATTCAACATGCCATAAAAAGGAATATCTTTAATTGTTATAACATCTCTAATAATTGAATAATCCTGCACTTCGCCTGTATTAGGTTTTTTGATAGTTAATATTACTTCAGTTCCAGCCCTACCTCTAATCTTACTGGTTGCATCTTTTAATTCTAGGCCGGCAGTTGGTTCGCCATCAATATTCATAATTGCATCTCCAGTATAAATTCCAGACCTTGATGCAGGAGATCCTTCAATTGGACTTACAACAGTTAACTGATCTTCGTACATATAAATTTCAAGCCCAACGCCACTAAACTCACCTTCTGTTTTTAATGATAAATCTTCGAGATCTTTTTCTTGATAATATTCAGTATATGGATCAAAATTTGAGAGCATTGAATCGATAATTCTCGTTGTAAGTTCGGCTACATCAAGCTCGTGAATGTATTCCGTAAGCAGATATTTATAAACAGTCATTATTTGCTGCTGAGAACGAGCAATTTCTCTGTAAATATCCATTTGCTGCGTCCTAACATAACTAAAGGAAATAACTGTTAAAACTAACAGTGCGTAAAAATAAGATTTAAATGATTTCATAGTTCAAGTTTTTCTTTTACATGGTTCCAGATTTCAGTTCGAACATCTTCAATTGATTGTTCACCGTTAATTAAAATTACTCTTTCAGGTTCATTTTCAAGCAATTTTAAATATTGCTCTCTTACTCTTTGCTGAAATCCGTCTCCCTCTTTCTCAATTCTATCTCTTTTAACTCTCATTCGAGTATTTGCAACATCAACTGAAATATCAATAAAAAATGTCAAGTCAGGTTTGAGAGTATATGTACCAAATTCATTTATACTATCTAAAGACTTAATACTCAAGCCTCTGCCTCCGCCTTGATATGCTAAAGTTGAATCTGCGTACCTATCCGCAACAACCCATGTTCCATTAATTACTTGAGGTAGAATTACCTTGTCTGTCAATTGAGCTCTGCTAGCAATCATAAGCAATGCTTCAGCTCTATCCGACATAGACTCTTCTGCATGAAGTAATAATTTTCTAATAGACTCAGAAATCGGATCTCCGCCTGGCTCTCTAACCAGCTTAGCTGGAAGACCTGCTTCCACAAATCCATCAATAATAAATTCAGCTTGGGTTGTTTTACCACAACCATCAATACCTTCAACTGTTATAAACTTTCCGCTAGAAATTGATTCTGTCATCGTCCTTACCTATTATGATTACTACTTCACCTTTTATTTTTGATTTAGAAAAATGCACAATTATATCGCTTAAATTACCTCTAATAACTTCTTCATACAACTTAGTTAATTCTCTTCCAACTACTACAGATCTATTTCCGAGATATTCTAATAATTGATTTAATGTCTTTTCAAGTCTGAATGGACTTTCAAAAAGAATGATGGTATTATCCAATTCTTTCAACTGATTAATTTTTTTCAATCTACCTTTTTTTTGAGGTAAAAAACCAATAAACGTAAACGAGTCTGACGGTAGTCCTGATACACTCAAAGCTGCAGTAATTGATGATACTCCTGGAATTGGGATGATAGTAATATCATGTTTAATACAATGTCTAATTAAACCATAACCCGGGTCACTGATTGTAGGTGTTCCAGCATCTGAAATAAGTGCTAAATTTTGTCCTTCAAGTAATAAATTAATTATCCTTTTTATTTCCTTTTCACTGCTATGGTCATGATAGCTCATCATTTTAGTATCGATGTTATGAGCGTTTAATAATTTTTTTGAATTTCTTGTGTCTTCAGCAAGAATTATTTGAACATTTTGGAGAGTAGATATTGCCCTAAGAGTTATATCTTCTAAGTTGCCAATTGGAGTTCCAACGACAAATAACTGACCTTTATCAGACATTATGACAATTTATTAAGAGCTCTTCTAAAACAATCCATACCGAAATTGATATCATCTTCGGTAACATTTAAATGAGGCCTAAATCTAATAGAATAATTTCCTGAACCTAACAGAATAGATCCTTCATCAAGTAATAGATTAGCTAATTTGTCTCTATCTTCGCTGGACGGAAGATCAAAAGCACAGTATAATCCTTTTCCTCTAGCATTGGAGACTAAAGCAGGAAATTCATTTTGAAGATCGTGTAAGCTTTGTTGCAAGAATAAACCTGTTTGTGCAGCCTTATCTACAAGATTTTCTTTTTCAATAAGCTCTAGATAAATTGTTAATCTTACCATATCGACTAAACTTCCACCCCATGTAGAATTTATACGAGATGACTCACGAAAAACATTGCCTTCAACCTCATCAAACCTAGTGCTAGCAGCCACACCACAAACCTGTGTTTTTTTACCAAATGAAATGATATCAGGTTTAGCAGAAAGACCATCTCCACAATTACAATTGCTTGTACAGACACCAGTAGAAAAGTGCTGATGAGCCCACATTTTTCCGGTAACTCCTACACCAGTTTGAACTTCATCATAAATGAGAATAATATCATTCTCATCCGCAATATCTCTTAAAGCTTGCATAAACTCACATCTGAAATGGTTATCACCGCCTTCACCTTGAATTGGCTCAATGATGATGGAGGCAATATTATCAGGATTTGCATTGATCGCATCTTTAATCTCTGCAATTGCTTTATTTTCAAGCTCAATGATACTATCTAAATTATCTTCAATAGGAAAAGTTATTTTTGGATTGGTAATTCTTGGCCAATCAAATTTTGGGTAATACATAACTTTACGTTTATCAGGAGAGTCAGTTAATGACATAGTGTAACCTGTTCTACCATGAAAACATTGTTGAAAGTGAATAACTTTTTCTCCTTTTGCAGAACTGCCTTTTGCTAAGTTTTTCCTTCTCTTCCAATCAAATGCTGCTTTTAATGCATTTTCAACAGCTAAACCTCCGCCTTCAATAAAGAATGTTAGTGGAAGATAGTCTGGTTGCGCGACCCTTTTAAAAGTTTGAACAAACTCGGCCATTTCCTGAGAATATATATCTGAATTTGCAGGCTTATTGATTGCAGCCACTTTTAACCTTTCAGATTGCTCTAAAACGTATGGATGATTATAACCAACTGACAAAGAGGCAAACATTGAAAATAAATCTAAATATTCTTTTCCAGTAACCTTATCAACCAACCATGATCCATGTGATTTTTCAAGATCTATAACAGGTGACATCCCATCAGCTAAAATACTTTTGCTGATAACTTTTCTAATATCAGATTTGTTCATTTACTAGTTCTCCTTTCGTTCAGGATTTTGGAATGACCAGAATCCTAAAGTAACGATAATGAACACCAAGACGCCAAGAGTTGCATAATTGTAATCTGCAGACGAATATTCAATTAAATCGTTAAATCTTCCAACTAATAATGAAATTCTACCCATGACTGCAAATCCAAATGATGCTCCAAAGCTTACCATAAGGAAATAAATACCTAATCTTGTAAATCTTCCAAAATTTCCTGTTTGCTCTTTAGAAAAATAGAAGTACATCAATGCGCTTAAAGTGCCTACTACGAGAACAATATTATTAAAAACACTGTCTCCACCTAAGCTGAAAAATGGTAAAGAGCCACTAAATATATCGACAGAACTCGCACTAACTTGATTAAGAACATTTGAATTTAAATAACCAAATGCTTTTAATCCTGCTGCGATAGCAACGGTATATGCAATACCCCAGCGTGCCATCCAATTAAATTGTTGAAAGACACTAATTAACATCATAACCCCCAATAACATTGGAAATAAATAAAGAATATTAAATTCATGATTAAAATCAAACACTAAACCAGTAAAGGCAAGCGGACCATCTTTTGGGAATAGTCTTCCAAGAAGATTTGGATAAATTTGTGTCCAAAAGCTTATTGCTGCTACATATGCAGCAGACACGCCAACAAATACATTTTCAGCAATCTTATAAAATGGATTATCTCTATAAAGATAAGAAAAAATGCCAAGGGTTAAAAACGTGGCAATCCATGCTCCTAATATTGCTGAAAAACTCATACTAATACTTCCTATCCCTTCTCTGTTTGATAAAGAATGCTAAATTACCAAATACAATAAATAATACTATAACAATGTGCGCAAATGATTGTGCGGCCATACCTTGAATAGCAATTCCAGGTACATTGATTAATTTTTCATATTCTGCGGCTCCAGGCATACCAGCCAATAATCCAATTAGCTGCCCAGTTTGCACATAAGGAATAACTTCATTTACCTGAACTGATGTGGTACCTGAAGACATAGGAACTCCAGTAGGATCTCCACCATACTTTACCCACTCAAATGTTCCAGGATAGCCAGCTGATCCACTGTAAATGTATGCAAAATCGTTCAAGTTTTTGATATCATCCATCATTTCAATGTCGTCAATAAAGTTTCCATTTGCGTCAACAGTATATACTTTTCTTAAATCGCTTGCCAACCCTTTAATGACTGCTTCAGCGCCAGGTCTATAACCCAATAAGATATAGTCTTCATATTCTTTGATATCAAATGTAGATACATTATCAGGATTAACTTCATCAGTAATTTCTTCCAAAGCATCTAATGCCATGTAAATACCATCAGGCCACAAACATGATATATAAATTTGGTGACCATTACGCAACATATGACGTAAAACTCCAACATTCATTGGGTGAATTTCAGGACGGGTACTAGGACCATAATCAAACGAAACTAATACTTTTGAGTTCTTTGGTATATCCTCAATTCCATCATAAAACTTTACAGTTGTAGGTGTCTCTCTAACTGGTAAACTAATTGGCGTTAAAAGCGGAATAAGAACAGCTAACCCAATTAAAAAAAAGATGACTCTTCTATCAACTGCACCAAGCTTTAATATTATATTTTCTAAAAATTTCATTATTCACCTAAATATGATTTTTCTAAACCAAATATATATCTAAGACTTGTTGCGACAATTCCAAGTCCTATACCGATTAAAATTGCTCTTGAACCTGCTAGATTAGGAACAAGATAAATCCATTCTTGTAAAGCAGGTAAAAAGAAAATCGCTGGTTGATCAATTGGCCAACCCATAGTCATTCCAAATCCGGTAATTAATCCACAGCTACCTAAAATCCATCCAAAAACAATATTACGGTTTTTAACATAAGAATTAATACCAATACCAATGCTAAAGGCTAAAATGTACATAATTGTCCAACTGGAGATCAAACTTCCAATAGGCACTCTTCCTAGCATTATTATAATACCAGCTACCAATAACAATGAGGCTTCAAAATTTCTTGCTCTAAATGCTCTAAATGATGCAGAAGCAACAAAGAAAGCAAGTAATGCAAACATAGTTGCTGATAGCGGAGAAAAGATATATTTAAACATCCATTGGAATAAACTACCATCCGTTTGAACGTGTGCTCCCCAATCAACTGGAACAGCGACCTGAGATGATCCTGAGCTCAAAATTGCAGCTTCAGCAGCTTTTTGACTAAAGTATACATCTTCCCCTACGAAATATGCACCTCTAATAAAAAAACCAATAATAAATGCAAAAAAGAAAGAAGCAATAGCAACAGCACTATATATCCAACCAGATTGCTGTTTTAACACTTTTATAAACTGTAACTTCAATAGATTTAGAGCACCAAGAAAAACAGCAAAAGCTGCGATAATATCAAAGAATTGGGTAGCATCATCATTAGCAAATGTTTCGATTGTTTCATTATCGATAAACCATGCGCTTAAAGTTAGGGCTCCAAAAAAAGCAACAATAGCTATTGGGATATATCTCTTCAATAACATTTTATAATCCCAGCCATGTTATAAGATTAAAATCAGTAACATCTAAATCAAAAAATGCTCTTGAAACGATTGATAGTAAAATAAATCCTATTAAAATAACTTTAATAATATCTTGAGCAGTAATACCAGCAATTAATTCTGGCTCTTTAGTTAAATAAGCACTTGCAGCAAAAAACTCTTCACCCATTAATGTGTAGTCACAAGCAGTAACAAAGAACGGTATTTGAGTTTGTGAGCCTGTACCGGCAATTTGAATAGCACCAATGCTATTACCTGTTTCAGCAAATAATAATGATTCAGCAAAGAATTTACCCATATATAAACATGCTGCTGGCTCATCCCTTTGCATTATTCCATTTACTGCCGCAGCATAAGCAAATTGATCATCAGTAATATAGTGGACCATATCTTCATTATACATTTCAGGTCTACCCTGAGTTAAATAAGCTTCTTTAGTTACTTGTCTAGCAGATTGCATAACGATTGCTCTAGCAACAGGTACATCTAACTCGGTTTCATATTGGGCTGTCATATTTGCAACATGACCAAGCACAACTACACCTGCAACAGTTTCTACCTCATTCATATCCATAATTCCTGGAACGTAAAGAATTGGTTTACCCATTTCCGTAGATCTCCCAACAGCTTCTTCTACAGCTTTAAGTCCTGGAATAGTTCTTAAGAAAGTTGGTGCTGATGAAGATTTTGCAAGCTTTACCTCATATAGCATAATCATAATTACAATTAAAGTAAAAACGAACATTGCTGATTGTTCTTCTCTGAAGAAGTTCAATGAATCAGGAACAACAGATAATAGAAAGGTAAGTAAAATAATACCTACTATTCCAACTGCATATACTGTGAACTTATTATTCATTTTTGTCTAGTCTCTCAATTTCTTGAATTAAAAATTCAACGCTGTTGTGATTTTCAAAAATTTCAGCAGCCTTATAATAACTATCTGTTTTGACAAATGCACTAATTATTGGCCCAAAAAAAATCATAGCTTGGCTTCCAACAAAGTTTAAAGGTCTCATCATTTCTAAAAAAAATATAGCAGGAGTTGTCATTCTTCTTGCCTTAACTTCCTCGGCAAGCTTAGTTAGAAATGCTTTATCTTCTAACTTTAATGAGCCGTTCATTCGGTTTCTACCATCTCCAAATTAGCTCTTGGAATCAAAATATTTTTTCCATCTATGTTAATTTCTGCAACACGAACCATCGTCTCTGACTCCATCTTATTTAGCTCAGATGGTAATGAAATTACTTTTCCAATTTTTCCAAAATTAGGACTTCTAATAACTCTTACAGTGCTTCCTTCTTGAATACCTTCAGGCATTTTTGAACTTGAATCCTCATCTGTATTTCCAGAATCAATTGGAATAACTATCTCTGGCCTAATAACTCCAGCTCGAATTTGTGTCGCACCATTTATTGAAGCAGCTTTACCATCATTTTCTTTCAGCAATGAAAAAGTAGCTTCACTCATTGGAATAGAGCCATAACCTTCTGTTACTATAAGAGCTGTATTTAATTTTTCTGTACCAGTAATTGCTACACCCAAATTATACCCAAGAATAGCTTTTAAATCATAATAATTAAAACCTCCAACTACAATGCCAGCAACTTGAATACTTAAAGCTTTTTTGTAAGCCTCTAGACTAAGAAAAGATCCTCCTATTAAAATTTTTCCCTTCATATTAGCTGTAATTTGATCTGCAGTGAGTTCTTCGCCAGGACCAGATGAAACTACTAATAAATCGCCTCTTTTTTCTCCAGCAATTCCAAAAATACCTTGAATAAATGCAGCATTAGATTTTAACACTATGCCTTCGTTTTGAATAACTTCATCAACAACACCACTCACATAAGC
Source organism: Fidelibacterota bacterium (assembly GCA_016777965.1). Lineage (GTDB taxonomy): Bacteria > Fidelibacterota > Marinisomatia > Marinisomatales > Marinisomataceae > Marinisoma. The sequence continues at coordinate 123,733 of JADHQL010000002.1, read as the reverse complement.
ATCAACCTCAACAGGTATAGGAGCTTCTCTAACCACAACTCTACCAGTACTTTGAGAAATAGATTCAATAGTGCCATCAACTGGACTTTCGACAGATGATTTAAACATTCCAAAAATACCAGAAGTTTCTGCAATGATATCCCCTTTTTTAACTTCCTGCCCTTCTTTTACCTGAAGAGCCTCCACAACATCTTTAGGATCAATATTCAATATGTTACTTACTTTAAGCATTTGAACATTTCCTGGAAGATTTGTAGATGCAACAATTGTATCAGGAGTTAATTGGTCTCCACTTTTCACAAGCACATCACCTTTAAGTGGTAAAATTCTCTCTTTTTTAAAAATTGTTTTCTTTAAAACTTTAAGACCGGGTGTGTATGAATGAGCCATTAAAACATTTCTCCTTTAGGATATTCATCTACAGCTTTTGACCAGCTTAACAAACTATCAATTCTTTGATCTGACTCTTTAGATAAAGTAATCGGTCTATTTCTTCCATCAAAAATTAGCCCAACAACTCCACCATAGATTACAGATTCTAATTCTTCGCCTTTTCCAGATCCTACATCAATACCTCTTGCTGGCTTTATATGAACCTTAACTTCATCATAAGGATGCTCCATCATTTCAAGAGAACCTTCGTTTATTTCAATTTCTTTGACAGAACCATCACCAAAAGTTAAAGTAACATCTGCCATTTTAGAGTTTGGCTTAGCATTTCCTACAGGAGTTACACATGTTCCTAATCGTATCAAACAATCATTATCAAATACTTCCAAAGCGGCTTGGGATGCATCTTCTTTTAATTCATCTTTATCGATATTTGCTAAAACACCTAATTGAGGCATCATAAATATTGAGTCAACTGCCAACTGAGTAATGCCTTCAGGCATAAATGCATCAATTAACATTCTTGCTGATTGCTGTCTTCTAGGAGCATGAGATAATACACCTCCTGAACCTACAAGCAAATCTAAGTCCATCATATTTACTAATGATTGACCACTTGAAGATTGTTCAAATGCATCAGAAATAGTTCTTTCTGACTGTACACCTTTTAAGCTGGTTGCAAATTCTTTATGTTGAATGAATGATAAACGTAGCGCCTCTCGAGCAATAGCTTGTTCAATAACTAGCTCTTCAAGAGATTGAGGAACTGTCGTGGGCCTAATCATTTTATTACCAATTCGGTTTGTTAATTCACTTCGATCAATATCAAAAGGAACCCAACGTAAAACATTATCTAATCCTGACTCAGCTAAAACATTACATATAGAATAACTCATTCCAAGATTAGCACTTACAGTTCTGTTAAATTTACCTTCAAAAACTGAAAAAATATCAGTGGTAGCTCCACCTATATCAACACCAACAACAGAAATATTTTCTTTTTTAGCTATCATCTCAATCAATGAGCCTACAGCTCCAGGTGTTGGCATAATAGGAGCATCTGTCCATGACATAAGTTTTTTGTACCCTGGTGCTTGTGCCATAACATGTTCCATAAACAAGTCATGAATTTTATCTCGAGATGGTTCAAGATTTTCTTGCTCTAAAACTGGTCGGATATTATCGACAATATCCAAATCAGAAATCTCACCAAGAGTTTCTCTTATAGAGTCTTGTGCTTTATTATTTCCAGCATAAATAACTGGCAGCTTATAATTTTGTCCAAGGCGAGGACGTGGATTTGCAGCAGCTAATATTTCTGCCAATTCCATAACATGAGTAGTCGTACCGCCATCTGTTCCTCCAGATAAAAGGATCATATCGGGTCTAAGTTGTCTAATTCTTGTAATTTTCTCATGAGGTAATCGTCCATCATTTGAAGCAAGAACATCCATAACAATTGACCCTGCTCCTAAAGCAGCTCTCTCTGCACTCTCTCCCGACATAGATTTCACTACCCCTGCTACCATCATTTGAAGGCCTCCACCAGCTGAACTGGTTGATACATAAATATCCACACCTTTTGAACCATCATCAGGAGTGATAATTTTATCTCCATCTAATATAGTTCTTCCAGAAAGCTCTTCAATCTCCATAACAGCATTCAAAACACCCTTGGTAACGTCTTCAAATGGTGCTTCTACTGTAGTTGGAGCTTCTCCCCTAAAAGTGAGGTGATATCTGTCTTCTTTAAATTCAATTAAGACAGCTTTAGTTGTAGTGCTACCACAATCGGTAGCTAAAATTGATTTAATTTTTTTGTTCATAAATAATACGCAATAACATAAAACATTGTTACTGGTGTTGTCAATATTAAAGAGTCTAACCGATCTAACATTCCTCCGTGCCCTAAAAGCAAGCTAGAGGAATCTTTAATATTTGCCTTTCGCTTAATTAATGATTCGAAACTATCACCAAAAAATCCAACAATATTAAAAACAAAAACTAAAAATATTTTGTCTGTATTTGTAAGTGAAAATTCAGAAAATCCATTTAAGAAATAGTTATCACAAAGAATAATAAATATTATGGAACCAAATAGCCCTCCAAAAAGGCCTGAATAAGTTTTTTTTGGACTAATATTTGGAAGAATTTTTGGTCCTCCAATTGTTTTACCAACAATGTATGCCATTGAATCATTAATCATGACTCCAGCAAACAACAAAAAAGTAAATGGATAACTTAAAAGACTATCTATACTTCTCAAATAAATTAAAGACATCATACTCCCAAAAATGTAAATTGTACCGAAGAACAACCAATAAGTACGATTATCAAAATTACTGACAATCTTGATAAACTCTCTGAATGCTAATGTAAAGCAGAACACGACAATAATGTTAAAAACTAGAATATGATTTAAAATCACATAAATAACTGAGGGGAAACCTATTAACCCTATAAAAATTCTAGATTGAAGTGATGACATTTTTCATAAAATAATTATTTTTTGTTTATATCAAAAGATTAATTGCTTCAGGAATTACTCTTACCGATGCTTTTTGACTCTCGACAATATCTCCATCAATATTGTAACAACTCATTTCTCCAGGATCGATTGAAAAAGAATCAACTTTAACATTCTCAACAAATGGTAAATCTATGTGAGTACCTTTATAAACCTTTTGAAAAACCTCAAATACTTGAAACCTATTAACGTTTTTACCAACTGTTATAAGATCTATCTTTTTATCATGAAAACCACCTTTAGGAGCAACAATCATCCCTTTGCCTGTATGTTTAGTGTTACACCCAACTATAAAAGCACATTCAAGCACTTTATGTTCTCCATCTACTAGAATTTCAGCTTTATGAATTTTATTCTCTAAAAGTGTTATTATTGAAGCAACATCATACCTTGTTGGACCCAAAAGTCTTAATTTCTCTGCTCTTTTGTTTCCAAAAGAAAACATACCCCAGCCTAAAACGCTTACACTTAATCTTGAAAATGAATCAAAATCAACCAGATTAACATCCATTTTCATGGTAACATCACCAGCGCATCTTTGGATCGCATCTTCAATATCCAATAAACCAGTATCATGAGCTACTGAATTACCAGAACCGGTTGGAACAATTCCAAGCTTAAAATTTTGAAGATTATTAGAATCTAACAATCCATTTACAACTTCATTGATCGTTCCATCTCCACCAAAAATTATTAATCTATCAAAAGTATTTTTATCAATTTTTGATACATAGTCTTTTATGTGATTTGGATATTCTGAAACAAACAATGACAAGTAAAAGTTGGATTTTTTAAAATATTTTTTTGCTTTATAATATACTTTAAGTGATTTCTTTAACCCACTTACTGGATTAACTATACAGCAAATTTTTTTCATTTATAATACTTGTTATCACCTAAGCGAATTACATCAATTCGAACTTTAACAGTTCCTTGATTTACAAAGTCTAATTTTCTTGCAGCTTTATATGAAAGATCAATTATTCTACCACTAACAAATGGTCCCCTATCATTAATTACAAGCTTAATTGATTTACCATTTTCAAGGTTTGTAACCCGAACTTTTGTTCCAAGCGGATATGATTTATGAGCAGCGCTTACTTTATACATATTGAAAATTTCTCCATTAGCAGTACGTTTTTTATGGAACTTCTTTCCATAGTAAGAGGCTATGCCAATTTGAGTTTTAGGGTGATTTTTAATTGATTCAATTTCCTTTCTCGACCAACCGGTTGTGTCGACATAATCACCATATGCAATATTTGATCCACAAGCAGTGATAAAAACTAGGAAGATTAATAGAATTCTAATCATTTGAAAGCCTATAGTTAATCAGAGGAATTTGAAATGGATCACTCACTAGCAACGTAGCCATTCCTGTCAAAGATGCACCATTATCAAGCAACTCTTTAACATTGTCATATGATGATACACCGCCTGTAGCAATAATTGGTAGATCATAATTTGAAGCAACCAACTTTACCATTCTTAAAGTGTTGGGATAAAGACTTTTTCCGCTCAATCCTCCTCCCTCTTTAGAAAAGGTTTTTGATGATAAGCCTACATCACTAGCTTTTACATATCTAGTATTTCCAATATTAATAGCAGTCTTGGAAAAATTAGATAAAATTTCACAAACTTTTAACACTTCTTCATTCGTACTATCTGGAGAAACTTTCACAACAATCATTCTAGACGAAATGTCTCTAAATTTAATTATTAAATTTTTTAAACTTTCTAAATCATCACTTAAACATTTACCATCGTCAGTGTTTGGACAGCTTATATTTATTTCATAAAAAAATTGAGAAAAATCTATAGTATTTAGGTGATTATCTATATCGCTAAATACTGAAAGATATTCTTCGAATGAATTTCCTCCAATGCTGATTCCTATAGGTCTATTAAATTTTGTTAATTTTTTATTGTTAATTTGAGGAAGGAATTTCGCAACTCCTTTTGTAGGCAACCCTAAAGAGTTTAATATTGCATACTTACCATCATGTTTTACTTCCTGTATTCTTGGCCTTAAATTGCCCTCAGATGGCATTTTTAGCACTGTTTTATAAGTTATACCGCCAATACCAATTAATTGCCATTGCAACAATGAACTTACATCATCCTTAAATGAAGCTGATATTATCGGTGAATCGAAAGTTAAATCATGAATATTCACTTGAATATTTTTTGGTATAGAAAATTTGAATAACGGACCAAAAGGAGAAATCATTAAAAAATGATTTAAAGCATCTCCAAAAGTAATTGCTCTCTCTAAATCTTTAGGAATTTTAGCTATTAAAACTATAACTGCTCTTCGAATTGCTCTGAACTGTAAAGAAAGCATTTTTGCCCTAAGTTTATTGAGCATTTAAAACCTCTAATCTTTTGATTGCATTTTCAGCTTGAGGAGAGCTAGGAAAGTTTTCAGATAAAAATTCATAATAATATCTAGCACTGTCTATAAGCGATACTTCATAGTCAAAATGCATACCTAAAAAATAAGCTGCAATCTTTGAAGAATCAGAAGATTTATCAATTTTCATAACTTCTCTATAGAGCATTAACGATTTATTTAAATCTTTGTCCTTGAGTTTCTCTGCTTGTGATAAAGTTTTTGATGGTAAATGATCTATACCAATACCTTCAGAATTGATAATATATTTAGCAAAATCAGAGCTTGGATAATCTGATATGATCTTATCTCTGTAAATTAAATATTCCTCACTTCCAATCTTCATGTTAATTGTATATAAAGCAAAAAGTGATCGAGGAAAATAATCGCTAAATTGATGTTTTTTTACAATTTCTTCAAAATACATTTTTGATTCTTCATGTTTTGAAAGATTAAAAGCCAATATCTGTCCAGCAAGAAATAAACTTTCTACTCTTTCAGATTCTTTAAGTTGTTTTAATTCGGCATCAAGCTTAATCAACTTTTCAACTTCATTTCTTCTCTTATCTATGATTTGTTTTATGGGTGAGTTTGTATTCTGTCGCATTGATTCATTCATAAAAAATTGTACTTTTTCAAAATCTACATATGGAGCTCTAAGATAAATCTCTGATAAAAGATAATATGACTCAATAGCAGTTTGAGTGTTTGGATAATCTTTTCCTATTCGATCATAATTTTGAATAGCAAAATCTACTTTTCCTCTATCAAACTCGATTTTGGTAAGCTCTAAATCTAAATCAGATTTGATTGAGTTAAAATCTTCATCAATAATCAATTCCTGAATCCTGTTAGCCGACTTTTCAAGGTCCCCTCTTAAGCGATAGATTTGTACAATTTTTAAGTTTGAGTCTTGAATTCTGGTGATTGAAACTGTGTTGCTTAATACTTTTTGATAACTTTCCAATGCGTTTTCGAAATCTGAATTTTCAAATGAAATTTCTGCAATTTGAAAATATACTTGCTCTCTTAGCAGTCTATTTTTACTAAGATTTGCTCCCTTATTGAAATTATTGTAAGCATCTTCTGAGTTATCAATACTTAGATAAATTTCACCAAGAGAAAGATATATTCTCGACATAAACTCTTCTGAGTCTACTTCTTCAATTAAGTTCTTTAAATCATTAATTGCAGGCTGAGGCTTTAAATCTCTCCATTTACAAAGTGCTAACCAATATCTTGCTTCTTGATCAAATTCCTCTTCTTGAAGCAGTTGATTGAAAATGAGGACTGCGCTATCATACTCACGTCTGAAATAATGAGATTTTCCTTTTATTAACTTAGCATCTTGAACATACCTACTATCAGAATACTCTCTAAGAACTTTTTCTGATTTATCTATTGCTCTTCCATACTCTTGAATTGCTCTGGAAGGAATCTGATTTCCTAAATTTTCAATTCTAATTCTTTCAGCAAGATCAAAGTGCTCTTCAGCGTTGTAAAATGTATTAAAGTATGCACACCCTTTTAAAAAGAGTAAAAGACATAAGTATTTTATGAATTTTGAATTAAATTCAGACATCACTTAAGGAATTTACAATGAAGCTTGAAGAATTACAGAACATAATTTCTAAAAAAATTTCAGATGAAATTATTGTAGACTACATTAATGTCTATGACTACACTGCTCAGCATGAAAATCATGCTACTTTTGAAGGTAATTATCACTTGAGTATGACATTAGTGAGTCCTGATTTTGAGTCAATGAGTTTAATTGAAAGACATCAGTTAGTTTATAAAGCTCTTGATGAGTACATGCATGGTGAAATTCATGCCCTTACTATGAAAACACTCACTCCTGAAGAATACAAGAACAGTCAAAAATAAATGAAGTCTTTACTGATTGTTTTAGGAAATCAACTTTTTGATAAAAGCAATCATCCTCAAGAAATATCAGATATTTTTATGTGCGAAGATTTCGATTTATGTACTTATGAAAAACATCATAAAAAGAAAATCTCATTTTTTCTTACATCTATGAGAGAATACAGAGATGAAATGTATGATTCTGGCTATAAACTTCATTATAGAGATTTTAATGACAGATTTGAATCCTCTTTTGTTTCAAAACTCGAAGAAACTATTGCAACTATTAAGCCAAATAAAATCTATATCTATGAAATTGAAGATAAAGAGTTTGAATCTACGCTTTTAGGTTTTTTAGAAAATCAAACTATTGAATTTGAAGTTCTACAATCCCCAATGTTTATTCATAACAGGAGTTATTTTAAAAATTATCAAGAGGGAAAAAGAACCTTATTACTTGAAAATTTTTATAGAAAAACACGAAAAGAGCTAAATATTCTTATGGAGGATGGAAAACCATTGGGTGGTCAGTGGAATTATGATGAATTAAATAGAAAAAAAATACCTAAAGGTCTTGAAATCCCATCAAATAAAAAATATTCAAGTAGTCATCTATTGACTATAAATGAATTTATTAATAAAAATTTTACTGATCATCCTGGAGATACGTCGGAAGATTTTTGGGTTCCATTTAATCGAAAAGAAGCTCTTGAATATCTTGATAAATTTTTCGATATAAAATTTGAGCTGTTTGGTCCCTATGAGGATGCAATTTACGATAATCATAGTTTTTTATTTCATTCTGCAATTAGCCCCTTATTAAATATTGGCTTACTAACTCCAATGGAAGTTATTGAAAGAGCGGTCGCATTTAGCAAATCAAATAAAATCTCTATCAACTCTGTTGAAGGTTTTGTGAGACAAATAATGGGTTGGAGAGAATTTATCAGAGGAGTATATCAAACAAGAAGTCAAAAACAGATTGGCTTTAATTTCTTTAAAAATGAGCGAAAAATGACCCAGGACTGGTATGATGGTACAACTGGTATCGAACCGTTAGATAATGCGATAAAACTTACTTTAGAGCATGGATACACCCATCATATTAATAGATTAATGGTTATTTCAAATATTATGAATCTTTCAGGAGTTCATCCGGATGAAATTTATAAATGGTTTATGGAAATGTTTGTTGATTCCTCAGAATGGGTTATGGTACCAAACGTTTATGGTATGGGAACATTCGCTGATGGAGGTGTCTTCTCAACAAAACCTTATATTTGTGGATCAAGCTATATAATGAAAATGAGCAACTTTAAGAAAGGCCCTTGGTGTGATATTGTTGATGGGCTTTACTGGTCATTTATAAAAAATAATCTTGAATATTTTAAAACTAATCCTCGTCTAGCGGTGATGCCAAGAGCTTTAGAAAGATTAAAGGATGAAAGAAAAGAAATTATTTTTAATGCATCTACCGCTTTTCTTTCTGAAAAGACAAAGTAGATAGTTTTACTTAATTAGTACTTTATAAAGGTGAATACAAATAATTGCGCTGTTTACGAACATTAAACTTTCACTTCCAATAAGAATTCCATAAAGCACCCAAAATGCAGCGCCTAACCCATTAATCATTCTCATTTTAAGTCCATCCCAAAAAAAGGATATCAAGACTAATGCTGATCCAAACCAACCTATTATTTCAACATTAAAGTAGCTATTATCCATTTCTTTTTAGCTCTTCACGTATTTCTTTTAAAAGCTCATTTGTCTCTTCTTGTCTTGTGACATAAAAATACAATGGATAAATCCCAAATGTAATCAATGAAAAAAATAAAAATTTTATAAAATTCCACATATTTATTCCTCGCTATAATTTGGTGTTGGTGGAATACCTAATGAGATTTCAAATAAATCGCTTTCTAGTGTAGCAGATTCAGATGAAGGAGATTCAACAATTCTTCCAATTTCAACATCGTTACTTTTAACTATGAGAGTGGGAACATATCGAATATCTTTACCTTCTTGCTCATTACTAGGACTAACTTTTTCTCTATCAACTGCGATAATAGTTATTTGGTTAAAATCAATTCCAAGCTCAATGAAAATTTTTTCTAATCTTGGCACTTCTCTTCTGCTATCACCGCACCATGTTCCTAAAAAAAGCTCATAGTTATATTGATTTGGTTCTGATATGGCGTTTAGAAGCTCAACATCAAGTTCATAATTATCAAATTCATCATTGTACCATTCTGCGAAAGGTTCTTGTTTTAATTCATCAATTAAGACTTCGCCAAGCAGCATTGGCTTTCCAGTATTAGGATCTTCAAACATCCCTTCTGGGATGTTTGAAGAAGGATAAAACTTATATGCTAATACAAAGCACGCTAGTGCAATGCAAAGTGAGAATATTTTATTTGTCGAGTTCATTATAGTACTTATAGATAAAATAAGTACAAATGATGGTACATGACAAAGTAATTACTGAGCCCTCAATACCAAACGCTCCACCCGAAATAATATCAGGAACGTTACCTGTATTCTCATGACTAATCATCTTCCATGAATTAACATTAATTCCACTGATTTCAAAACCGAATAGTCCTTGGAAAAAATTCCATCCAAAGTGAAAAAATGTCGGAAACCATAAATTCTTAGTAAAAGTGTAGCTTATACCTAAAATGAATCCTGCAGCAAATAATTCAGTCATTGGTACCCAATTGCTCCAAACACTTGGATTTCCAGCATGCATCAGAGCAAATAGTGCTGAAGAACCAGCAAGTGCAACCCATCTACTAGATGAATCCATCATGCTGTTTAAAATATATCCTCTAAAAATAAGCTCTTCATCGAATGCTGCTAAAAATAACATCATACTAACAAAGAAAACTCCTGGTTTAAAACCAACATAACCTGTGATGGTTATAGCACCCAAAAGCCATAATAAAAGGAATAATCCTCCAATGAATGCTAATGCAAATCCTAACCCGACTAACATTTCGTTTGCTTTATCTTTTACAGATAATCCAATAGACATTAAAGGTTTTCTATCAATAAACTTTGTTGCGAGCCACAAAGCGCAAAAACTTCCCAATACTTGAAAAGCAGTTAAGGTTAACATTACAGGTGAATCAAAACTTACATCAAATAAAGCTTCGACAGCTGCTTGATCAGCCATATCAACTCCTGAAATTGTCATAACTATTATTGAGCCAATGGTTACTACTATTCCCATTGTTATTAACCATAAAGGCATAAAAATAATTGCTCTTAAAAATCCATTTTGTATTCTTGATTCCATTTTATTTTTCTCCGTTAACTGGTTTACCATTTTTGTATTTAATCATCTCAATTAATTGGCCTTGATCGTCAAAAAACGATACATCTCCATTTAAATTCCCTCGCTTATAATCAACTTGTACATAAATCTGTCCATTTTCATGGTAAAAAGTATATAAACCATCAAATTTTCCATTACGATAATTTGCCTCTGTTCTTAATGCTCCGCTTTCATAAAAATCTTTATACGGTCCATGATTCATTCTCCCTTTTACAGTTCGAATCATTTTAATTCTTACCTGATTTTCATCGTAATACTCAGTATAGACTCTTTCGCCGGTGTTTCTATTAAAAACATTGGTTTCAAAGCCGCCATTTGTTACAGTCTGTCCATAACTAATTGCTGAAAGGCAAATAAGGAAAATTAATTTTTTCATTTTTACTGTTTCTCCATAATAAATATTTCTTCTAAGCTCTTGTTAAAAAAGCGTGTAATTTTGATTGTCAGAGTAAGTGACGGGTCAAACTTGCCAGTTTCAATTGCATTGATAGTTTGTCTACTTACGTTCAAAGATTCAGCCAAATCCTTCTGACTGATTTTCAATTCATCTCTTAGTTTTTTAATATTGTTTTTCATTATTCATAGAATTTTTTAAAAAAGTAAAATTGACCAATAACCATTCCAAAAATAGAGCATAACATATAATCTATCCATTGCACATCAATTTCAGCATAAACTGATATGAAATGTAAAATTACGCCAAAAACTGCAAAACCCATAAAACCAGACATCAAAGAAAAATCATGATATTTTCTAAATAGTTCATCTTGTCTGACATATAAGTCAAAAGAATATTTAAGAGTAAGAGGTAAAGAGAATAATGCTACTAATGGTATGATATAAAAAAGCCAAGGATGAAATATTTCAGACATTAATATGAGATCTGATTTATCAGAAGCAATTCCGATACAAAATCCACAAACTAGTGCAACAACAGTCATCTTTCTAAAGATGCTTTTATCTTCTTTGTTTAACGAAGAATATTTAAACCATAATCCTTTATGTGTTATTTTAGTCATTATTTCTCCTTAATTTCATTTATTAGAAATTACATAATAGTAAACTAAACTGATTAAAATGTCAAGTACACTTTACAAAAAAGGGAGTTTTTTAAAAATGAGAAATTTTATATTTATTTTGGTAATTCTTTTCATCTGTGGATGCTCTAAATCAAGTGAAAATATAGATATTGAACAAAAATATAATATTTATATTAGCAAATTATCTAATGAGCAAATTGAAGAAAATTTAAAGAAAGGCTTAAAACCTATTGCTGTAAAAGATAATATAGATGTTGTAGGTTTTGCTAACACTGCTGGATCAATGGCATTACAAAATAATTTTCCTGAAAAAAATGCTTTTTTGGCTCAAAAATTAATTGATAACGGCTATTTCGTTATTGGAAAAACTAATCTTTCAGAATGGGCTAATTTTCGCTCTTCTTCCTCAACGAGCGGATGGTCTAGTATGGGAGGCCAAACTATCAACCCATATGGAGAAATGCGTACTCCTTGTGGTTCTAGTTCCGGTTCAGGGGTTGTAGTTGCTACTGGACTAGTTGATGTTGCAATTGGTACTGAAACTAATGGTTCTGTAAGCTGCCCTTCTTCTGTCAATGGTATTGTTGGTATAAAGCCAACAGTTGGACTTGTAAGCAGAACAGGAATCATTCCGATATCTTCTACGCAAGATACTGCCGGACCTATGGCTAATTCTGTGACTTCTGCAGCAAAAGTATTAGAAGTCATTGCTGGTATTGATCCAAATGATCCAGCAACTCTAAATATTCCTGAAGATTTTAATTTCAATTTTTCTGCTGACTTAAATGATTCAAGCCTTGCTGGAAAAAGATTTGGACTTTTACCAACAGGCAGTATGAATTCTGATGGAAAATTAATGTTGAAGAAAATTAGAATGATGCTAGAAGAAGCTGGTGCGGTTGTCGTAGATATTGATGATAAAAGAGAATATCCAGGTCCTGAAGAATTGCTTGTCTTGCTTTATGAATTTAAAGTTGGTTTGGAGCAATATTTAGCAAGCTCAAATTCAGAATTTAAAACTCTTGATGAATTAATTGCTTTTAACGAAGAAAATAAAGATGACGTACTAAAGCACTTTGATCAAAGCCATTTTTATGACAGCAACGAAACATCTTCACAAAGAGAAGAATACTTAATTGCTCTTGAGCGTGTTTTACAAACTAGAGATGAAATTGATAGCTTTATTGAGGAATATAACATTGAAGCTTTGGTTGGGTTATCATGGAGTCCTGCATGGGCAATTAACCATGATGGTGGTGATGATGAAGCGATTGCTGAATATAAATTTTGGGTAAATGGAAGCTATGCAGCAATGGCAGGTTACCCTCATGTAACTATCCCTTTTGAATATGTCGATAATCTACCAATTGGCATGTCATTTATTGGATCAAAATGGGATGATAAAAAACTAATTGAGTTTGCTTATGCAGCAGAACAATTAATTCAATTTAAACCTTCACCAAACCTATAATGTTTGAAAGTCTTGAAATAGTTTTAATTGCAATAATTGGTCTGTTTATTCTATCAATCATTCTAATCATTATTAGAGATATCATTAGAGCGATTATAGATAGATTTAAATAAGAATTATTTCCACTTAATATTGCAACCCATTGAAGGGTATTGATCTGAAGAGATAGTGCTTCCATTTAATAGGTTTGAACAAGCTTCTCTTAAATCATTGCCAGAAATTTCGATATCATTACCTGGAGATGAATTATCCATTCTACCTCTGTAAACTAACTTATCATTATTATCATAAAGATAAAATTCTGGAGTACATTCTGCCTTTAAAGCTTTTGCAATATCTTGCGTTTCATCAAATAGGTATGGAAAGGATAAACCGAGTTTTAAAAAAAGTTCTTTCATTTGTTCTGGTCCATCTTGGGGATAATTAATTATATCATTTGAACTAATTGCTACAAAATCGATTTTATCTCCAAAATCACTATTCATTTCTTTCAACTCTTCATGATAATGAATGACATAAGGACAATGATTGCAAATTACCATAATTAATGAGGGCTTATCGTTTGAAAGAGATGATGAAGCATACATATTACCATCTAACACATTTTTAAGCTCAAAATGAGGGATTTTTGAATCTAATGCAAGCATTGAAGAATATGTTAATGCCAATATAACTCCTTTTAAAATATGAGGTGAAAAATATAAAAAACTGAGATAAGAATGAATAAAGCTGCCATGAAGTTAAAAATTAAATCAATTTTAGATTCAATTAGACTTAATGTTTCCACACAAAAACTATAGGGGCTGTGAATTACAGATCTAGTGATTGGAGGTAGTTTGCTAAATATTCTAAACGGAGCTCCAATCACCAAAATTAAAAGTAGGAATGGAATGGATAGAATAAAAATTAAACTTTTTTTAATAGAAAAATTCATATGCGGAGAGAGAGGGATTCGAACCCTCGATACCCTTACGAGTATAACACCTTAGCAGGGTGCCGCTTTCAGCCACTCAGCCACCTCTCCAAGTCTTTAAATTTACATCAGCAATACTATGAAGCCGATAGAAAAGATACAAGCTTATCTTTTAAAGTGTTTAAACCTTGATTTGATGCAGATGAAATATCAATGAAATCTTCTGGGAAAGAACTCCATCTTTCATCTACATCCTCTGATGCAGTATCAATCTTGGTTCTAACAATTAATCTATCTTTATCAAGCAAGTCTTTGTTAAAACCAACAAGCTCGTCCATCAATTGATTGTAAACATCAATAGGGTTTTGCTCTTCAATATCAATCATAAAAAGTAAAATTTTGTTTCTTTCAATATGCTTTAAAAATTGATGCCCCAATCCTTTTCCCTCGCTTGCTCCTTCAATTAAACCAGGTATATCAGCCATTACAAAGGATTGATATTCTCCATACTTTACTATACCTAAATGAGGTTGTAATGTGGTAAATGGATAATCTGCAATTTTTGGTTTTGCTGTAGTCATTACAGACAATAGCGTTGATTTTCCAGCATTCGGTAATCCAACCAACCCCACATCAGCTAAAACTTTTAATTCAAGCTCAACTGATAAAAACTCCCCTTTTGTTCCTTCTTGAGAAAATCTTGGAGTTTGTCGTGTTGCAGACTTAAAATGCACATTTCCTTTTCCCCCGATTCCTCCATTGCAAATTATGTGCGATTCATTTTCTTCAATTAAATCTTTGATAATAGTTTGGTTTTCAAGATTTTTAATAATGGTACCGCAGGGAACCTGAATGATTAAATCCTCTCCTGACTTTCCTGTTCGATTATTAGATCCTCCAGCTTGACCATTTTTTGCCTTATATATCTTTTTGTATCGGATATCTTGTAAAGTATGAAGGTTGGGATTGGTCTCAAAAATAATATTTCCACCTCGACCACCATCTCCACCGTTGGGACCGCCTTTATCTATGTATTTTTCTCGACGAAACGCAACTGCGCCATTGCCACCATTTCCAGCTTGCAACTCAATTTTTGCATTATCGATAAACATAGTTTATTATAATTTGCTGATAATCTCATCACCAAACTCAGAACACTTTAATAAAGTAGCATTGTCCATTAAACGATGAAAATCATATGTGACTTTTTTATTAAAAATTGCTTTCTCTAAAGCGTATTCAATGGAATTAGCAGCTTCTTTCCAACCCATGTAGTTCAACATCATTACAGCTGAAAGAATTACTGAGGATGGGTTTACCTTGTCTTGCCCGGCATATTTTGGTGCGGTTCCATGAGTTGCTTCAAAAATGGCGTTTCCTGATTTATAATTAATATTTGCTCCTGGAGCAATACCGATACCTCCAACTGCAGCTGCAGCTGAATCTGATAAATAATCTCCATTAAGATTCATGGTAGCAATTACATCATATTCATTTGGTCTAAGTAAAATTTGTTGAAGAAAGGCATCTGCAATAACATCTTTAATGATAATTTTACCATCAAAAATAGCTTTTTCCTGAGCAGTATTTGCTGCTTCAGTACCTTTTTCTTCTTGTATTCTGTCATATTGTGACCATGTAAATACTTTATCTCCATAATGTTCTTCTGCATGAGCATAAGACCACTTTTTAAAATAACCTTCAGTAAACTTCATAATATTGCCTTTATGAACTATGGTAACTGATTTTCGGTTATTATCAATAGCATAATTAAGAGCTGCGTCAAACAATCTAATAGAGCCTTCTTTAGAAATTGGCTTTAGTCCAAAAGAGCTTGATTCAGGGAATCTAATTTTTTTTGCTTGACCAAATTCAGTCATTAATTCAATTATTTTTCCTGCTTCATCTGAACCATTTTCAAATTCAATACCAGCATATACATCTTCCGTATTCTCTCTAAATAATACAAAATCTACTCTTTGAGGATTTAAAATAGCTGCAGGCGTCCCTCTAAACCATCTAACTGGCCTTACACATGCATACAAGTCTAATTCTTTTCTCAAGGCTACATTTAAAGAACGAATTCCACCACCAATTGGGGTAGTTAGTGGACCTTTAATTCCAACCAAGTGAGATCTTAAAGTTTCTAAAGTTTCCTCAGGAAGCCATTCTCCATTTTTATGAAATGATTTTTCTCCACATAAAACTTCTAACCACTCAATTTTTCTTGCTCCATGATATGTATGTTCAACTGCTGCATCAATTACTCTTTGTGATGCTGCCCATATTTCAGGTCCAATTCCGTCGCCTTCAATAAATGGTATTATTGGTTGATCTGGTACAATTAACTTTCCATCTTTAATCTGTATTTTATTCGCCATTATTTTCCTTTAAGCTTTTCCATTAATCTTTTTTCAACATTTTTTGGCACAAATTTTGATAAATCTGTATTGTATCCTGCCAACTCTCTAATAATGCTGGAATTTAAGTGAAGAAATTTCTCGTTTGAAACCATTAATATCGTTGAAACTTCAGAATTTATACCATGATTAACATTAGCCATCTGGAACTCTAATTCAAAGTCACTTACATGTCTTAAACCACGAATAATAGCAATAGCTCCTTTTTCTTGTGCAAACTTTACTACAAGATTATTGGGATTTGAGAATGCTGAAACATTTTCAAGATCACTCGTGCATTCTTCAATCATCTCTACTCTTTCTTCATGTGAGAAAAGTGGATTTTTATGCTGATTATCAGATACGCACATGTATACTTCATCAAACAATTTTGATGCTCTTCTTGCAATATCGATGTGCCCATAATGAATTGGGTCAAATGTTCCTGGATATATTATCTTTTTCATACTTTCCAATAGAGTAAGTTTGTATCCCCGAATTTAGCAATTTTATCGAATCCTTCAAGCGTTTCCTTTGATGAGCATTCAATTATTAACATGCCCCCCTTATTTAGCTTTTTAAGAGCATTTTCAACAAAAATATCAAGATCATAAAGCTCATAAGGCGGGTCAGCAAAGATTATATCAAAATTTTCTGATTTTTTAATGTATCTATATGCATCTCTTGCCATGAAATTGAATTGATCATAATCAAAATTTTTTGAGTTGGAAATGATTTGATTTAAATATCTTTTATTGATTTCAACAAAAGTAACATTTTTTGCTCCTCTACTAGCTGCTTCAAAACCAATAATTCCAGAACCAGCAAATATATCCAAAAAAGACTTCTCATTAAACGAGCCAATAGTATCAAAAAAACTTTTTCGACATATTGAAGTAGTTGGTCTGAATGAAGAATTTTTTAAAATCTCAATGCTAGAATTTCTAAATATTCCAGAGTTAATTTTCATCATTTTTTAATTGAAATATAGAGATGCACACTATTTGAATCATCTTCAAGAAACGCTTTCCTTAATGATATATTTTCAAATTTGCTCAAAATGGATAGTGCATTTAACGAATTTTCAAAATTACTAAACTTTAAAACTACATTTTGAAATGATTGATCATGAACTTCTGAATCAAAAACTTTGAATTTTAAGTTATTTTCAATTTCAAATAAGCTAATTAATAATTCATTAAAATTTGCCCTATCTTCTGAAAAAACAGGATATGAATTTGGTAAATCGTATTCCATTTTATTACCATTAATAATGAATTCATTTTCCAATAATAAAAAATTAGTTACTTCTGAAAATCTGTCATCAAGAGTTAATAAATTTTGAATCATTATCATTGAAGTATTTGGAGTAAATCTTTTTTCTATAATTTCATCAACTGATTCTTTTTTTTCATTTAAGGTTGAAGGGTTTTCAAAATTTAAAAAATCATAATTTGAAAACATTGAGACTACAAACAAAAGGAACAATATAGATAGAAAACCTGCTGATAAATTTTTAACAAGGGAATCATATTTGAACTCTCCGCTTGATGGAGAATAAGCATGAGTTTTAACTTTTAATTTTCCAGATAAAATTTGAAAACTACTAGATTCAGCAAAATTTAATAATGGGATATCATTAAAAATATAGTTTGCTAAATATTCAACAATTTTTGTTTTATTAAAAAATATAAATTTGAGATTTTTTTTATCCAAATCAGATTTTTTAATATTTGGAATATCAAGCAACCCAATTACTTTTTCTTCAACTTTTCTATCTCCAGAAAAGTTCAATTTAAAAAATGTAAACCCTTTTCTAGTATTACCAAGAAATTGATATTTATTTCCATTTTTTATC
The DNA here is from genome assembly GCA_016777965.1 of Fidelibacterota bacterium. Taxonomy (GTDB): domain Bacteria; phylum Fidelibacterota; class Marinisomatia; order Marinisomatales; family Marinisomataceae; genus Marinisoma. Next base: position 105,540 of record JADHQL010000002.1, on the reverse strand, counting down.
ACAGAAAATTGTGAAGGTTTTAAGCTTTCAGTTAAAATGGATGATAAAGGAACTATATACCTTATACTTAACCCAAAATTATTAAAATTAAGTTTTATTTTTTCCCTTAAAAAATGATGGATCGCAACTGAATGAAATATGTTTTTTGGAGTCTTTTTTTCTTCTGAAACAAAATAGTAATTACTAGCTTTATCTCCCCATTTTAATTGACTTTCTTCTCTGATTTGCTGATCAATATTATCATATTTTTTAGATTTAATTATTATTGAGTGAGAAAGAATTGAATCATCAATAATAATAGAAGCTAAGTTGTTTGCTAAACTAATTTCCTCGCTAATTTCATCCAATGCTCTTGCAATGATAGAGTTGAGTTTTTTTGAATTATTTATTGTACTTGTAATGCTGGAGTGGAGCTTAGCTTTAAATGCTAAAGATAAGTTTTGCCTCGTAGATGATTCAGTAAATACAGATAGGGAATTATTGTCTAATACGAAGTAGATCAATCAACTAATTATCCCAACTTCTTGAACCGTCAATGATATAACCATGACTTCTAGTTTTTAGTGCAAAAAAGCCATATCTGTTATCGCGATATGAGCGAATTGGACTAGAAACTCTTACTGAGTTTCCTTCATCATTGATTTCGATAATATATGGATCGCCTGTTAGGGGACAAAAAAACTGTGTATCATCTGGTAAAAATACAAAGTTGTATGGACTAGTTTCTTTTCTAAACCTTCTATCAAAATAAGAAACAGTTTCAACTCTTTCGAAAGTAGTCTCCTCAACTATTCCCATAAACAATGGATCTTGCTGAATATCAAATAAATTCTTCTTTTGAACATAAACTGTATCTTCCAAACCGGTCTCTTCAGACATCATTAAAACTGTAACAGTAGTATCAACAATAGTTTCTTTAGAAATTCTTCTTAATCCAAAAGTAGTATCGTACTCAACATCAAAACCTTTTGGTACATCAACTAAGAACTCTTCACCGTTGAGCTTAACAATCTGTTCTCCTAGAAAAGTTGAATCAGCCATAACTGAATCTCTTACAGCATTAACTAAGGTAACTGCTTTTTTACCGTCAGTTTCATAGGAACCTGTGAGAATATTGTGAAAATTTTCAACATTGTATACAGTTTGCATACGAAAACGACTTTCTTCTTTGTACATATCCTCTTCTTCCCAAATCAAATTAGGAATGTAAATAACTAATAAAATTAAGATAAAAACGAAGAAGGTTATAACTTCTAGATAATCGTTAAAAAATTTTTGTTTTGCTTTACTCATATTTGACTCAATCGAATTTACAATAATTCACTAACATAGCAATATATTAATCCTCAAATCTCTGAAATTTAATTTCTTTATTCTTTTGAATTCTAAAGAGGTCTTCTGTTGATTTCTTTTCTTCTCTATCTAATTTGGAAGGGACATCAATTTGAATCTTTACCAACTGGTCACCTCTTCTTGACTTTCCAATCAAGGGAAAACCTTTTCCTTTGACTCTCAAAATTTGTCCAGGTTGAATACCAGATGGAATTTTAAGCATAGCGGTTCCATTAATTGTAGGAATATCAATTTTATCTCCAAAAACAGCCTGTGAATATCCTAAAACAACTTGTAATAACACATCATTGCCATACCTTGAAAAAAACTCATGGCTTTCTTCTTCAAAGAAAACATAAAGATCTCCAGCTTGACCATTAATATCTTCATTTCCCTGTCTATCTAAAGTCATATAGTTTCCATCTTCTACACCAGTTGGAATTTTAATTTTTATTGTTTCTTCAACAGACTTCATTCCATCTTTGTTGGCACCAGCAGGTATCTTATCAACTACCTTACCATAACCATTACATTGAGGACAAATAGATGTAGATCTCATTTGACCAAGAAATGAGTTAGTAACTTTTGTTACTTGACCACTTCCTCCACACATAGGACATGCTGCTAAGGTTAATCCTTCGGCACGCTTCATGCGCTTAATTTTCAGTTTTTTCTCACCGCCATTAACTATGTCTTTATATGAAACAACAATTTTTACTTTTAAATCAGCACCCGCTCTAGGTCTTGATGAAGTTCTCCCACCGCCAAAAAAAGATTCAAAAGGATTATTGCCTCCAAAAATATCACCAAATTGACTGAAAATATCGTCCATATTCATTGAATTAAAACCAGATTGTCCTCCCATTCCATTATAAGCAGAATGACCGAATTGATCATAGTGTCTTCTTTTGCCTTCATCGCTTAATACAGAGTAAGCTTCTGCAGCCTTCTTAAACTTTTTCTCTGCTTCTTTATTATCTGGATTTCTATCTGGATGGTACTTCATGGCAATCTTTCTATAAGCTCTTTTAATCTCATTTGCGTTTGCAGACTTTGAAACGCCTAAAATGTCGTAAAAATCACTCATTTTTTGTTTACCACTACTTTGGCATGTCTTATGATTAAATCTTTATACTTGTATCCTGACTCATATATTTCAACTATGATATCATCATCTATTTTTGAATCATTTGTTGTTGTTAAAGCCTCATGTAATTCTGGATCAAAACTATCTCCAACTTTACCAAATGGTTTAACCCCTTTAGATTCTAGTTTTTTATTAAAATCTTCTTTTACCATTAAAAGAGCTTTTTTTACTTCTTTCTGCTTATAAGAATCGATGCCTCTAGAAAGATTATCTAGTACAGAAAAAAAATCTAAAATAAAACTTTTACCTTCATATTTTAACAAGGATGATATTTCAGACTCCTTTCTCTTACGAAAATTGTCAAACTCAGCCTTAAGTCGAAGCTGTTTGTCCTCTAAGGAAGATATAATTAGCTCTAAATCCTTTTTTGTAGGCTTTTTTGTTGAACTAGTTTTTTTTGGTGAATCATCACCATTTTTATTCTTTTTATTCATTTAAATTTCTCTTCATTGATTGATTGGATGAATATAATCCAATAAATATTGAAAATCCAATAATCCACAACCATAAATAATCATCCAATTTCACGTTTACCCCAAAGTATGTGTTGAACGAAATAAACAAGTATTTCACAAACAAAAATGAAAAAATACTACCAAAAACTGAGTATAAAATTGATTCAATATAAAAAGGAATTTTAATGAATATTCCTGAAGCTCCATTATACTTTAAAATATCAATAAAATCTCTCCTGTTAGTCATTGAAAGATTAACAGTATTTGAAATGATTTGATATGACAGAAATATGATTGCTATTACAAATACTAAAAACAAGAAAATAGCTAGGTTAATCCGATCTTCTATATCGTCAATATATCTTCCTCTGTACTCAATTTCGTCAACGAAATTATATGTATTAATTGACTCAATCAATAAATCAACTTGATCAAATTCAAAGCTTTCCTCATTAATAAATACCTTGATTGATAAAGGTAAGGGGTTGTAGCCCAACATTTCAACAACGTCTTCTCCAAATTCTTCTTTAAAAATAGCTGCAGATTTTTCTTTATTAATAAGTTCTGTACTTGCAATTATTTTATTTTTTGATAATTCATCTATAAAGTCAGTATAGACATCTTGATCAACATCATTTTGAAGGAAAATTTCAAAAGAATATTTCGATCTAAAAAAATCAACTAGAGAGTTTGTATTATAACCAACTACAAAAAGAGAGCCTAGTATTGAAAAATTAATAAAGATTGTAATCACACATAAAAAGCTAGCAAGCTTATTTCGATAAAAACTCTTAAATCCTTCAGCAATTAAAAAAGCGAATTGATCAATCATGAACTTACCAAACTCCCTGCCTTAAGCTCAATTATTCTATAATCTCTATCTGATATAAGCTTGTAATTATGAGTTGCCATTATAATAGTAGTTCCTTCTTTATTTATTTGCTCTAAAATTTTTAAAATCTTATGAGCTGCAGCTGGGTCAAGATTACCTGTAGGTTCATCTGCCAAAATAAGTTCAGGATTTTTGACAATTGCTCTAGCAATACATACTCTTTGCTGTTCCCCGCCTGAAAGTTGATCAGGATACTTATCTTGATAATCTAATAAATCGGTCAATTTCAAGGCCTCTTCAACATTATCTTTGATTTTTTTTCTACCAACTCCATTGATATGAAGCGGCAATGCAATGTTCTCATAAACTGTTCTCTGTTTTAAGAGCTTATAGTCTTGAAAAATTACACCAATTTTTTTTCTTAGCTTATGAATGCTATTTTTTCTTGTTTTTTTAGAATTATAGCCCAAAACATCTATTTCGCCCTTCAAAGGAAGAATGTCAAAATAAATCATTTTTAGAAGACTAGATTTACCAGAGCCGGTTGGACCAACAAGAAAACAAAATTCGCTATCATCTACTCTTAAATCTATATCGTAAACGCCAGAATTTTTTGAATAGCTAAAAGAAATATTTTTAAACTCAACCATTAGAACTGCAAATATAAAAATGTTATGTATCCAACAAAAAGTATTGAAGCTGTTATCTTATTTAATCCCTTATGGAGATATATGAAAAACATTAATGAAAGTAAAAATCCAACACCTAAAAATAATTCAAAATTTACATTAGTAGTTTCGATTGGGGTCACCAAAGCAATGGTTGATAAAACAAATAAAATATTAAAAATATTTGATCCAATAATATTTCCTAAAGATATACCAACCTCTCTTTTTGAAAGCGCCATCAATGTAACAAATAATTCAGGTAAAGATGTTCCTACTGCTACAACTGTCATTCCAACTGCCTTTTCAGAAAAACCAAATTGTTCGACTAATGGAATTGCTCCATTATCCACAAATAATACTGACCCATAATAAAGTATAGTCGACCCAGCAATTATTCTCAGAACTGATTGATATGCTGGACAAACATTTTCATTTTCAAGCTCTCCATTACATGATGTGATATTAGGTCTTAAAAAACTAGCTATGATATAAACAAAAAATACTAAGAGAAGGCCCTGAGCCTCTTTAGAATTAATTAAGTTGTCCTGAAGAAAAATATATATCATCAAACATGCTAAAAGATTATAAATAAATGGTGCAATTGAGTTTTTTAAATCAAAGTCTATTTTAAAAAATAATGCTGGTAAACCAATAGCAAGACCAATATTTGCAATATTTGAGCCTAATACATTCCCCATAACGAAATCAGTATAGCCTTTAAACGCACTAATTAGGCCTACTACAAGCTCAGGAAAAGAAGTTCCTATAGAAACTATGGTTAAACCAATAACAAGGTCAGAAACTTTTAATTTTTTAGCTAAACTTTTAGCACCATCAATTAAAAATTCGGAGCCAAAATATAAACCTAAAGATCCAAAGATTAAAAAAAATAAACTAGATAACATTAGTATAGTCCATTCTTGTTTATAAAATCCCAAACTTCTTTTGTAACCATATATCTTATAGTTTTATCAGCTCTCCATCTCGCTCTAATATTTGTTGAAGAAATTTCAAATTGGGGGATATTAGCAAAGTGTACTCTATCTAAAACCCACTGAGGAATATTGCTTGGAGTAAATCCTGGTCTAGTAGCGACAATGATATTACATAAATCTAAAATTTCTTTAGGATTTTTCCAGTTATGAAAATCCATTAAAGTATCACTTCCCATAAGAAAGTAAAGATTTTTTTTTTCAATATTTAGTTCATCTCTAAAATACTTAACTGAATTTATAGCATAACTAACATCTCCTTTCTTAATTTCATAGTCAGATATTTCGAAATTATCATTATTTAGCAAAGCCAAATCAAGCATTTTTAGCCTTTTTTCTGGCGAAGACATTTCTCTGCCTCGTTTTACTGGAGATAAATATGCTGGTAAAAAAATTAATCTATCAAAGTTTTCAGATTCAATGATTGTTTGAGCAATAAGCAAGTGACCAATATGAGGAGGGTCAAAAGTTCCGCCAAAGATACATGTTTTCATATTACACCCTTCTTTAAGAGTTATCTTTAATGACGCTCAAAGCTTGTTCTTTAAATGAGTCTGTAACAACTGATTTGTCATTTATTTCAAGATCATTCAAATACTGCTTTGCCTCATCGCTTTTCTTTTGAAGTACTAGACATCTAATAATTTCGATATTAGCATCATTAAAAAACTTAGTATCATAAAATTCATTTACAACAATTTTATAGGAAACAATTGCGGAATCATAAGCTTTAAGCTTGACATACAACTTTCCAGTTTCCATATTTTTTTCGGCTAAACGTGTTCGCAATTCATTGATAAGCTTATCTGCATCTTTAGAATATTCAGAATTGGGAAAGTCATCAAGAAACTCTTGAATCTGAGAAATAGCCTTTTTACTCGATTCTTGATCGTGATAAAAATTTGGAGATAACAACATAAGAGTCTCACATATTCTCCATCTTGACTTTTCTATGTAAGGACTAAAACCCATTCTTGATACAAGCTTTTCAAATTCAACAAGAGCGAGGTCATAGTCTTTATTTAGAAAATATGATTCAGCCAAGAAAAATAATGCATCATCTCCTAAGTCTGTATGTGATGCTCTGTCAACTATAATATTAAATTGTTGTGAAGCTTTGACGTATTTCTCTTCTTCGAAAAAAGCTAAGCCATCGTCAAATCTAGTTTTGTAGGCAATATTATCATCAAATGGATTTGAGATACCACAGCTAGAAAAAAGAATTGAGATGCAAAATAATATTAGCCTCATTTTTAAATGAACCTTTTAAGTAGATAGATATTATAAAGAACCATTTAATGAAAACCTGATCATATCAGAATGAGGATCAAGCTCTCCACCCATCACATAACTTACATCAAAACCAAATGATTCAAAATCTGCTCCTAAACCAAGCGTTGCATAATTTAAGTTACCTGATGGATCGCTCATAAAGCCACCTCTAAGAGCAAAGTCTTCAACTAGATAGTATTCTAATCCTAAATTTGTTACAAATGTTTGGTCATTCACCTCATAGTTTAAGTCAAAAGCAACAAGAGCTTGACCTTCAAAAGTTAGCAAAGACATACCCATACCTAAACGTGTTGGCAAAGGGTCTTCTTCGCCATCATTAAAGCTTACACCAGGACCAACATTAGTTAGAACTGCTCCAAGTTTTAAATTTGGGTTATCCATCGCATTATGCTTGAAATAACCAACGTCCAATGCAAAGCTACCGCTTGAAGCATCAAGACTGTTAATAACTGCTAATTCTTGATAAAAATATTTTCCGTTAATACCCCAGGATGAAGAATCGTCAATTTGTTTAGCATAGGAAAGATTTAATGCATACATATAGCTAGAAAAAGAACCTAGTTCATTACCGTTTGCATCAGTGCTAATTTGATCGCCAAGATTCAAATAAGTAAAGTGTCCACCAATGGACTCTCCTTCTCTAAAAGGCATAGCAAATGTAAGAAAATCATATGCCATATCATCAGCCAAATTTGGCAAATAACTGGTATGCATAAAAGAAAATTCTTTCGAAGACAGATTAGTCAATCCTGCAGGGTTGTAGTATGTTGCATATGCGTCATTTGCAACACCAATCTGAGCCTCTCCCATAGCATTTGATCTGGCGCCTGGATTAATTGTTAAAAATAATGAGCCTGCTTGACCTTGAGATAAGGCAAACTGGGAAAATAAAATTAGTGATAAAATAATGTGCTTTGTTCTCATAATAAAACAAAGATAAATATAAATTAGTAAAAGAACAAAGGAATATATGTTATTAAAATTACCCCTATTAATCTTATAAAAAAGAACGGCAATGTAGCGCTATAAATGGTTGGCATATCTTTGTCAAACCTATAGGAAGATAAATATAAATTCATTCCAACTGGGGGTGTGATATATCCAAGCTCAAGATTAGCAATGAAAATGATTGCTAAATGAAACGGATCTATTCCAAAATAAGTTGCAAGAGGAGCAATCAATGGTACAACAACAATAATTGCAGAAAATACATCCATCAGACAACCAACAATTAATAGTAAAATATTTAGCGCAAGTAAAAATATAATTTTTGATGATATTGTACTTTGAACAAAGTCAAGAATTTTTAAAGGAATTTGTGCATCCACTAAATAACCAGTAAATCCCATAGCAAAGCCAAGAATAATCAATACTCCACCTACTAGAGAAGAACAATCAATTATAATTTTCGGTAAATTTTTGAATGATATGTCCTTAAAAATATATAATTCAACTGTTAATACATATAAAACTAATAGAGCGGCGCTTTCTACAAGAGTAGCAAAACCTGAAAAAAGGCTTAATATTATAAGCAAAGGAATTGCAATTTCCCATTTAGCTATTTTTGCACTTTCAAAAGCATCTTTAAAAACAAATCTTTCAACTGTTTTACTTTTTGGTCTTTTATATAGACCATAAAAAAACATTATACTCATTAAAAAAATTGCTGGAATTAATGCTTGTTTAAATAATTCTAATGGATTTATTCCAGCAGTAACTGAATAAATTATTGCTGGAAGACTTGGCGGAAAAAGCAATCCTAATGATCCTGCAGTAGTGATTATTCCTAATGAAAATTGTTTAGAATATCCATCATGTATTAAAATTGGATAAAGTATTGCTCCTAAAGCAAGAATTGTAACTCCTGAACCCCCTGTCAAAGCAGTGAAAAAAGCGCACAAAAGCACAACTATCAGAACAGTTGATCCTGGAAGCCATCCAAGACTAGCCTTAAAAAATCTAATTAATCTTTCTGAAATATTACTCTCAGCTAGAATATATCCAGCAAGAGTAAATATTGGTATAGCAGCTAATGTTGGAGAAACAACTATTCTATATGCGCTATCACTTATAGTAGAAATTAAATCATAGTTTGTTGCCCATTCTGATGGCTCCGACAAAAAAAAGAAAATTGATAATGAAGCTAATAGAATGAAAATGGGAAGTCCAAAAACTACTAATGAAATCGCAAATAACACCTTGGTCCATAGTAGTAAAGGATTCGCTAGTGGAAACTGCCAGAAAAAAAGGATTATGGTTGGCATAATTGAAATTACCATTAACAAAACTCTATATTTTAAATCTGTACTACTAGTTATTATCATTTGATACCAAATTAAAATTAGTCCTACTGGAATTATTAACTGAGCAAACCATGTTGGAATATATGGTGCTATATAGTCTGGATACTGAAAACCAATCTGTATCATTTTTAAGTATGATATTGATAAAACAAATACAATTGATAGCGAAAAAACATGAACAAAAAATTTAGGCAAATCTACTTTAGTTGAAGAATCAAACACAGGCTCTCTAACAACGGATAATAATTTATTAGATTTTGCTGCAATGACTGCACCAATAAAACCAATCCATAATGTCATATGTTGAACAATTTCTTGCGACGCTGGAATTGAAAAAAAACTAATATATCTTCCAAGAATCTGAAATATTGGAAAAGATATGAGAATCAAAAATAGAAATAAACAAAGCCAATCTATTGCTCGATTTAAATAATTATTCATTTATAGCAGAAATCACTTTTTCATAGATGTCAGTCGACAAGAATGTTTCTACAATATCAGGAGTAATTTCATCTTTGAAATCATTCCAGACAGCAATTTCTTCATCTGAAGGTTTTTTAATCTTCAAACCGTATTCTTGCATAACTTCAATAGCTTTTTTTTCCATTTCTCTTCCACTTTTTTGATATTTTTTTCCAATATCATTTGCTACTTCCATCATAATTTTTTGATGTTCAGGTTTAATTTTTTTCCATACTCTCTCGTCAACAATAACTGCTCCTACAAATGCCCCCCATTTAAGATCAAGCATATTTGGCATCAAAGCTGACCATCCTGAGCTCAGAGATAAAATTGGCACTGTTTGCATACTATTTATCATTCCAGTTTGAAGAGATGTTAAAATATCAGTTTCTGATACAGGTACAGCATTAAATCCAAATTTTTTAAAAAGCTCAACTGAAATATAATCACCAGCCGTAGTATAAATTTTTGCATCCATTAAATCCTTGGGAACCGAAATCTCTTGTGCAGAAAACCAATATACCCAACCAATATCAACTAGAAAAAGTAATTTAAAACCGCTTTGAGATAACCCTTCTGAAATGTCATCAAACATCACAGATTTTACTTTATCAATTTCTTTATAGTTTTGAAAGCCCATTGGTAATGTAAAGGCTTGAATTTGATCGGTCAATTCGGCAAGACCTATAGACGACATAGCTGAGGCTTGTATCTGCCCTATCCTCATTTTTCTTATTGTATCTTTTTCTCCCCCAACAACTCCATTAGGGTAAATTCTTAATTGTACTTGACCTCCAGTTTCCTGTTGCCATCTTTGACCCATTTCAAATAAAAGATTGTAGTATTCAGTACCTTCTGGGGCTACAGTCGCAAGCTTAATGACTATGGGTCTTGCAAAAATAATATTTGATAAAAATAGGAGGGTTAATATGCATCTGAATACTTTCATAAAAATAATTTACATATAAAATAAATCATCTACTCTTGATTTTAACCATTTTGCACGAGACTGAGATAATTTGTTAGATTGTTTCAAACTTTTATCTTTATTTATGTCAATATTTATTGCTTTATCCAGCAACTCAATAAATAATTTTTTATCCTGTTTTGATACAGCATAATTTTCTGCTAAAGTGACATATATTGAAGCATTTAAGCCATTTGACTGTTTTTCTGCTAAATCAAAATATGATAAAGCTGTTTTTTGAGCATTTTTATCACCACTTAAATCATTTAAATATACACTCATCATAGCAGCGCTAAGCGTTCCATTTTCCCAATTAGGATCAATATTTATGGCATTTTCTAGCAACCATTTTATATTAGGTAAATCAATTAAATATTGAGGATCTCCTTGACTAGCTTGAATTGATCCTGCTAGAGAACCGCTCAACCAATATAAATAGTCAATATCCTCTTTTTCAAAAGCTATTTCTTCTTTATTCCTCATTTTTTGAACGAAGTTTTCGTATTTAATCTCTAGAGCATTAAATAAATAATTTCTAGAAATAACAAATAAATCCAAGGATTTTTCATAATATTCTCTGGATTTATAATAGTCGCTGTACATTAACCTATCTCCTTTTTCCATCAAAATCCCATAGGCATATGTTACTCGACTCTTTGATGCATTAAGATAGAAAAGTTGATTATTAGGATTTTTTTGAATTTTCCTTTTTTGAGATTCAAAGGATAATGGTAATGCAATTTCTGCTACTTCTGAACCTAGCATCATTTTATTGTTTAGAGCACAACCATTCAAAATAATAAAAATCAAAAATAGAGGGGTTTTACGAACTAAAAACTTATATAATAAATTAATCATATATTTGAAAAGATGAGCATAGCTCATTGACGTGCTTTTTAACTGATTGAATTTTTTCTTTATTATCATGATTTAAAATGACTTGATCTATTAAGTCAACAATAATTTTAGCTTCATCTACACCCATTCCCCTAGTCGTCATAGCTGGAGAACCAATTCTAATTCCACTTGTAACAAATGGACTTTTGGGATCAAAAGGAATCATATTTTTATTAACAGTAATTCCTGCTTCGTCAAGAGCAATTTCTGCAGCTTTACCGGAAATATTTTTGTTTTGTAAATCAATTAAAACTAAGTGAGTGTCTGTTCCGCCAGAAACTAATTCATACCCCTTAGACTTAAACTCTTCAGCAAAACATTGTGCATTATCAAGCACTCCTCTTATATAAGTTTTAAAAGATGGTTCAAGCGCCTCTTTAAATGCTACTGCTTTTGCAGCAATGATATGCATAAGCGGCCCCCCTTGTATTCCAGGCATAACAGCGCTATCGATTAGCTCTGACATCATTTTCACTCTTCCTGATTTTGGTGCAACTTTTCCAAATGGATTTTCATAGTCGCTACCAAGCAAAATTATACCACCTCTTGGGCCTCTAAGCGATTTGTGTGTACTGGTAGAAACAACATGACAGTGTGGAAAAGGTGAAGGATGCATTTCAGCAGCTATTAGTCCTGAATTATGGCATATATCTCCATGTAAAAATGCTCCAACTTCGTCCGCAACTTCTCTAAATTTTTCAAACTCAACTGTTCTTGGATATGCACTTGCACCGCAAATAATAATTTTAGGTTTGTATTCTCTCGCTTTTTTTAGCAAGTCATCAAAATCTACTAATCCAGTATCCCGTTTTACTTGAAAAGTAACAGAATTATAAATTTGACCTGAAAAGCTAACTTTGGATCCATGCGTTAAGTGTCCGCCATGACTCAAATCTAACCCCATAATACAGTCTCCAGGCTGTAAATAAGCAAGATAAACACCCATATTACCAGATGAGCCTGAATGAGGTTGGACATTGGCATATTCCGCCTTAAAAAGTCTTTTGGCTCTATCAATTGCTAAATTTTCTGCCTCGTCAACATGAATGCATCCTCCGTAATATCTTTTTCCAGGATAGCCTTCAGCATATTTGTTTGTAAGAACAGAACCTGCAGTTTCTAGAACGGCTTTACTGGTAAAATTTTCAGATGCAATAAGCTCTAAATAATTATTTTGTCTATTTAATTCAGACTGAATTATATCATAGATTTTTTTGTCTTTTTCTTTAACAATAGACATTGACTACCAATCTGATTGTTTAGAAAGAGATTCTGAAACCCAGTCATAACACCTTCCGCTTGGAGAAACTTCACCAGAAGCTTGAACATCTTTATCAGTCATAAACCAGTCAGCATAATTAAATAAAACCTCATTATCTTTCAACCAATTTTTTTGCTTAAAATATTTTGAATTTCCCTTGTTTTCAGCTTTATCAAAATATTCGTAAGCAAGCGAAGCTACAATTTTATCTGAACGGGAAAAATTATCTCCTCTACAAGACTGCATAGCTTTATAATAAAGATTACCCATATGGGCTAGAGATTCAGCATTATTTCTTGAAATTTTCATCGATTTTTGACCCCATTCAAACGCAGACTCAAAATCTTCCATCTCAATGTTGTTTTCTGAAATTAATAATGCAACTCTAAAATTATTTCTATCAAGTTCAAATAAGTCTTCAAGAATGTCAACAGCATCATCAAAATCAGAGTTTTCATTGTAAGCTTTACCAAGCGACATATAAATCATACTATTGTCACGGTTGTAACTTAAAGTATTTTCAAGGACATCAATTGCTTCGTCTGTTTCACCATTAGACATTAATTTTTCAGCATACTCAATTGCGTAGGAGGCATTATCTGGATTTTCTTCAAATCTTGCTTTAAAAATTTCAAGCGGGTCCTCACCAGAATCTTCATATACTCTTGCCAATTCTGACTGAACTGATGCATTATTTGGATCAATGTTTAAAACTTTCTTTAAAACAGAAATTTGTTCATCTGTTCTTCCTTGCTTTCCGTAAGCCTTAGCTAAATCCCTTAACGAATCAATATCTTTAGATCCAGAGTCCATCAAGCGTTCATATTCAATTATCATTTCATCAATTTTATCTTGCTTTTTGTAAGCGTATGCTAATCTTGTTATCAAAGAAGTATTTTCAGGAAGCTCCTGTAAACCTTTAGTCAACACCTTTTCTGATTCTTCAAATTTTCCAAGATTTTGTAATGCAATTGACCAGTAAAGATAAACATCGTCAGCATTTACCCAATCTGAATTCCATTGATCACACCTTAACTCAATTAACTCAGAGTATGATTGAGCGCTTAACTCCCAATTGCTACTTCTGTAGTATTCAGCAGCACTACTAGATAACTGAGGACATCTATCTTCTTGTTCATATTCAATGGAATATGGATACCATCCTTCATTATAGATAAGTCTGGTAGCTTCTCTACAATCAACAACTTTTATCTCTACATCATTTGTTATTCTTAGCTGCTCACCTCTTTTACATTGGGCATGTAAACCAGAAGTGAAAATGATTAAAAAAACAATAGCATATAAATGATTTTTCATACTTTTTTCCTAAAATTAAATTTCTCTTCTTTTAACGAACCACAAATCGCCAATACTAATACCTAAATTGAAAGAATGTAATGTTTCAGTACCAACTAAAAACAATCCATCTCTTTTTGCTAACTTATATCCTAGGTCAATTTGATTCCCCGTAATTCCAAAATTAAATCCTATACCTAAACCTAAACCAACTTCATTAATATTTTCAAGATTTTTAACTTCATAATTCTGGAAAAATAATGATCCTTTGAAATTATAACGGTCTCTTGAGAAAGGCTGGGCAAACTTAATGTAAGACAAACTTACTTTATTTTTACTTTCTAAATATCCACTATAAATAGAGCTGTTTAAATTATGCTCACCGTTATCATTCCATAATAAAATCTCCGCTTGTACATGCTTTCTAGGACTAAACTCATAATCAGCTCCAAAAGTGAAGGATGAAATTTTTAACTCATTATCAAATTTTTGATTTAATGGCAATAAAGCTTGTCCGATATCTGGAAAATCATTTACATCATGATAATTGTTATCATTCAGATCAATAAAGGCTTGGTATGAATCATTTTCTATATTAATGCCTTTTAAAGGCATGCTTAATGAAGCCGATAGAAATATTGGATTATCTTTAAATTTCATTCTATTTGTCGAAAAAAATAAATCAACCATAGTTCCTGAAAAATAATCTCTCGATTGGAGCAAATGATTATCATTTTCAATAATAAGATTTCTAGAATATCTTGAGGAACCAAATACAATATTCAAATTAGTTCCAATGCTATCAAAATCGTTCAATTTATAACCAAATGATAAAGAACCTTTAGAAGGACCGCCAGAAGAACTATTCATTCTAGTGTATAATAATTCCTCCTCATTAAAAGTGAAAGAAGTCGTGGTAGTGTCATTAATAACAACTTCTCTAGATAAGAATGGCTCAAAAGAAACTCCAAATGCCATTTTTTGTTTCCATGGTATTACCAATTTAGCAGAAGAAAGTGAAAAATTTGTACTGCTACTAGATTGAAATTTAGAGTTTTGAACACCAACTGAAGTGTTTAAATATGAAAATAGTAAATTATGCCAAGTAGAAGGATTTGAAATAGAAACATTATCTTTAAAAGAAGGTAGTAACTGGTTTGATACTCCAACAGATGAAGCATCGCTATTATCAACAGATGAACCAAAACCATAGCCGCTCATTGCATTTTGAGGAAAAGCAAAAGTTAAAAACAATAGAATAAAAAACTTACGGCTCAACATACATCACCTCAATTGTATTCAAGTTTAAATTAACCTTATCAAATGGGCTGTTGACTGGAGCGCTGTAAATCATCAACTCATTATGTTGAAATAGACCATTTTTATATCCCTGCAAAAATGCCTGAATAGGAATTCTCACTTGATTATCTTCAATTTTCCTTGAAACAACAAAATTTGGATCAATGGTATAACTTGTTTCAAATTCAGAAGATGAATCTTCCCCACCTACAGAAGTGTCAATGAATGGAGATGTAAAATTCCAATTTTGCACTGAATCTTGAATAGCGCTAATAACAACATAGAACTCATCTTCCTCAAGAAGATTTGAATCTTCTACGTCAAGAACTAGATTAGAATTTTTAAACAGCTCATTTCTGGATAATGTATCTAAAAGATTTAAATCAAATTCAATGATAGATCTTAAGCCCGAGCCTGAGTTAAGCGAAATATAATTAAAATCTTGATCATTAATTGCAGGTGGGCTAAACACACTAACATCTTTTTGTGCAAAGAAGGTAATAAAAGTGTCTAAAGTTGTTTGCTCATCAATAATTGCCTTATACCATACACGCATTTTTGGACCATTTACAGATTCATTGCTTTCAAGAGAAAATAATTCATCAAGCGTACTTCCAGTATTTTTGAGCATAAAAGTTCTTGCTGGATATGTATCTGAATCTAAAAAATACTCCTTGAGGTTGCTTAATGACCCATCTTCTTCTGTAAACATTATTTTAACCGTATCTAAACCTGTTGAATCTGGATTAAAATCTTCAGGAGATAAATAAACCTCATTTAATAAAAAAGAATTTGATTCAAAATCAACAAAATCACCTTGATTATAGAAATTTAAAGAATCTGAGAATACACTATCGTTTTCAGTTGTAATAGAAAATAGACCCAAATCAAATCCAGTGCTCAAAGAATCTTCTGTTTGAAAGAAAACCATAGCACTATCCACTTGAATTGAATCTGCTAATAGATCAACCAGACTTACTGGAGGAATATTACCAGAAAAAAGGGTCATTTGAACTAATGAGTACAAATTTTCAGATTGTTTTACACTTCCAAAGAATAATTTATCTCTGGTGCTAAATTTAGGATAAGTTTGAAAAAGCTTGCTATTAGTTTGAGGCAAAGTTGAGGTTTGTATAGTTGAATCTTTATTTTCGATTTCGTCGTAAATAATTGTTTTTTCACTACAAGACAAGATAAAAATCATCAAAATTAACAATTTTTTGGCGTCTAAAATGAATCTGAACATATGATTATAAAGCCTTAATAACTTTTTGAATTTCATCTAAGAGAGTTGGAGAATCTCCATCTGACTTTGTCAAGTCAACTAGAGAGCAAGATTTAGAATTTTTAAATATATTAGACTTCATAATATTACCACTTACTTTTTCTTCATCGTCAATTACAATTGTTGCATCTGCATAAGCACAACCAATTTGATTTAAATTATATGATTTTATTTCTTTTTTTGTTTCCATATTAAATGGAAGATTAGAAGAATCAAAAAGGACATCCTTATTTAATGAATTTGTAAGGTATATAGTCTTTATTTTTGAAAGATTTTTATCGTTTTCTGCCAATTTCTTAATTAAAAATGGTACTAGAGCTGATGTCCATCCATTACAAATGATAACATTTGGAAACCAAAATAAATTGGGAAGCATTTTAATTGCAGCTAATGAGTAAAACGCAAATCTGACATCATTGTCAGCAAGAAATCGCCCATTTTTTGATTTGAATAACAAATTATTTAATTCGCCAAACTTTTCTTCATTTTCTAGAAAATAAACTTGTAAACGAGACTTAGGTACAAAAGCACTTTTGGCAGAACATTCGTAATTAATATCATCATGATTAAATAAAATTTCTTTTAGTCTTATGACCTCTCTTAAAATATATTTTCTCTCACTAATGAATCCATATTTTGGCATTAAACATCTTACATCATTGCCTTGCTCTTGTAATCCTAGAGGAATATCTACAGAAAGCTTAGCTAAATTTGAAACGGACGCAAATGGCTCCATTTCGCTATTAATATAAAAGATTTTTTTAACCATGATAATGAGCAATAGAATTTAACGAAACACTATCAAAACTACAACTGCCAATAATAATTAATTTTTTGACAAATTAGATACCAATGAAAGCATTATAAAACAAAGCAACATAAAAGAACCTCCGGCTGAAACGAATGGAGTTGGAAGTCCTTTAACAGGTATTAAACCAATTGTCATAGCTGAATTCACAAAAATATGTGAAAATAAGATTGATGTTAAACCAATTATAACTAAAGATGAGAAATAGTCAGATGATTTAAAAGCAATATCTAATAAAGTTTTAATAAGCATAGAGAATAAAAACATTATAACAGCTATACCAAAAAAACCAAATTCTTCAGCTATAACTGATAATATAAAATCAGATTCTTGCACAGGAAGAAATTTTAATTGCGTTTGAGAGCCTTGACCCCACCCTTTTCCAAACATTCCTCCGGAACCAATTGCTGTTATGCTTTGGATTATATGATATGATGAACCCATTGGATCTAAATCAGGACTTAAAAAGTCAATGAATCTTTGCCTTTGATAACCATTTAAAAAATCATTCCAAAAAAAGGGGAATAATAAGCCAGTGAAGATATTTGCAAAATATATTAAAACTCTTTTCAAAAGACTTCCTTGAAAAGTCATGAAGATAATGAACATTAAAACTCCCCAAATATTAAAAATAATATTGTTTGAAGCGGCAATAATGGTAATTACAGGAGCTATCAAAAGAAAAAGCGTAAAACCATTAACCCCGGCCCAGAGCATCATGGGTAATACTGGAGCAAAAATAATAACTGCTGTTCCCAAGTCTGGCTGATTTAAAACTAAAAATGATGATAAGAGTGCAATTAAGATTGGTATAAAAACTATATAGCCTTCTTTAACTTCTAGATGATGATTGGAAAGATACTTTGCTATTATAATAATTGTAGCACACTTCAAATATTCTCCTGGCTGAATATAAAAGAACCCAAGATCTATCCATCTATAAGTATTTTCTACAGGTGTTAAAAAGAACGGTACAAAACATAGTAAAAATGAAATAATATAAATTAAAGTTGAATTATCATGAATGGTTTTAACATTAACTTGATTAAGAATAAAGAACACAAATAATGAAAAAATTATAAAAACAAGTTGTCTCATAAATGAACTATTTATTGATAATGGATCAGAAGAAATGCTGTAAAGAGTAATAAGTCCAAAAGTAATTAACGATAATACAATTAAATATAATTTACCCAAGTATTTATTAGATCTATAAATGTAATTATTAAAAAAAGTCATTTATTAACCATTTCAACTTGTTCATTTGTAAAAAATCTTACAATCTCTCCAGCTATTGGCGAAGCAACTGCTCCTCCCCCTCCGCCATTCTCTACTAAAATAACCAACGAATAAGTTTGTCCTTCAAAATCAAAGAATCCATTAAACCATGCATGCGGTTCCCCGTGCGGATTTTCAGCAGTACTTGTTTTACCGTATAACTTTACTTCCGATTGCTTTGCTCTCCATCCACTTCCACCCTCTGCATTAACTACATCATATAACCCTTTAATAACCCTATCCCATGTTTGTTCTGAAAGGATTATGTCATCATAATATTCAACTTTTTTATTAACATTGAGTTTAAGCTTAGCAGTCCTACCTTTTGATGCAATATGATTAATATATCTTAATGATTGTAATGGAGTAACTAAGATATCTCCTTGACCAAGTGTTAAGTTTAATAATACCCCCCTTTCAGACCAACCCCATCTTCCATAGGTATTTATAAAAAATTCCTTATCAGGAATTTGTCCAATTAATTCATTAGGGAGATCAATATCAGTTTTATTATGAAAACCAAATATTTTAGCTGTTTTTGTCCAATCTGATAACTTAATTAACTGTATTGTCTCGTAAAAATAAACATTACATGACTGAGCAATGGCTTTATTTAAATCGACCAATCCATGCCCGTCTTCTTTCCAACAATTGAATGTATTTGAACTTCCTGGAGGGATATAAGACCCTGTGCACATTAAACTATCTCCAGGGTCTAATAATCCATCCTCGATAAGATTAATGGCGGTAATAATTTTAAAAGATGATCCTGGAGGATAAAGGCCAGCTATGTTCCTATTAATAATTGGTTTGTCATCATCCGAAAGTAAATTACTCCAATCAGAGTCAGTTGTTTCTCCTCGATAAATATCTAAATTATAGGATGGGTTACTTACCATAGACAAAATATCACCGGAATCAACATTAGAAACTAAAATGACTCCTTTTCGATCAATGAGAAGGTTCTTTGAAAACTGTTGTAGTTTAGAATCAATTGATAAAGTCAAATTTTTACCAGGATAAGCTGGAATATTATTATCATTAATCGTATTAATTTCTCTTCCATAAGTATCAACCTCAATATATTTGATTCCCTTAGAGTATCTCAATTCAGTTTCGTATTGCTTCTCAAGCCCCTGCCAACCAATAAGTTCGCCAGCTCGATATAGCTGAGATTTATCCAAAAAAGGTATTGATTCACGATCTAACTCCCTGAGATAACCAAGAAAGTGCGCATCTTTGAGCGCATCATTGTAAAGCCTTTCATCAAATCTTTTATATTGAAAACCAGAAAGCTCCAAACGCCTTTCTTCAATTTGAGATATCTCTGCGAAAGTAAGATTTTTTGCAATGACGGTAGGTAGAAATCTTCCTTGATTATACTTTTTATACCTTCTAAAAAGTTCATCAATTGATATATCAGTTATATCCGAAATTATCTGAAATTGAACTTCTTTGTTATCAAGCTCATATGGCGTTACTGTTAAAATATATGTAGGATAATTTTCTACTAACACAACTCCATTCCTATCCAAAATTAATCCTCTCGGCGCATAAGTAGCCTGAGCTCTTACACTATTAACTTGAGACTTGGAAGAATATCTTTCATATTCAATTACTTGGAGATAAAAATACCTAGAAAGAAGAGTTAATATTGATAAAACTAGAATGAATAGCAATGTCCTGTAATGAAAAATATCTGCTTTATTTTCAATTTTAAGCATTAATAATTTTGTCCTTCAAAGAAAAGAGTTTAATTACAATAAATCCAACGAAACATGTAAAATATGTGACAAAAAACCAATTGCTCAAGAAAAGGAAAAAATCATTAAAAAAGAAATAATCATATCTAAATAATGAATAAATGAAAACACCAAGATGCACAAAAGCAATCCAATAAATATCAAAATTTCTAAATACAAAATTAAAACTTATTTTTGAAGCCCAAAATCCACAAATTGAAAAAACCAAGCTTGATGCTCCAACATAAATTCCACTGAAAAGAACAAAATCAGTAAATAAGCCTACTAAAAAACCATATAAAGTAGATTGTGAAGTATTGCCGAGAGGCATTGAACATAGAATTACATATATCAGCATGATGTTTGCTTGGTAGCCATTTATTGTAAGAAGTTCTGAAAAAATTAATTGCAATAGAACAGCTATTGGAAAGTACTTTAAATAAAACCTCATTTCACATCCTCATTCAACAATACAAATAGTTGATTTATTGTAGATAAATCAGAGAATAATTTCATTGTAACAATTCTGTTTGAGCTATCGGACTTTTCAAAAATACTCACAACCTCACCTACCGGAAGATTAGGAGGAAAATAAATACTTAGATTAGAGGTTAAAACAATGTCACCAATTTCAATATCAGATATTTTCTTAAGTTCAGCTATTTCACAAATATCTTCACTAACCCACCTCATGATACCCTCTACTTCATCAGGAGCAATTTTAACGCTTAATCTAAAATTGACATCGCTAATAAGTTGAACTTCAGATGTAGAGCTAGATACTGCAGTAATTTTACCAATTACTCCATTGGAAGATAGAACTGGGAGATTTTTTGATACTCCGTCATTAGATCCTCTATTAATTATAATTGATGACATGTTAGCATTAACGCCCTTAGAAATGACATCTGCACCAACAAAATCAAGGTTTTCTCTTCTCTTAAAATTCAAAAACTCTCTATATCGAATATTTTCAGTTTCATGTACTTTAAGTACTTGATTTTCAAGACTTAAACGTAAATTTTCAGAGGACAAAACTTCCAATTTCTTATTTAAAAAAAGTTGATTATCTAGCCAATTAAATGGTTGATATAGAAATGAAAAACTATTTAAAGAATTTATTTTAGCATTCTTAATCAAATCTGAATCATTATTAAAAATGAGCAATAATGAAACAATTAAGCAAAAAGCTAGTGTTATTTTTTCCTGATAGTTTTGAAAAATTAATTGGATTCTAGACATGCTTAGAGAAGAACATGCTTATATTTTTCCAAATCTTCGATGACTGCACCACAACCTTTAACAATTGCTAGATGAGGCTCATCAGCAACATTTACAGGAACACCAGTTTTCTCTCTAAGAACTTGATCTAAACCTCTGAGCTGAGAACCGCCACCTGCAAGAACAATACCTCTGTCGATAATATCAGAAGAAAGTTCAGCTGGTGTAGCCTCGAGAGCATCTTTTATTACATCCAAAATTCTTTTAACAGGATCTTTTAATGCCTGTCTTATCTCATCCGTTCTAATATCGATAGTTTTTGGTATACCTGATACTAAATCTCTTCCTTTAACAAGAATATTTCTTGATGGGGTTCTCATTGCTGAGCCTACTGAAATCTTTATTTGCTCTGCTGTTCGAGCGCCAATTTCTAATTTGTGTTCATTTCTAAACCAATGTTGAATAGCATCATCCATTTCATCTCCAGCTACTCTTATTGCTTTTTTAGTAACAACACCATTAAGAGAAATAACAGCGACTTCAGTAGTTCCTCCGCCAATATCAACAATGATGTTTCCAACTGGTTTACTGATGTCAAGACCTATACCAATAGCAGCAGCTACAGGCTCGTCAACCAAAAATACTTCTCTAGCTGCTTGTTTTTCTCCGGAATCCCTAACAGCTCTTCTTTCAACTTCTGTTACTCCAGAAGGAACACATATGACCATTCTAGGTCTTGTGAGTCTATTTAAATTTACTTTTCTAATAAAACCCTGAAGCATTTCATCCACTGCAGTAAAGTCAGCAATAACACCATCTCTTAGCGGTCTTATCGTTTCAATACCTTCATGAGTTTTACCAAGCATTTCTTTTGCATCATCTCCCACTGCTAGAACGGCTCCAGTTTTTGTAGAACGGGCAATAATAGATGGTTCATTAATAATAATACCTTTGCCAGATAACCAAATCAATGTATTAGCTGTTCCAAGGTCTATTGCAATATCACCACTTACCCAATTAAAGCTATCTGAAATTGAATTTTTTATTGATTCAAAGAAACTCATAGAACATAATTTATGAAATATTTAATATTAAACATTAGTTTTTTATTTACTCAAACCTTGCTTGCTTAAATCATCTGCTTCAGTATTTTTATCTCTAAGGACATGATTGATTTCCCAAGAAGATAACATTTTAAGTAAATCATGGGTTTTTTTATGCAAAGCAGCCATTCTTTCATTCTTGACCTTATAATCTCCATTAATTTGCTTTACAACTAACTCGCTATCGGCAAAAATTAATACATTTGAAATATTGTTTTTGACACATAGATCTAAACCTTTAATCAAAGCTAAATATTCAGCCTCATTATTTGTTTTAACACCAACATTTTCAGAGAAAGAAAATAACGTTTTATTGTTAAGCTTTATTAAGCCTCCAATACCAGCATTAATAGGTTTATAGTCATTATCAAATTCACAGGCACCGTCTGTATATAATAAATAATTTTCATTAACTACTGAATCATTTGATAGCAAGGATTCCAAACTCGATAGATCGGTACTTGAAAAAGATGATTTATATTTATCTAATATTTTTGAGATTTTTTTATTTTTACTGTCCATAGCATTAGTACATAAATGGCGTTCTTAGCCTGTAATCTCCAAAACCAAAATCATCTACAAATCTAAATTCTTCATTAATTTGAAAATAATACCATGTTTCATAATTATAGCTTTGTTGAGGGTTCATAGATCTTGAAATATCATCAGGTCTTCCGAAAAGAATATAAATCATACCCATATCAGATCGCCAACCTCCAGAAGTGCCTCTGGAAAAATTTTCTTCCGCAAAAGCAACTCTCTTGTAATACTCTATCATTAATTCATTTTCTTTAGTAGTAACATCTGGATCTCTCTTTGCCCATACTTTTTTAAAAAACTTTTCTTTATCTGAGCTCTTTAATTCTCTTAGTTCTTTTCTTTCTTCTGTATTTAAAATATAGTTCATTTGTTCTAATGCTGCGTTTACATTTTTAATTGAAGAAAGCATTAAATAATCATTCCTAAACTCAATAGGAAAAGACTTAGATGAAACATTTCCATTTTGAGAAACTTGAATTTTTACCCTCAAATCTGATGTATCAATGTTTTCTATGGGAATCTGAAGGAATTTGTAGTCATAATTCTTGTTTGATTCTCCTTCAAAAGATTTATTCCAGACTGTTTTTTTATCTGAAGTTAACGATATATCTAAAAAATAATCTCCTTTATCTATAGCAAAATATTGATAAAATTCTAATATATTATCCTCAACCTCGACTTTTTTTATACTAATCGGATACTTATCAAGGCCAAATTCCCAACTTCCTTTTTTATTCTTTACAAATATTGGGTCAAAAATTTTGGAATATTTTCCTGATGGTAAATTCTTTTTTGTGAATTTTTTTTGTTTCTTTCCTGTAAGCTTTGTGTCCATATCTTTTAATGAAAAATTTATGTTAAACTCTTGCAATGGAATTTTAAAAGAACTGGTAATTACTATGGGATTAGCTCTTGAAACAGTTTGAGAAAAGTTTTCAGCTACAATAGTTTCTGAAAAAGATTTTTCATCAATCTTACTACCATCTTCAGATATAAGTGAAATATTGAGATCATAAGAAGACACGAAGTTGGAGTCTTCCTTCAAAAACTGGAGATTTCTATTAAAAATTTCAACAAAAGCAATTACTTCGATATTATTCTCTAAAGGTCTCAGAACTACATTTGTTTTGAAGGAGTTGATATTTGAATTGATTCCTTGAGCTCCAATTAGAGTTGTAAAAAGAATTATTAAGATATTTTTTTTCATAAGGATAGTCTTAATTTAATTAAACCGGTACTTGTAAGTAATACCAAAAATTCATCAACTTGTTCCAATTCAAAAATATTTCTAATAAAAGAAAAATCATAGAAATTGTTTAACTGTTCTTCAACTAAATCATAGATCGCTAAGCCGCCAGAAGTTCCTATGTATAAATTATCATTTATTAGTATAATATCATTTACCCTATTGTTGAAGTATAAGCCTGATGGAACAAATTTATTATCTCCATTACTTAAAATTCCTTTTTCAGAAGAAAAAAATAAGGAGTTCTCGTTTCCGTAAATTCCATTCACCCTAAAATTATCGTTAACTAAGAATTCAAACTTTTCAACATTTATATTCTCTTCTTTATCAAAAACGTAAACTCTACCATTGAGGGATAAATAAAGTTTATCATTGATAGCATCTAAATAATTAATTGATAAATTATTCCTTTTTACAAAATTTGAAATTTGGGAATTAATAATTTTCTTGCTTTTTATATCAAGTACAATCAAATCATTTCTAGAAGCTATATAAATTTTATCATCTAAATGTTCGATAAATTCAATTCTTTGTGAAGGTATGCCCTTTTCATAGCCTAAAGTTCTAAAAAAATCACTTTCTTTATTATAAACAATCACTTTTCCATCAGAACCAAACCATACTTCATTGTTAATTATCTCGCTAGAATAAAAATCACCATTGAAAAATCCAGAATAATTTGTTTCAAAAAAATTATTTATTTCACTAAAACTATTATCAATTGAAGATATCCCGCTGACCTTGGAATTATTGATGCCTCCTAGCCATATATCATTCTTGATTGAAACTGTTAAGGGTACTGAAACAGCAATACCAACTGTTTTAGGAGTTATAGTTTTACTAAATTCATCAATATAGAGTAATTGTCCATTTGATAATCCAATCCAACCAAATCCATTTTCACTCATCAAAAATGAATTATAATCATGAAAAATACCATTATTATCAGCCGCAGAATCATCGCCTAAAAGCCAGCCCTGTTCGATAAAGTATTCCTCAAATGAAAAATCTTTATAAATGAATTTATTTTTAAAACCGATGTCACTCCAATCAATATCTTTTTCATCTGGGTAGGCAAAAACTCCAAGAAAAGATCCACTAACATGATCTAGCTTGATAAACGTTGAAGATGTCTTTATCCATAAGAAATTTTTTGAAGATCCTAAATCTTCGATACTTTTTAAAGAGTTGATTGATAAATTATCAAGTTGAATCCTATTCCAGTTACCCTCTCTAGTATTAGAAAATTCTAATCCTCTATTTCCAATAATCCAAAGTATACCTGTATTTCTATCAACATAAACATGTTCAATTTTATTTGATTTAATTCCCTGGCCTAAAAAAAGGTTTGACTCAAATTTTCTGGAAAATTTATTAAATCTTAAAATACCATTTGCATCAGTGGCAAAGAAAATATATTGATATCCTTCTGAAATAGAATTTATAGATTCATTTTGTCTTATAATCTCCCAGTCATACAAATCGAATCGTTGATCAATTTGAGCAAAAAGAACATCAAAGAAAAAAATAAATTGAATAAAAAAAAGCTTATTTATTTTTGAATGATGAATTCTTTTTAAAACCTTTTCTAACTTTTGAAACATGTCCATTATCTAAATAAATTATTACACTAGCAAATTGCTTCAAAAAATAATCATTGCTTGAAGACAATAAAACTGTTGTTCCAAGGATATTATTCATTTTGACAATTTTTTTTCTAAGCATTATCTCTGTTCGTGAATCAATTGATAGTCCATAGTCATCAATTAACAATACTCTTGGATCTTTTTCTACTCCAATAATAGTTTTTAGCCAGTGCTTTTCCCCGTCTGAAATTAGGTTAATAGGGGTTTTCCAAACTTCTTCCATTTGAAAACTAGTAAAATGACTAGATTTTATTTGCTGAGTTTTATTAGGAAATTTTTTCTTTATGAATTGTTCAACAGTTAAAGAAGAATTAACTGATTTAACATCAAGATATTGAATATCTTGGTGTTTCTTTATTTTCCCAAAAAAACCTTTTTTAAATTCATTTCCTTGATAAAGAACGGTACCGCCTGTTTCTTTAGTTTCTCCAGCTAAGACTTTTAATAAAGAAGTCTTGCCTGAGCCAAAATTTCCACAAATGCCGTAGATTAATCCGTTGTGAAACTTTAAAGTTTTAATATCTAAAGCTTTTTTAGTTTTAAACCTCAGCTTAAGGTTTTGAACATCATATATTTGTTTTAGTTCCATTGTATCCTCCAAAAAGGACAGCAAAACTATTCGATATCTTCTAAATATTTTTCAGCATCAATAGCGGCCATACAACCAGACCCAGCAGCAGTAATAGCTTGTCGATAATGATCATCTTGAACATCTCCACATGCAAAAACTCCTGGAATATTTGTCAATGAGGAATCAGGTTTAGTAATAATGTATCCATTATTATCCAAATCAATTACTCCATCAAAAAGATCTGTGTTAGGGTTGTGACCAATTCCATAAAAAACACCTTCACACTCAAAAGTAGTTTTTTCACCTGAAACAGTATCTTTAAGCTCAATGCTTGAGACTCCTTCTTTTTGTGAACCGATAATAGAATCAATGCTTTTATTAACCATTATGTCAATGAGGGGATTATTTTTAGCTCTATCAAACATAATTTTTGAAGCTTTAAATACTTCTCTTCTGTGAATGATAGTTACTTTTTTTGCAAATTTAGTGAGAAACGATGCTTCTTCCATTGCTGAATCACCACCTCCAACGACAACGATGTTTTTATCTTTATAGAAATATCCATCACAAGTTGCGCAAGTGCTAATTCCATAACCCATAAGCTCTTCTTCCTCTTTTAATCCTAGCATTCTAGCAGAAGCTCCAGTAGAAATAATAACAGTTTGTGATAGAAATTCTTCATCTCCAACATAAACTTTATAGGGCTTTGAACTAAAATCCACTTTTGTAACATGCTTAAAAAAACATTCAGCTCCAAATTTCTTTGCTTGATCTCTGAATAAGTCCATCATCTCAGGACCCATAACACCATTAGGAAATCCAGGAAAATTTTCAACATCTGTAGTAATTGTCAATTGTCCACCAGGCTGATTTCCTTCAAAGACAATAGGCTTCAAATTTGCTCTTCCAGCGTAGATAGCTGCAGTCAGTCCGGCAGGACCCGAACCAATAATGATTGTATTATGAATAGTTTTATCTGTCATTTAATTAATATTGTTAACTAATGATTTGGTTAACATTATCAATTAACGTCTGTTCAGACTGTAAACCAACCTCTTGTTTAACAATCTCGCCATTGCTAAAAAATAAAAGGGTTGGAATGCTTCTTATACCGTATTTTACGGGCGTTTGCTTAACTTCATCGACGTTTACCTTACCTACAACTACTTTATCGCCAAATTGGTCGCTAATTTTATCTAAAATTGGTGCTATAGCTTTACAAGGACCGCACCACTCAGCCCAAAAATCAACAATTACAAGCTTATCAGAATTAATAACAAGCTCTTCAAAGTTTTCATCAGTAATTTTTACAGTTTTATCAGACATAAATTTTCCAAATCATTTAAATATAAACCTTTGAATTTATATGATTTATTTTAATTGAGTAACAAAAAAATAATATCTAAGAGGTAACCTTAAGGAATCTTCTCTTGCCAACCTTAATGACAAGCTCTTCATTCGATGGAGAAACAATGAAGTTGACATCATTGCAAACTTCACCATTAATTTTTATAGCATTTTGACTTAATAACCTTTTGCCATCCCCCTTGCTAGCTAATAAACCCTCTTCTGTTAAAAGTTCAAGCAATCCAACATCAGAATCTATTTTACGACTTTGCATATTTTCAGGATTATCTCTTTTAACAAATATTTGATCAAAAGAAATTTGAGCTAAATGAGCTTTTTCCTCAGAATAATATTTTTTAACTAATTCTTTTGCTAAACTTCTTTTTATATCTCTAGGATTATTAGCATTATCATTAAGAAGTAATTTTACTTCTTCAATTTTTTCTCTGTCAGCAAAGACAGCAAGTTTATAATATTTTAGAATCATTGAGTCATTGATTGACATAATTTTTCCATACATATCCTCTGGAGAATCATCCAAAGCTATATAATTATCATAAGATTTAGACATTTTTTCTACTCCGTCGGTCCCTTCTAACAATGGAAGCGTAATTATTGACTGAGGGTCTTGACCGTACTCTCTCTGAATATCCCTTCCAACAAGTAAATTGAATTTTTGATCAGTTCCTCCAAGCTCTACATCAGCATTAATTTCAACAGAATCCATTGCTTGTGCTAAAGGATATAAAAATTCATGCATAGATATAGGAGTTTCTGACTCGAATCTTTTGCTAAAATCATCTCTTTCAATCATGCGAGCAACTGTATATTTGCTGCTTAATTTAATAACGTCTTCAAAGTTCATTTTATTAAGCCAAGTGCTATTAAATATAACTTTAAGATTATTTACATCAAGTAATACTTTAGATTGTTCAATATATGATTCTGCATTAACTTTTGCTTCTTCTAAAGTAAGCTGAGGACGTGTCTTATTACGCTCAGATGGGTCGCCAATCATAGCAGTAAAATCTCCAATTACTAACACTGCTTGATGGCCTAAATCTTGAAAGTCTCTTAATTTTTGTAGCACTACACCATGACCAATATGGAGGTCAGGTCTGCTCGGATCGCAACCAAGCTTAACTGTTAGGGGTTTATTATCAGATATAGATTTTTCAAGCTTTTTTCGTAAGTCATTAAGAGGGATTACCTCCTCTGACCCGCGAGAAATTATCTCTAATTGTTCGTCAACAGGTAAAAAAGTCATTATCTCTCTCTCATTTCTCTTTTTGCCTCTCTATCGAGATCTTTAATTTTTAAAGATTCTTTTTTCTGATACATTTTTTTTCCTCGAGCGGTAGCAAATTCTATTTTTGCAATTCCTCTCTTAAAGTATGCTTTTAAAGGTACAATAGTAAGACCTTTCTGAGCAACAACATTCTTTAACTTGATTATTTCTTTTTTATGAAGAAGCAGCTCTCGATCCCTTGTCGGTTCATGACCTTTTATTCCAGTATGTGAATAAGGACTGATATGAGCATTTACTAGGTAGAAGCGATTCTTTTTTAGTGTTACAAAACTATCTTTAAGGTTTAGTTTTTTTTCCCTCAAACTTTTGACTTCGCTACCTAAAAGAATCATTCCAGATTCGTATTTATCAATTATGGTATAGCTATGAAATGCTTTACGATTATTGCTTATTATTTCAATTTTTTCTTTCATAAAAAAAAGTTTCTAACAAAACATTAGATTACTGTAAGTTAACATATTTATGAATTTAGAAAGTTATTAACAAAGTGTGTATAATTAATGTGTGTTATATTATTATATTGTTTATATTAACATTAAATTAAGTATAATTTTTGATTATGAGTAGTATATATAAACGAAAAAGAAATGGTAAAGAAGATGGATATGTAATGTATTCTACATATGCATTTGATCCATTAAAAAATAAAAAAAGGTATTATAATATTACTATTGGAAAGCTTGGTCCTACCCTTTCATGGGATGATTGTAAAAAACAAAAAAAAGAATTAGATAGAATGTTTAAAGCAAAAGAAGGCGGGAAAAAAGAAATGAACCTAAAAACTGCTATTGAAACATATATTGTTTTTAAATCATTTAAAAATAAGTCATTAAAGCAAAGTTCAAAAAAATTAACGGTTTATCACCTTAATAAGTTTAATACCACATTATCTGAAAGATATGGAGCAGGTATTATGATTAAACATATAGATATTAAAATTTTAGCTTGGTACTATGCATTGAGAATTAAAGAATTAAAACAAAGCTCAATGGATGTTCACAGGAGAATTATTGATTCATTTTTTGAATGGACAAAGAATTGAGCGAGTGACGCGATTCGAACGCGCGACCCCAACCTTGGCAAGGTTGTGCTCTACCAGCTGAGCTACACTCGCATAACATGTCATAATAAAACAATTTTAAATTATAAAAAAGAAAAAAAATAAAGTTAGTTTTTGAGAGAAAAACCGGCTTTATCAGCAATATCCTTAATGAAAGTAGCGGCATCTTTGTCGTCTGGTATATTTGGGGTCAATGGCACACTGAAAAATATACTCCTATTTTGATATGCAGCCAATGATATACCTAACTCTGTAGCTTCTTTTTGATACTTTTCTATTAATGAAAGAACATTTGGTTGATTAGCATAAGTTTCTTCAAGTTTTTTTGATGGATTCTTGGCTTTTAATCGATTTAAGCGATAATCTATATCCTGCAAGCGATTAAACGGCGCTGAAACGTCTTCTATGGCTTTATTTGGCGCTTTTATTCTTATATCAAGTATACTTAAATGCTTTCCTTGTATACCGCCACTATAAACTAAAGCTCCATTGTCAGATTGCTTTGTCCTAGGTTCTGTTCGTGCTGTTGATCCACTTATAAAGATGTAATCTGCTTTTTCGAAAGATTTAGATAAGTCTAAAATATTATTATCTAAAACATTAACAAGTAAAATAATGATATCTACAGATGATTCAAGCTCAGCAATATATCTATTTCCTTCTTCAATAAAATTTTTATTTATGATAGAATTAACCCTTGCAGATTGACTTAATCCAATGAAAGCTATTTTTGTATCATCTTTCTCTATAATGTGGTAAGGCTTAAATAATAGAGTGTTTGTAGCTTTGTCATACAAGTTCGCAGAAATAAAGTTTACAGACGAATCCCTTGT
The DNA here is from genome assembly GCA_016777965.1 of Fidelibacterota bacterium. GTDB lineage: Bacteria > Fidelibacterota > Marinisomatia > Marinisomatales > Marinisomataceae > Marinisoma. The sequence continues at coordinate 74,347 of JADHQL010000002.1, read as the reverse complement.
AACATCTAACAGAAAATCTATTCCGCCCTTGAAATCATTAGATCCTATATTTACTATATCTTGACCCAAAAATTCTAAGGTCTTAACAAAATTCCTGGCTTTAAATCTTTTATTCTCTATGGTTAAATTATCGGGGTTTATTTGATTGCTATCAAATAGGGCATTTCCTGCATCTATTAATATAGAATCTCGACCAGGCATCATGTTTTTCAAAAAAAATGTTTTTCGAGCTAGACCTCCCAATGGATTTTTTGGACAACCGCAATCATAAAATTCAGAATATACATTTGATGTTGAAACGATTGATAAATTTATATCTTCATTTAATGACTCTTGAGATGCTAACAAACTAAATAATAATACTAAAAGATATTTTCTCATCAAGGCTTTCCTTTTTTTTTCTTTCTAAATATAGGAAGTAAAAACATAAATATTCCTGTAAAACTTAAAACAATTAATAATATCCCAGAAGGCACGAATAATCCAAATTTGACATAATCTGTAAAAAATGATCCGTCGTGGATAGATTCAATGATGTCTGATCTTCTGTAGCTAACTGAATAAATCTCTAATGTTTCCAAATCAATTTGAATTTCCCAACTATTTATTGATCTAATTTTTGCTATCCCCCTACTAGGACGTATATCTATTCTGTCAATGTCATCCCAACCACTAATTTCAGCTTCTATAACATTCTTTGAAACTTCAAGATAAGAAGATAAGACCTCAGGTTTGCTATCTGAAATAATTTCTGTATTTGGCTGAATCCAATTTGACTGTTTTTTAAACTGGAGTAATATCCCAGTAGTAAAAATAATGACTACTGGGATAAAAATTATTGGAGATATCCAATAATGAATTTTTCTTATCTGTTTATTTAAGCTCAAGATTTATCTAAAATCTTTTCCAGCTCATCCATCAAGAAATTCATTTTTCTAGAAACAGCTTCAAATGGTTCTGAAGTGGTCATATCTACTCCAGCCAAATTAAGTAATTCTACTGGATAATCTGAACTACCGCTCGATAAAAAAGCAATGAATCCATCGATACCTGCTTGCCCTTCGTTTTGAACTCTCTCAGAAACTTTTTCTCCAGCAGCAAATGAAGTTGCATAGGCATAAACATAATAGTTTCTGTAGAAATGAGGTATTCGAGCCCATGAAAATGCTTCTTCTTCCGTAATTTGCATACTTGGACCCCAATATTTACTATAAATATCACCGAAAGTGGTAGTCAAAAAGTCTTCAGTAAGAATTTCACCTCTTTCAGCTGCTTCATGTATTGTTAATTCAAACTCAGCAAATCTAGCTTGTCTATAATATGTCGATCCAATGTCTTGAATATATTTCTGAATAAGAACTGCTCGTTCTTGGTCATTTTGAGCATTGGCCATAAGATAGTCCATTAGCAATGATTCAGTAGTAACAGATGCTACCTCAGCATTAAATGTATTATAACCGCTATAAACATATGGCTGATTTTTTTCACTTAAATAAGAGTGAAAAGCATGGCCAAGTTCATGCGCCAAAGTAAATACATCATCTAATTTTCCAGAAAAATTGAGCTTCACATAAGGAGGAACTCCCCAAACTGAATATTGATAGGCTCCACTTTCTTTTCCTTGGTTTTCAAAAACATCAATAAGGTTTTCATTGTACATCATGTCAATAATTTCTTGAATTTCAGGACCAAGAGGCATCAAAGCTTCTTTTACAATCTGTTGCGCTTCTTCATAAGTATAATCTCGAGAAAATTCAGATAAAGGTGCATATGTATCGAAGGGTTCAATCTTTTCCAATCCTAAATATTTAGCTTTAATTGAAGCCCACCTGTGCAATGGTTCTAAATTATCATTCACACTTGCAATTAGATTCTTATATACATCAGTAGAAATTCCAGCACTTTTAAGTCTAGCCTCTAGAGTATTATTGTACCCTCTAACATTTGCATAAAAAACATTTTTTTCAACATTACCTTTCATTAAAACTGACATTGTGTTTATTGTATTACCAAAAGGAACATATAAAGCTTTATACATATCTTCTCTTACTCTTCGATCAGTAGAGCTTGTGTATTTTCCATATCTTCCTTCCGACATAGTAACTTCATTTCCAGACTCATCTTGAAATGTTCCCCATTTGTAGTCTGTAGACTTCATTATTTCATATGCCTCGCTTGGAACACCACTCATTTTACCAGTCATGGTCAATATTCTTTCTTCGTTTTCAGATAATGTATGAGGTTTATCAAGGTATAAATCTTTAAAACTTTTTTCATATATCGCCAGCTTAGGTTCTGAATCCATAAAAGATTCAACTACTGAATAATCTTTCTCAAGCATCTCAGGTGCATAATATGAACTATATTCTCCTGATTTAATAGCTGCGTTTCTTACCCTTTGATACATGGCTTGGTATTTTTCATTTTTTAAGTCCGTATTTAAAGAATTTGCTGAATAATGAAATAATCTTCCAAATAGTTGGCTAATCTCTTCTGACAATTCAATCGCTTCTAATAAATTTGCAGAGCTTGATAAGAGTTTTCCTTTATAATCAGCAAACTTTGGTGAAAGCTCTTTAACCTTTTTTAAATCCTCCTCCCATGCCTCATCAGATGGGTATACTTTAGTTAAGTCCCACTTATATTTGTCATCAATTTCTGATCTTAGTGGAACTGCAGAACTATTGGAAGTGTCATTTGGTGTACATGCCATAAACATGAAAATGTAAAAAAATAAAAGTCTAAAATACATAGTTAATATTCCTTATTAGTTTATTAGTTAATAATTTATTTAGTATAATAAAAATATTGATGAAAAAAAATTACAAAATTGGTATTGCATTAGGTGGTGGAGCTGCTAGAGGATATGCGCATATTGGCGTATTAAATGCAATTGATGAACTAAATATACCAATATCATATGTTTCTGGAACGAGCATTGGGTCATTTATTGGTGCTTTGTATACCTCTGGAAATCTTAAAACATTCGAACAAGAAGTCAGATCAAGAAATAGCTTTATGAAAGACGTACTTTTTAAACTTGATCCTATTTTTCCAAAACTATCAATTATGAATGGAAATGAGGTTATTAAGATTTTTAAAGAACTAACCGATATAAGAACATTTGAAGAGCTTAATATACCTTTAACAACCGTAGCAACTGACATAGTAAATAATGTAAAAATAGAGTCAAACAAAGGGGATTTAATCAACGCAATTAAAGCAAGTATTGCTATTCCTGGAGTACTAACTCCAACGTACGTAAATGATAATCTTTGCGTTGATGGTGGATTAATTGATCCAGTACCATTACAGTCAATCATTGATATGGGATCTGATAGAACAATTGCTGTAAACCTTTACGGTCTTCAAGCTTCTAAAAAGAAAGACAGCAAATATAATATAGTTGATATTGTTGATAGGTCAGCTAAAATTATTCTTAATAATGTTACTCACCTTAGCTTTAAAAATAATGAACCTAATATTTTAATTGAACCTCCAATAGACCATTTTTACGGATGGGATTTTCATAAAGCAAATGAACTGATTGATATTGGATATGATACAGCTAAAGAAATTTTGAATGATAATTCTGAATTATTTATTTAAAACATTTTTTAGAGAATCAAGACAATAATCAACGCTTTCATTTCTTGCGTTGTATCCCATCAGCCCAATTCTCCAAATTTTTCCTGCAAATTTTCCCAAACCTGCTCCAATTTCTAAATTATAATCATTTAATAATTTTGTTCGAATCTCAAAATCATCATAACCATCGGGAATGTGAATGGAATTCATTTGAGGTAGTCTATATTGTTTTTCAACAACAAAATCAAATGACATCTCATCTAGACCTTTTTTAAGTCTTAAATGAGCATCAAAATGCCTTTTCCATAAATTTTCAAGGGTTTCATCACATGCAAGCCTCAAAGCTTCATGTAAGGCAAATATTGAATTAATTGGAGCTGTGTGATGGTAACTTCTCTTTCCTTGTCCGCTCCAATAATCTAAAACCAAAGTTTGGTCTAAGAACCAACTTTGAATTTTTGAATCTCTTTTTTTAATTTTTTCAATAGCTTTATCAGAAAATGTCAATGGAGATAATCCAGGAACGCAAGAAAGACATTTTTGACTTCCGGAATATACTGCATCCAATCCCCATTCATCTGTCAAAACTGGAATTCCAGTAAATGAAGTGACAGTATCAGCAATGACTAAACAATCATACTTTTTTGCAATCTCAGCAATTTCTTTAGCATCGCTTCTGACGCCTGTTGAGGTTTCAGCATGTACAAAAGCAACAACGCTTGTATCTGGATTCTTTTTCAATGCATCTTCAAGCTTGTCAAGAGAAACTGGATCTCCCCATTCGTCATTTACAACAATTGCTTCTCCTCCAATTCTTTCAACATTTTCAACCATTCTACCGCCAAAAAGACCGTTTACACAAACAATAACTTTATCTCCAGGTTCTACCAAATTAACAAAGCTTGCTTCCATACCGGCACTTCCAGGAGCAGAAATAGCAATGGTAAATTCGTTCTTTGTTTGAAATAAATATCTTAGCATGGATTTAACTTCATCCATCATTTCAACAAATTTTGGATCAAGGTGTCCGACTTCAGGCTTTGTTAAGGATTTTGAAATTTCAGGATATAGGTTTGTTGGTCCAGCTCCCAAGAGCCTTCTCTCAGGTGTTTGAAAAGAATTATATTTCATTTGTCCCCCGAAATAAAAATTAAATTAATCTTTTACTACTTCGCTTCTATCTTTGATAACAACTGTCATTTCAATTTTTTCTAATGGATTATCGTTCATGTCTTTTTCAGCATTTACTATTAAGTCTATTACTTCAAGACCTTTAATAACCTTTCCAAAAACAGTATAGTTTTTGTCTAAAAAAGGTGCATTATCGTGGCAAACAAAAAATTGGCTTGATGCGCTATTTGGATCATTTGTTCGAGCCATTGATAAAATACCTTTGGTATGAGGAATATCATTGAATTCAGCTGGAATTAGCCAGGTGTTTTGGTCATTTTCATCTCCAAGCCCAAAAAACTTTCCAGCACGTCCTCCAGTTCCATGTAATGATCTATTATCTAATTTTGAATTTGGATCTCCACCTTGAATAACAAAGCCAGGTATCACTCTGTGGAAAGTGGTTCCATTAAAATACTCTTCTTCTGCTAAAGCAATAAAACTTTCGACATGCATTGGTGCAACGTCTGGGTAAAACTCAACTACCATATCTCCATGTTTTGTAGATATAACTGCAACTCTTTCTTCAGGTGTCATATTCATTAAGAAAACTCCTAGTGTAATTAAAATTAGTGCTAAAATGATAAATTTATTGTTCATATTGGTAATTAATTTAAGGTAATTATTCTTTTTGTTGGGCAAAAATATGCCCAACAAAAAGTTTTATTTAAGATTATTCTGAATCTTCAGTTGACGATATTGGTTTAGCATACTGAGTTACAGAGCTAATTTTTCCATCTAAATCAAAGAAATATGTTTCAGAAACATCCGCTTCCCAAACATCTCCTTCTTTTGATTCAACTCTAGCAGTTGACCATACAATTAATCCAGATTGTGGATCAGTATCTTTGATTTTTACTGGAATCATTGCCCATGCATCCCAAGTTTGTGACTTTCTGCCTTCAAAAAGTTCTCTCATATCATCATGAGTTACTTCCGAATCATTGAAAGTAAACGGATTAGTGAAATACTCTAAAGCTCCATCAATATCCATATTATTTGCCAACTCAAGAAAGGCTTCAAGTTTTTCTACTTCTCCTCTGTTTGAAAATACAAAAGGTCTTCCAGACCAATCGTTATCAGGATTTCTTCCAACAAATTTTCCACCCTCTGGTAAACCGTGAGTAGTAAACTCTGGATTAGGATTTGGTCTATACCATTGATTCCAACCACCTAACTTTCCTTCTTCATCAATAAAGTAGATTTCAAAAAGATTATGTCTTTCTTTTTGTCCATTTTGAAATAATCTGTCTTCAACAGACCAAGTCAAAACTCGAGTAATATCATCACCCTTTAATTTTACAGGAAGCATTGCGAAAATATCCATATTAAGAGTTTCGACCTCATTATCGAAATATTCAGTCATACCCTCTGACATATTTTCAACAAATTCATCTCTGTAAAGAGATTTCATAGCATTCCAGTCTCTTGCATTGTATGCATCTGTTGACTGCTGAACGATATCCATATATTTATCGTCAGCTAAAACGTATGCACTGCCATTAAGTTCATTGTCCTCACCAGGTTCAAATTTACCAGCAGATTCAACGCCCTCGTAATTTACAGTAGTCGATTGTTCACAAGCCGTAAACAAAAAGAATACTGAAAATATTATAACTAGTTTATTTTTCATTTTTACCTCATTTTATTAAAAAATTATTCTATATCTCTTTGGAATTGCTCAACTCCACTAATCTTACCATCAAGATCAAAATAAAAAAGCTCTACAAGCTCTTTTTCCCATACTTCACCATCATTGTTCACTCTTTTTTCTCTTGAATAAACAGTTACTCCTGACTGCGGGTCTGTATCTTTAATTTTTAGAGGAGCCATAGAAAATGGAGTCCATTCGACAGCAGAAAGATTATCAAACAAAGATTTCATTCCTTCGCTTGTTCTTTCAGATGTACCGCCTTCTGCAGCTCTAAAAGTCCACTCATCTGCAAAATAAGAAGCTACAGCTTCTCCATCCATTTTATTATAAGCCTCAAAAAGCTTTTCTAGAGTTTCTACCTCACCTCTGTTTGAGAAAACTAGAGGTCTTCCAGTATACTCACTTTCTCCTCTTCCAAAAAATTTTCCGCCTTCATTTAAACCATACTCACTGTTTTCAACATCAACACGATTTGTGCTCCAAATACCGGAAACTTTACCTTGATCATCATCATTGTAAAATATGACGTCAATGTAATTTGAAGCCTGTTTGGATCCATTGCTTTGCTTTGATTGATCGTAAGACATTGATACTACAAATGCTCCATCAGCTCCAATGTTTCTTAATGGAATCATTGCCCATGAATTCCATGAATATGACTCATATTTATCCATTTGATCAGCAAAAGCTTGCATATCATCATTTAAAAGTGATTTTACTTTATCTTTATCGAGATTTGAGTAAGCTTCAGATAGCTCCTTTGCCTTAGCCATATAATCATCACTAGCCAAAACATACGCATTTCCGTTAAGCTCATTTTCATCGCCATTAAATGGCATAAACTCTCCTGAAGATTCTACTCCTTCATAATTAATAGATAGATTATTTACAAGAACTAGAAATAAAACATAAAGAAATATTGATTGCACTGCGAATTTATCTTTCACAATTACCTCCCCCTATTTTTTAACATTTAATAATATTAGGGAATTTTTACGATAATTGGAATAGTAAACCTTATAAACAATTTGAATGTGGAGCTGGACGGGATCGAACCGACGACCTCGTGAATGCCATCCACGCGCTCTCCCAACTGAGCTACAGCCCCAAATTATTTATTTAACTCTTTCCAATCTTTATCGAACTGAGCAAGTCCTTGATCAGTTAAAAAATGTTTATACATTTCTTCAAAAATTTTTGGAGGAAGTGTTACAATATCAGCTCCAGCTTTATATGAATCATTAATATGATCAATATTTCTTATTGAAGCGGCTAGTATATGTGTTTTTGTGATATTATTTAATTTAAATATTTTTCTTATTGAAGAAATTAAATCAATTCCATCTATATCATTATCTTCACATCTTCCAATAAATGGTGAGATGTAAGTTGCACCTGCCTTTACAGCAAGAATTGACTGATTTAAAGAAAAAATTAATGTTACATTAACTTTAATATCTCTATCAGACAATTTTTTGCATGCCTTTAATCCTTCGTAGGTACAAGGAACTTTAATTGTAACGTTTTTGTTTATTGAATGATACTGTTCGGCTTGTATAATCATATCTTTTGCAGAATCAGCAACCACTTCAGCACTTATACTTGCATCTGAGTTAAATAAGGAGGAAATCTCAGAAATTACCTCTACTGGATTTCTTCCCGCTTGTTTCATTAAAGTAGGATTCGTAGTTACTCCATCTATGAGTCCTATTTCACAATATTTACGAATGACTTTTACGTCTGATGTATCTAAAAAAATCTTCATAGTTTGGCAATTTAGTAAAAAAAGTTGAAAATGCAATTCTCTTTAGATATAAAAAAAAGGGCTAAAATTTTGTAGCCCTTTTTCAAACAATCAATAAAAATGGAGTTATCCGCGAGTACCTTCGCTTCCGCCTTCACTTTCATCATCATTACCTCTTTTTCTACAATTATCTCTCCAAGCCTGTTTCATTTCTTGAACAGAGTTCACTGTAAGTGAGGATCCATCTTCAAACATTAAATCTACAGGGAAAACAACACGAGGTCTTTTCTTTCTGCCTTCGTACGATTCATAGAAAGCTTTCATTTTTTCTTCTAAGTCCTCTTCGTCTTCAGCAGTAAGAATTGTACCATCTGGCATTGTAAAGCTTACTGGAAAACCAAATGTGAAACATTTCTTATCATTTTGTTCACCTCTACATGACTGAAATGCTGCTTTTAATTCTTCGTCTGAATTAACTGCAACTGCTTCTTCTTCTCCTTTAAACTGGATTTGAATTGGGAAAGCAAATGCAGGTCTTTGTTTTTCGCCAGTTTCTTCATAATGAGCTTTCATTGCTGCTCTGAATTCTTTGTAGTCATTAACAGTATATGATGTTTCTCCTAATGAAAAAGTCATTGGAAATACAAACTTAAAACATCTTTTATTATGTCTTTTCCTATCATCCATTCCTTCTCTATTACCTAACTTTCTACCATCTTTAGCAAAGAAAATTTCAGTAACATCACCAGCATCAAGCGCCATATCTCCCATTGAAATTAAATATCCATGTTCTGGAGAAATTTCAGCACTTATCAACATATAATCATAATATTCTGCTGCAACCACAAACTGTGAAGCTTGAGGAATATCTACGCCATCCACTTCAAATTTATTTGGATTATTAGCAATAGCTTCAATAAGCTGTAAATCGGTCATTTCTTCCATATATGACATGTTATCATCACATGAAGTGACCATAAAAATTAGTGCAAACATTAATAATAGTTTTTTCATAAAACTCCTTTTTTTCGTACTATAAAATTATCTTAATTTTTCTTTCTGTCAAATTTTCTTTTTGAAATCTCTGAAGTTCTATTAGCGACTCGTTTTGTAGCCTCAGACTTCATTCTTTCTTCTTGAAAAACTAACTTTGTTCTTTGTTCGTTACTTAAAACCTTAGTAGTACTTTTCAAAAACTCAGATTCTAGTTTAGCTAACTCTTCCTTCATTTCAAGCTGATACTTTATTGCAGTATCTACGTCAAACTTTGATACATCCTTTGCTTTAGATCGCAGCTTACCTACCTTCTCGCGATATTGCTTTTGTGCTTCGCGTACTTGGTCTTTGTACTCTTTTTGCATTGGAAAAAACTGTTGTGCTTGTTCAGGTGATAAATCTAAATAATTGGTTTGAAGCCCAATCATAGTAGATTCTTTTTGATTTTGTAATTGCTCAACACGTTTTTTACGCATTTCCATTTTTTCCATATCTTCTGAATTTTTACGTTGCAACTGACCTTGAGCAAAAATACTTGTTAAGAATATTGATAAAATAAGTAATTGTTTCATGATTTCTCCTGTTTATTAATCATATGTACTTCTTTAAACACTGTTATTTAAAAAAAGTTTCAATTAACTCTTTCTAGCATTTATAAATGACTTTACTGACATTATAAATCCAACAAGACATAAAACAAAAGTTGTAAACTGTTCAACGGTTGCTAAAGGCCTTTCTAGCTCGTTGCCACTTAAAAGATAACCAGCTAAATCAGAAACAGTTCCAAAAGTAGCTCCAATACCAAGAATTAATATCAATACATTTACATGTGCAAAATGTTTGTGAAATTTTGGAAAAGTTCTTCCTAAAAATAAAACAATTTGCATCAACAACCCTAAAATTGAAGGAATGAGCGCAGTAAAAGTCATAGCAATAGCATAAAATGCTATGCCTAAAATAATTAAGCTGATACTAATTTTATTTAAAATATTATCCATAATGTTCCCCTTATTTATCTATAATTTCGCTAATTTTTTTGAAACTTCCATTTAATTCCGAAATCATTTTTTCGGTATATGGATTAAAATTTTGAATATCTTCAAATAATTCCCAGGTATCGTTACATGTTTGACTGACAAGCTTATGCAATGCTTTATAGCCTTCTGTATCAATTCTAGTTTGATTTGTTCCAAAATCATCAATTACTCTTCCAACAAAGTGGGTTAATCCTTGTGATCTTGCAGCCATCATATCGTGCTCTTCAGCAGAAATTTCTTCAATGGTAATATTTTGACTTTCAAAATAGTTTTTCCAAAAATCGTATCTTTCAAAATTATTTCGCACAGATTCCATTGTCATAACTGAACCACTATCTTTTAAGGAATCAGGACCAAATAATGGATGTGTTGCTATTATGTCTGTTTGAGCAGGCAAGTTATCTTTCATCACTTTTTTGGGAAATACCTTTACCGAACAAACATCTATTAAAGTCTTTCCGCTTTCAATTTTATCTGAGATATCGACTATTAGCTCTTTAAAATCTCTAATAGGAACAGCAATGAAAATAGTCTCATTTTTAAGAGCATCTTCAAGAGAAACTTCATTGATTTCTGAGTTATCGATAGGGTTTTTATCAAAAACATCAACTTGAAAACCTTTAGACAGTAAAGCATGGAGCATTGCTCCAAATCTACCAAACCCTATGATGCTAACTTTGTTCATGAGTCTAACCTCTTTACAGCCAAGAATAAAGTTAAATTTCTCTTTAGATCATGTATATCATTTTCAAGAATGTTAAGTCCATATTTCTTTGCGGAAAATTTACTTGCAATAACTGCTACTTGTTTCGACAATCTTCCCTCAGCTAAATCTTTAGCTGCCTTAGCAGTATCATCCTTCTCAACTAGCTTTTTTGACCAGAATTTTTCAGCCAAATAGTCTTTACATTGTTTTAATGCTTGTTCATGTGAATGAATTTCTTCAATATCTCCGACTGAAACTCCTTCTATTGCTAATAAATTTTGGCTGATTTCTACATAAAACATGTCAATGATTTGACACTGATTTTTTGCTAAAGCTTCTACGCTTTCAATTACCACTCCTCCTTGAGCATTTTCCATAGCAAATATTCCTGTATCAATTGAATTACTTGATAAACTATCAAGCACGTTCATTGAACTAACAAGATATTTTAATTCAAAATCTTTAATTCCAAATTTTTCACAATATGATTTTGCAGCTTCTTCGCTAAAACTTCCTTCAATTCCTTGAATACCTACTTTCATTTTTTTATCTCCAAAATATGCTTTATACCGTTTATATAACTTTGTTTTCCTTCACCAAAAAACTGTCCAATACAAACATTTTTAATAACGGAAGTTTTTCTAAAATTTTCTCGTTTATGAATATTTGACAAATGTACTTCAACCGTAGGAATTTGAGTTCCAACTATGGCATCTCTTAATGCATATGAATAATGAGTCAGTGCGCCAGCGTTTAATATACAATAGTCTACTTTTCCTCTTTTTGAATGTAAAAAGTCAATTATTTTACCTTCCAAATTCGATTGAAAGAATTCAAGTTCTAAATTGTGGCACAATTCATGATTCTGAATCCATGTATTGATTTGATTCAGGGTCTCACTACCATAGATTTCAGGCTCTCTTTCGCCAAGCAAGTTCAGGTTTGGCCCATTCACGATAATTAATTTCATAACACGCTCAAACTTTCTTTGATTTGATCAAATGTGATATCTTCACTCATTCTTGATTTACCAATTTCATCTAATAAAATAAATCTAATTTTTTTCTCTCTAAATTTTTTGTCATTCTTGACAAAATTAATAAAAGTCTCTCTGTTATCAATATCAAGTTTTGGTAATTTAAATTTAGATAATAATTGAGTGGATATATCATATTCATCATTAGATAAATTTCCAAATTTATTGGAAAGATATAATGCGCACTTCATTCCATAAAAAATTGCTTCTCCATGTAATAAATTTTTGTAATTAGTAAATGATTCAAGTGCATGCCCAACTGTGTGACCAAAATTTAAAATCATTCTTAATTCATTCTCATTTTCATCTTCACTAACAATGCCGCTTTTTATTTCACAACATTGGATAATTATTTTTTGTAAAACATCTATATCTTTATTTTCAATTTTTATTGAATTAACAACTAAATAATCAAAAAATTCTCTATCATAAATAAAGCCATATTTTATAACCTCTGCAAGAGCAGCTTGCAGTTCTCTATCTGGCAAAGTTGATAAAAAATTTGTATCAATTTCTACAGCTATAGGTTGATATATTCTTCCAACTAAATTTTTACCATCCTTTAAATTTATTCCTGTCTTTCCACCTATAGCAGAATCGACCATTGCAAGTAACGTGGTTGGATATTGAATATATTTAATTCCTCTCATAAAAATTGATGATGCAAAGCCCGCAACATCTCCAACTACTCCTCCGCCTACTGCAAAAACTAATGATGATCTATCAAAATGTTTTTTTGCCATCTCATTTACAATTAAAGAAATAGACTCAAATGATTTCGCATTTTCACCCTGATCAATCAAAAAAATATTTACATTAGGTAAATTAGAAAGCTCGTTTATTTCGTCTTTGTAAAGATTTAGAATCTCTTTTTGAGTAATTAACATACATTGTGATTTTGTAGAAGATGCAAACTTCACAACTGAATTTTTGAAACCTTCAATTAAACTGATATTGTAACTATTTTTTCCTAAATCAACTTTAATCTTATTGGACATTAATTATCTCCATAATTTGGTAGCAGTTGTCCTGAATAGTCTGATTATCAGTAATTACCTTACTTTTGCATAATGCTTCGTACTTTTGCTCTCTTTTAAGCATAATTTCTTCAAATACCTCATCTTTATTTTGAACATTTAATAACGGCCTAGAATAGTCATCTTTAAGCCTATCTAATAAGATATTTTTAGATGTTTTTAAATAAATGCAGTGTTTTGAGCTTAACAATTCGTAACTATCTTTACAGGATACTGCTCCTGCACCAACAGCTATAATAGTATTTTCTTTTAAAATATGTTTTTGCAATTCAGCAAATTCTAACTTTCTAAAATTTTCTTCTCCCCTTAAAAATAACTCATTTATAGACATATCGAATGACTTGGTTAGTTCATTATCAATATCAATAAAATTCCATCCCAAACTCAAAGAGAGGGCTTTTGCAGTGGAAGATTTTCCAGAACCCATCATTCCAATTAAATATATTTGATTAGTATTTTCCACTGCTTTTAATGTGTTTTTTTAATTGCTTAATACTATCTCCTCCGAACTTTTCAAGCAATGCATCCGCAAGGACAATGGCCAACATACTTTCCCCAATGATTGATGCCGCAGGAACTGCACAAGAATCTGTCCTTTCTTTATGCGCAAGCTTGGGCTCCATAGTATTCAAATCTATCGATCTTAAGGGCTTTATGAGCGTTGAAATAGGTTTCATACTCACCTTTACATGTATTGGTTGAGCATTACTCATTCCACCTTCAATACCCCCAGCATTATTTCTTGAACGAGTGATTTTGTCATTTTCAAATAATATTTCATCATGAAGTTCACTTCCAAATGCTGCTGATGAAGCAAAACCAGCTCCAACCTCCACGCCTTTAAAAGCATTCACAGACATCATTGCTTGGGAAATTCTAGCTTGAAGCTTTCCATCAGCATTGATATAACTTCCTAAACCATAAGGCATTCCCTTGGCAATAACCTCAAAAGAACCTCCAACCGAATCTCCATTACTTTTTGCTTCATCAATAACGTTAATCATTCTTTCTTCCGCATTTTTATTTAAACATCTTACGGAAGATTTATCGGCTAAATCATTTAATTGAGACATCGTTAAAGAATGGTCAACTTCTTTAGTATCAACAACATCATGAATTTGATATACTCTACTACCAATGGTTATTCCAACCTCATCTAATAGTTTTCTACAAATAGCACCAATTGCAACTCTCATTGCAGTTTCTCTTGCAGAAGATCGTTCCAAAACATTTCGTATATCATCAAAATCATATTTCATCATGCCTGCTAAATCTGCATGTCCAGGTCGAGGCATTGTTACCTTTTTATGTTCTTTTTTAGGTTTACCTACTGCCATTCTATCTTCCCAGTTAACCCAATCTAAATTTTTAATGATAAGAGAAATAGGTGATCCAAGTGTGTACTCATGGCGTACTCCTGAAAAAATTTCTGCAAAATCTTTTTCAATTTGCATTCTTTTTCCTCTACCATGACCTTGCATCCTTCTTAACAGATCAACTGCAATGTATTCTTCTGAAAGCTGAAGACCAGCAGGTATACCTTCGATAATACCTATTAAACCTTTTCCATGTGATTCTCCGGCAGTCATGTATGATATTTTTTTTAACATTTTAAGTTCTCCAATTGTTTTCTTACAGACTCAATTTGTGAATCCAAATTATAGTTAGTTTCTCTCCAAATTTCAATAGACTTCAAAGCTTGAAAAATAAACATATCAAGCCCATTTATCTTTTTGGAACATTTATTAAATTTTTTTAAAAATGAAGTCTCTTTAGAGGTATAAATTAGATCGATTAATACTGCATGATCTTGGATAGGAATATCAAAAAAATTGTCACAGTCTTTCTTATACATTCCTATTGGAGTTGTATTAATTGCAATATCAAAAATTGCATGATTAGAATTAAATAAATCTATATTATTGAAACCAAGGGTATGAGCAAAATTTTGAAGCTTGTGAGCATTATCGATAGATCTATTTTTTATAATAATCCTATCAACTCCCTTATCAATTAAGCATTTAACTACAGTTTTTGCAGACGATCCTGCGCCAAGAACAATACAGCTACTTCCCTTTATAACTATAACATTTTTATTTAACAGCATATCAAATCCATACTTATCAGTATTAAATCCACAAATCATATTATTTGATTTTGATATACAGTTCACATTATCTAATATTTTTGCCTCATCGTCAATATCATCCAAAAACTTTACTACTCTACTTTTGAACGGAATAGTAACATTAATACCATTAAATAAACCAAAATCATTATTAAAAAAATCATCAAGCTTATCATTTTCTATATGAATTTTTTCAAAAGTACAGTTCAAAATATTCAATTTCTCATAAAGAATTTCATGAAGCTGAGGGCTTAAACTTTTATCGATGGGGTTTCCTATCACTGCAAATTTCATTTGGTTACCTCGCTAAGATAATTGAAGAAATTTGGTAATGAAATATCAACGCATTGCATATTATCAAGCTCATATTTTTCAAAAGAAGTAAGGCTTAAAATTGTGAATGCCATAGCAATCCTATGATCATCAAAGGTAGTTATTTTAGACATTCTTTCTACCTTACCTCCCTCGACAAATAAGTCATTATTTTTTTCATATGCGTTGATTCCAAATGCTTCTAGATTATGTATAATTGCGCTTAACCTATCACATTCTTTATATTTTAACTCTTCTACACTTTTAAAAACCGTTATGCCTTTTGCAAAAGCTGCTACAACAGCTAATATTGGCACTTCATCTATGATTGATGGTATAGTTTTTGATTCAATTTCTATTGCTTTAAGATTAGATGCGCTAATAGTTAAATCTCCTACCTTTTCACCATTATGAACTGACTCATTTGATTTTGTTATTAAACAATTCATTTTATTTAAAACTTCAATAAATCCAATTCTGGAATCGTTAAGTAATACATTAGTCAGCTTTAAATTTGAATTGTTATTAATAACTGCCAAAGCAACAAAAAATGCTGCTGAGGATGGATCAGAGGGTACAGAAATATCAATCGACTTTAACTTGGATTTGATTGGATAAACTATAATTTTACTTCCTTCACTTTCAATTGATGCTCCCATATTCTTTAACATAATTTCTGAATGATTTCTTGTCGGAATAATCTCATTAACACTTGATACATTATTTCCGCCTAATGCGGAAAAAAGTATACTTGATTTAACCTGGGCACTTGCAACTTTCATATTATAATGTATAGCACTAACACCATCAGAAGCATCTATTGACAAAGGCAATAATCCATCATTCGAGGAAATTTTACAACCCATTTGTACCAAAGGTGTGATTATTCGCTTCATAGGTCTTCTTGACAATGATTTATCTCCTATCAAGGTAAATGATAATTTTTGGGATGATAATAGGCCTGCAATTAGTCTAGTTGTTGTACCTGAATTACCGCAATCAAGTTCTTTAGACGGTGAATAAAGTTCTTTTCCGTAAATTATAATCTCATTCTCATTTTGTTTAATTGAAGCTCCGCAATCTCTCAAAATATTTATTGTGGATTGAAGGTCAGCTCCATCATTTAGATTTCTAACATAACTAACTCCATCAGCTATCGCTGAAAGCATTATTGCTCTATGAGAAATAGATTTATCTCCTGGAAGTTGTAATGTTCCTTGAACTTGCATTTATCTTTGCAATTCCTTTGCAATATTAAATGACAACTCTAGTGCTTGATTAGCATTCAATCTTGGGTCACAATGCGTATGATATCTTGAACTTAAATCTTTGTCGCTTACTTTATAAATTCCTCCAGTACATTCAGTAACATTTTGTCCTGTCATCTCTAAATGAATCCCACCTAAATGACAACCTTTATCTTTAAGAATTTTAATTGCTTTTGATGTTTCAATTAGCAAAGCATTAAAATCTCGAGTTTTTAAACCTGAGGAAGATTTGACTGTATTTCCATGCATTGGGTCAGAGATCCACAATACATTTTTATTATTTTTCATAATTACTTCAACTAATCCAGGCAAGTAATCGTCAATAATATCTTTACCATACCTTAATATTAATGAAATTTTACCAGCTTCATTTTGAGGATTGATAATATCAATAATCTTAATCAATTCTTCAGGATCAAGGCTTGGTCCACACTTGATACCAATCGGATTGCTTATACCTCTGCAAAATTCTACATGAGCACTATCAACAAAGCGAGTTCTATCTCCAATCCACACAAAGTGTGCTGAAGTACAATAAACCTCGTTTGTAAGTGAATCTACGCGTGTTAATGCTGCTTCGTATGGAAGATGTAATCCTTCATGACTTGTAAAAAACTCTACAGTATTTAAGTCAATGACAGTTGATGTATTAACTCCCACAGCATCCATAAAATCTAAGTATTCATTAATTTTGGCAGCTATTTCCTCATACTTTTTACCCTCTTTACTCGCCTTAACAAATCCCATATTCCACGAGTTCACTTTACGTAAATTTGCAAAACCACCCTGCGCAAAGGATCTCAGTAAATTTAAAGTTGAAGCAGACTGAGAATATGCTCTCAATAGTCTTGCAGGATTTGGCTCTCTTTTTTCCTCAGAAAATTCAATACTATTAATTGAATCTCCAAAATAACTGTTCAAAGTTTTTCCATCTATTGTTTCTAAATCAGAAGATCTTGGCTTGGCAAATTGTCCAGCAATTCTTCCAAGCTTTATGACTGGTACTTTTAGTTTTGCAGTTATTACAGCGCTTATTTGTAAAATAACTCTAAAAGTATCTCGAATATTATTTGCATTAAATTCCTTAAAGCTTTCAGCACAATCTCCACCCTGAACTAAGAATGCATCACCCTTACTAGCCTTAGCAAGGTCTTCTTTTAAATTTCTACATTCTCCGGCAAAAACTAATGGTGGAAATCCTTCTAGCTTCTTTAATGCTTTTTCAAGCTGATCTAAATCATTGTATTGTGGAATATGTTTAATCTTGAAGTTTTTCCAAGAATCTTTGGACCACTTTGACATTATAACTCCTCTACTTTTTTTGATTCTGATATGATTGACTGATAAATTGATTTTAAAAAGCTAGCTTCTGCGGCAGAAAAACGCGCCTCAATTTTGGCATAGATTGCATTTTCTCTTTCTTGATCTAGAACTGGTAAACCTTCTAGCTTTTTTATATGACCAATAGCTGTTACCGCATCCAACCTTTGCAACAGTAAATCAAAGATTTGTTCATCAGCATTATCTATTCTATCTCTGTTTTTTAATATTTTTTCATTCATAATTTCCTCCATATAACAAAAAACCCTAGCGGGTTTTACTAGGGTTTGTGTAGAATCGATATAAATTTACCGTTAGGCGTCTACAGTCCCCCTGCTTATAAAATAAAAATAATAGTTATAAAATTTTCTCATTGGATTAGTTTAAACACCTATTTGTAGGGATTCAAGAAAAATTTTATTTCGATTTGAAAGTCATTTTAGAAGATTTTACTTCATTAAGAGCATCATAATTAAACATGAATGGTTTAAATTCTCCATTATTGTACATGTCAGTTTGATCATCATAGTGCTTTGATCTAAATAATCCTGACTGTCCAGTTGGTAAAATACTAAATCCATTATCAAAATCTGAAAAATCAATCACTCTTCTCATAGAAGACCCAGCTCGAACATTGAATGGCTCGCTCACAGAATAACTTGCTGCTCTTGGAGTCATACCTGATCCTGCCATAGGATATGGCCCAACGCTAAAATTAATTAATCTTTTTACCAATGGATCTTTATCAAGACGGTGACGATAAGTAACTTGGTGTACTTGACCCCATGTTAAATCTTTGGGATTTCCATACTTTTCTGAAAGAAATACATGTGCATCATGAAAAGACTTATTCACAATATCATTTAATGTTTCTTGTTCATCAGTTAACACATTATCTACCCATAATGTAGCCTCACCATCAAATATTTTTCTTATAGCTAGTGAACGGATGTATTTCAAGCTATAAAATGTGTCAAACGAATCATTACTAAAGCTAAACAGTTCATCTTGAAATAGATTTTGAACTAATTGAAGATATACTGCATGGAAGGCTACTGTAGCATCTGAATTAATAGATTCAACGCCATCCCATCCTTTTAACATGCTATAAATCTCATCCCCTTCATCTGAAAAACCTAGCGTATAATTTTCAGTAAAAATTGGAGCATATTCTTCTCCAAATGGCGAGGTAATATCATTGAGCACAGATTTCATATCATCAACATCAAATTTAGCATCGATTCTTAATCTTCTATCGATCTGCTCTCCACGACTTGGATCTGCCCAATATCTTGATATATAGTATGGATATTCATCCCCAATAATTTTATTGTTTCCGTTCGAAACATATCCTTTATCAGGATTAAAAGAATATGGCATCTCATCAAATGGAATGTAGCCCTGCCAATCATGCTTTGTGGTAGTGCCATCAAAAGGAATTAGCATTTCAGCATCAAGCCTTATAGGGACCTTTGAACTAGGTCTCCAACCAATATTCCCTTCCTTATCAGCATATGTCCAATTCTGTCCAGGAGCACCAAACATTTTAGAAGCCTCAGAAAATTCCTCCCAATTAGATGCTTGAGCTAGCATAAACAATGCTGTAGTCTCATCAAAAGCATCATATTCTGTCCATTGAAATGATATAGCCTTATTTAAAGCTTTAGCATCTCTGTGAATCTTGCTAATAATTGGACCTCTGTGAGTCGAACGAATAGTAATTTTTCTTACATCTCCAGATTTTAAAGTGATTTCTTCTTCTTCAATTAATAAATCTCTCCATTCACCATCAACATAATATTTTGTTTTATCTTCATTCAATGATTCGATATAAAAATCCATATCATCAGTCATCACATTAGTAAAACCCCATCCAATATGCTCATTATGTCCAATAACTGGTAAAGGAAATCCATACAGACCATAACCACCAAAATTAAAGTTGTCACTTTTTAATCGTATTTCGTACCACCATGGTGGCTGATTATAGGCCAAGTGAGGATCATTTGCTAATAGTGGTTTTCCAGAAACTGTTTTAGATCCTGATACAGCCCATGCATTAGAACCATAGCCATCTCTATCTGTTTTTAATAGGTTTCTTAAATTCTTCGTATCGCTTGCAAATTGCTGATAACTTTTAAGTAGGACGTCATTGGAAACTATAGTCACATAATCTTCTTTATATGAGGGTAATATCTCTGCTAAATAGTCAGGTCCAAGCTGCTCATTAATCGCTCCAAAAAAGAGCTCTGAGTCCCATCCACCTTGCAATTCCCAGGCCATCATTGTACTTAAAGCAATAATATCCAACGGTTCAAATACTGGTAATTCTTTTATCTGTAATAACTTAAACTCAAGAGGATATTCATTAGGACTTAAATTTTGAACATACGCATTTATTCCATAACATGTATCTTCCAAATGCTTCATAATGTTAGGAGAAACTTTATCTAATGTCTTCTTTGCAGTTTTTTCAAAACCTAAGGTTCTTAAAAAGCGATCTTCAGCGAATAATGTGTCATTAACCACTAAGCTTAATTGACCCTTATATGCATATTTCATAAAAGCCATCTGAAATAACCTGTCTCTTGCTCCAATGTAACCAGCAACTTTAAACATATCAGAATCGTTTTCAGCAAAAACGCTTGGAACGCCATAATCATCAAATAATACCTCAACATCATTTGATAAAGATAACTCAGTATTAATACCAGAATATGAAACTTCAACTGGCTTTAAAAATGCATTAATAGCATAATTTATAATTGTAAATGAAACAATTATTAGAAATAGAATTTTTGTACGCATCTCCTAACTTAAACTAAGGAAAAAAATTACTTTTTAAGAGAATTTTTTAAAAATTACTTCATAAGATTTTTTTTAAAAAAATCTGCAGCAAATTTAAATGATTTTTCACGCGCATTATCATTTCCGCCCATTGTTGGACCCCTTCCTGCACAGGTTAATAATGCTAACTTTTGCATTGTGGGAGAATTAATTGGGATTTTCCAAAATTCACTTAAAAATAACGTACCTTGATCATTCATTGGAAAAAAGCAATCTCCGAGCGTATATCCATGCTCCATTTTAGTTAGTTCCATTTCTCTATCAAAAGAGTGGTGAGCATCTTCATAAATGGTAATATCTATATTGTGTGGTAACCCACTTTCGTTCAATTTATCAAGAAAATTTGTGCATGCAGAAGCAGGAACCCAGTCATCTAATTCACCAATTAAAATATGCACTGGTGCTTGACTAAAAATCATAGATTCGTCAGGATACGGATATGCGAGACAGCCAGGATAGATTGGTAAATGAGCAGCAAATCTAAATTCTCCATTATTGATAGCATTCATTAACGGCATCCAGGCAGAGTATAACGACACAGTGCCTCCTAAACTCCATCCTGTTATTCCAGCTTTATTTATATTGATATTTGGATGCGTAGACAGTGTTTCAAGCGCAAGATAACTATCAAGAATCATCATTGCTGAGGTGACTTCCACCTGACTACCAACTGTAGATTGAACATCTCTACTATCAAAACTTTGTAATTGAAACGTAGCAAACCCTAATGAGCGATACATTTCTAAATAATTTAAATGATGTGGACCCCAGTTTAAGCTTCCAGCAACCCCAACAATAAGGGGATATTTTTTTTCTGCATCAAAATCTGCTGGAAATCCTAAGATTCCAGTAACAGTTTGTGTTTCTTGATTATCAAGATCAGTGATTACCTCTTCAAAAGAAAATGGATTTCTACTCTCAAAAACAATAGTTTCATTTAACGTTTCCTGTGCTACAATCTGAGAAAAAATTAATAGTAGTAATATTTTTTTCATGATTTTTCCAATAATTGCAAATACGATTTAAATAGCAATCCACCTCCACCGCTATAACCTACAAGCTCTCCATTACTTCCAACTATTCTGTGGCACGGTATGATAATTGGGATTTTATTGGATCCACTCACTCTTCCAACTGCTCTAGCAGATTTAGGTTTTTTAATTTTTTCAGCAACCTGCTTATAACTTTTTGTTTTTCCGTATGGAATTTTGGACATTTCCTTAAAAACTTTTAATGAAAAATCTGAACCTTCAATTTGAACTGGAATATCAAATTTTTTCAACTTTCTAGCAAAATAAGCATTCAATTGATTTTGGACCTCTTTAGCAAATTTTGAAGAACTATTTTTATTAATTTTTAAAGATAACTGCCTTTCCATTAAATTATTTTTATCTTCCGAAAATGATAAGTCAAAAAGCTTATTGTCATTAAATAAAATTCGAAAATAAAAATGGAGATTATTGACCTGGAATATTTTTTGATTCATGACCAAAAATTAATATCGTCATGGATTTGAACTGTTTGAACTCTCATTTTTTTGTACCATTGTTTACCATGTTTTTTTGCTTCGATGTGTAAAAAATTTTTCTTCCAAATATCTATGCTTTCTATATCTTTCCAATATGATATAAATGTGTTCTCATTTCCGTCACCAAATTTATCATAACCAAGATATCCAGGAATATCTACCACCGCATCAATAGTTTTTTGATCCATATCAGCATACCCTTCTAAATCATTGCTTAGTTGATATGAGAATATTACAGCATAACAACCTTTAACATCTTTTGGGATTTTATGTGAATCTTTCATAAACCGTTAATAGTTAAAGCTTTACTGCAGTACCATAAATGAAAATTTCAGACGCTCCTGCTTGTAGCATAGATGTGGTAAATCTTACGCCAACAATTGCATCAGCATTCAATTCTTCAGCTCGATGAATCATTCTATCCATTGCTTGCTGTCTAGACTCTGCCATCAATTTAGAATATTCGGTAATTTCACCACCAACAATATTTCTTAAACCAGCAAGAATGTCTTTACCTAAATGTCTAGCTCTAATTGATTGCCCACTAACAACTCCAAGAACTTTAGAGATGGATTTATTTTCAATTTTGTCTTGAGTAGTTACTATCATTATTTATCAATCTCCTTTGAGTAGTAATTATCGTCTTTATTGTTTATTCGCTCATTAAGCACTTTAATAAAAAGTATCAATAACCCACTTGCAAATAATAATATTAAAAGACCGTCTGGGTAAAAAACCTCTACTTCAGAAAGAGCAAAATTTATTGCAAGTGCATAAAAGACAACTAACAAAAAATAACCTAATTTTTCCATACAAAACAATTTAAGTAGTTTATTTGAAAAATCTATAATATTATAAGTTAAAATGAGCTCAAAAAAACTATATGCAATAATTGGAGTCTTGGTTTTATGTTTAGCTTTTTTATCCTATAAATATATCGATACTAATAACGACTATAAAAAATATAAAAGTCGATATAAAGAACTTTCTATACTTTATCTGAATGAAATAATGGAACCTCCTAAGCTTGAAGCTCCTTCTCCAGAAAATATGAAAATTACAAATATTGATTTTGACACTAATGTATTGCAATTCTCAAATCTCGATGGAAATATTTTTTCAATTCAAGATTTTAAGGGGAAAAATCTTTTTATTAATTATTGGGCTACATGGTGTAATCCTTGCTTAGCTGAAATGCCATCAATGGCTGAACTGTACGATAGATTCAAAGATAATGAAGATATATCTTTTCTATATTTATCTAGAGAGGAATTAAATACAATTAAAGAATATATTCCTAACGATGAAAGTCTTCAAAAAATCCCAATATATAAAGTTTTAACAGATGACGAATTTTTTGCAACTTCAGGTATTCCGACAACATTTATCATTAACTCAAATGGAGAAGTAGTTGTAAAAGATATTGGAAGTGCCTTTTGGAACGACGAATCTGTTTTCAAGTTCATTAATGATTTAGTTAGAAACAATGAAGTCTAATATTCAAATTTCAACAGAAGATTACTTTCCGTACCTTGGGAATGGAATTCAATTTAATGAACATTTATTTGGGTTAGAGTTTGATGCAAGTCTAATTCAACAAACATCAGAATTAATTTGGCACCCTAATTCAACATTGCCATATTCAACCCTTAAAAAACTTCCTCCTCCTTATAACATTTTATCAGATATTGCACTTGAAATGACCGTGCACAGTAATTCAAAAACAGGTTTAATTGGACAGAATGCACTTTTTGATGAAGTAAAATTAATTGATGATGGATTAATGGATAAATTTATTTTAGATGTACAAAATTACATTGCTAACCCAACAAAAGAATCAGCTGAACTAATTGCAAATGTGAGATGTTGGTCTTCATGGCTTGCTAATGGAATTAAAATCGAACCAATATTTAATAGTCAAAAAAAAGCAAATGCATTCATTCCATGGCCACTATCAGGATTGCTTTTATTATCTTCAAGAATTACAGGCCAACAACCTGAATTTGAGTATGCTGCAGATTATGTATTACGCTCTGGGGCACTTCCAGATCAAGAGCTAGATAATTATGATGATTTAAGTAAAAATATTGATTACATAAGATCAATTAAGCCTTTAGTGGCTTTTCATGACTTTGATGGAAATGAACAAGGATTTAGAATGACTCATCTTGCGATGGAACGAACATCAAAAATGATGATTGAAAATTTACTCCAAGCTGTAAAAAAAGATGATATTAAAGAAAATCTTGAAAAGATTGAATTAGCTACTTTGCATTCAAATCAATTATTTAATACAATGTGGAAAGTATCTGAACCTTCACTATATAACAAAGAAGTTAGAATCTTCATTCAAGGATTATATGGAAATCAAGGTAAAATCTATCCTACTAAAGGATTATTTTTTGAAAATTGTGGGGATACTTTTGATAAAGAATATAATTCTAAAGGATTGTACATATCAAATCTCCATGGTCAAACTGGAGCTAATAGTTCATACTACCCAATAGCAGATGAAATAACAGGTATTGGTAATCATACAGGGGCGTATAATCTTGATAAAAAAACAGATGAAATTATAATAAACAGCATTCTAACAAAAGGTCATGTTGAAAATGAAGACTTTCCAAAAAATTTTGAACAGGATTCTTTATCAAGATTGTTAAAATCATTTAGAGTTGGTTACAGACCTCCAGCACATCATGCATTAATTGTTAAAATTAGAAAAACAATAATCGAATCAAATTTTCTTTCAAAAGTTGAATCAATAAATCATTATAAAAAATTATTAGCTAATACTATTCGATGGATAATTAAACATAGAATTGATCATTATCATATGGTTGTAAACTATATTTTAAAAGCACCAGATCCTTACAGAAATCAAAGTAAAGGTGTGGGTACTGGAGGAACACCAACTCCAACTTATTTACCAAGGATGTTTGTTAACAGCATTGATAGATTAAAAATTTTAGTAGAGAATGAAAATCTACCCTGGGCAAACCAACTTATAGCGATAATGTCAAACTCTGAAACTGCAATGCATGAATTTAAAAAAATTGCAATGCAACAAAAAGATTAGAAAGTATCTGAAACTAAATGTTCCATGAAAAAATCAGCCATCTTTTTATAAAGATGGTATCTATTTTTCCATCCATCAGCTGGATATTCTTCACTTAAAAAATTGTTATTAGACATTCCGTGGTTAGCATTTGAATAAATAAACATCTCCATATCTTTTCCATGTTCTGCATATGCTTTAGCAAGCTTTATCGAATGCTGATGATGAACGTTATCATCTGCATTTCCATGTATTTGGAGTAAATGTCCTTTGGCTTTATCTACATGAGTAAGTACTGAGGCATTTTTATATCCTTCTGGATTTTCTTCAACTAACCCCATATATCTTTCTGTCCAAATAGTATCATACAGTAACGGCTCAACATTTGGAGCAATAGATATACCAGCTTTAAAATAATCGCTAGCTAAAGTCATACACATGTTAGTCAAATAACCGCCGCCACTCCAGCCCCATATTCCTATGTTATCTCCGTCAACATAAGTTAGACCTTGTAAATATTTTGCTGCTTCAATATGATCCTTAACAAGATATTTACCATAATCACCATAAGCTAAATCTTTGAATGCTTTTCCTCTTCCGCCAGTACCTCTATTATCAAATGAAAAAATGATAAAATCTCTACTAGCAAAATATTGATGCAAAGTGTGACTTCCTGCACCCCATCTGTTTATAACTAATTGAGAACCAGGACCACCATAATTATAAAGAATAACAGGATACTGTTTCATTGGATCAAAATTATGAGGATATGTAATTAAGGCATTAAGCCTAGTGCCGTCATCCGTAAAAATATTAATTAGTTGAGGATAGGTTAGATTATAAGCGTCAAATTTAGACCTATCTGTTTCTCTGAGAATTCTAACAATCTTTCCATTATCTTCTCTAATGAGTGTTTTTGGAGGAACTGTAAAACTTGAATATGAATTAATGAAATAATTTAATGTTGGTGAAAAAGATGATGAATGAGAGCCTTTTTCTTTTGTAAGCCTTTTGAGTCTTGAGCCATTAAATCTAACTGAATAAAGATGATTTTCTGTTTCTGTTTCTTTCTTAGCTGAGAAATAAATTATTTCATTCTTATAATCAATAGCACTTATGTTATTTACCTCCCAATCTCCTCTTGTAACTTGATTTATTGGTCCACCATCGGGCCTATTTCTGTAAATATGATTAAACCCATCTTGCTCTGATAGCCATATTATTTCTCCGTCCTCCATGATTGCAAAGCTAAAACCGCCTTTAGTAGTCCATGTTCCAATTTCACCAGGAATTATAAACAGATCTCTATCAATCCAAGAATCATTTGAATCATTTAGAATTAATTCTGCCCCATTAGTATCGAAATCATATTTGTATAAATTCCAATCATTTTGCTTCCTATTTAAAGTAGCAAAATAAAGATTAGATGAATTTGTTTGCCAAATAATATCAGGAATATAATATGCAGTATTTGGTAAGTTGACTGATCTATATTCTTTATTTTTTAAATCTAATATACTAATCGAAACAATAGGATTATCTTCTCCAGTTTTCGGATACCTGATGTACTTTACAACTGGATATTGTGCTTCATAATCAACCAAGGCATACTCTTTAACATATGTCTGGTCCTCTCTTATAAACGCAATGTATTCACTATTAGGACTCCACTTATATGAATCATAAGTACCAAACTCTTCTTCATAAACCCATCCAAAATGTCCGTTCAGAATATCTTCGCTCCCATCAAAAGTTAGTTGTTCTTCAAGCTCATTAGTTAAATCAAAAAGGTATAGATTGTTATCATTTCGAACGAATGCTAGCTTTTTGGAATCTGGAGAAAATTTTACATTTCTTAAACTATCAGGATCAGTAGTGACAGGGGTTAAAGATTCTGATGATATATCGTAAACATAATATGAACCATAAGAAGAATGTCTCCATAGTTTTACTGAATTCTTTTTCAAAAGCAACTTTGTTTGATCTGGATTAAATGAATACGAAAAATTACTAATAATATTTTTGTTGACTGTAAAAGCTTTTAAAGTATCATTCGAAGCAAGATTATATTCATAAAATTCTAACCCTTCATCACTTCTTTCCGAAAAATAATATGAATCAGAACTATTCTTCCAATCATATCTTCCTATTGATTCGGTCCTAAATGTGCCATCAAGAACACTATCCAAAGATATTTTACTTTGAGCAAAAAGAGCACTAAAAATTAAAGAAATAGTTAAGTATTTATATCTCATATTTTGAATATATAAATTTTTTATGAAAAAAATCTAACTTTAATAAATTTGCATTAACATTGATGCTGTTATAAATTCGCTGTTTATGGGCTTAATAACAAACATGAGAAGTAGAATGCAAGTAGTAATGTGGACTATCTTGGTTCTCTTTGTTACAAGTATGGCAATTGGTGGTCTAGTTGGTGGTGCCAGCATTACTGATATTTTTGGTGGTCGTCAAGGTAATGAAGTTGGTTCATTAAATGGGAAACCAATATTATTTGAAGATTTTAATCAATTAGTTTCTAATGAAATTAATAGATTAGATCAACAATCTGGTCGTTTAATCTCCGATGAGGAAAGAGAATATATCAGAGCTGTTGTATGGGAGCGATTAATTGCTGATTTAATAGTACAAGAGCAAATTAAAAAAAATAAAATTGTGGTTGGAGATGAAGAAGTTTTATTTCAAATGAAAAATAATCCTCCTCCGTTTCTAAAAAACTCAGATGCCTTCCAATCATTTGGAAGATTTGATTTGGAAAAATATTTAGATGCTGTCTTAAACCCTAATCAAATTGATTGGAAACCAATTGAAGATTTCATGCAGAATGTTTATTTACCTAGCTATAAACTACAACAATATGTTTCTAATGCAGCAGCTATCACTTCAAACGATGTATTAGAAGATTACAAAAAAAGATTTTTAAACTATAAAGTTGAAATTCTTCATGTTACCGATAAGGCAATCGATCAGGATTTTTATAACGGACTATTAGCAGATAGACCATCTGATGATGAGTTACGCAATCTTTATAATGAAAATATTTCAGATTATGATCAACCTGAATTAAGGTATTTAAAGTATGTCAAATGGCCAATTATGTCTAATGCGACTGATACATTGCGCGTCAAGCTTGAAGCAGAAGATTTAATTTTCAGATTAAACGAAGGCGAAAATTTCGCTTTATTAGCTAATACTTTTACAGAAGATCCAAGCAATAGTGCTGATCCACAAAATCTAAAAGGTGGAAGTCTTGGATGGTTTAATAAAGGACAGTTATTGCCTGAGTTTGAAATAGCATCCTTTGAAGCTGAAAAAGGTTCAATTGTTGGTCCAATTTTAACAGAATATGGATATCATGTAATAAAAGTTAATGACAAGCGAACTGTGGACAGTAATGAGCAAGTTAATGCTTCTCATATTCTTTTAACTATTCAACCTGGAAGAGGTACTGAAAACGAACTTAAAGATACTGCTAGCATCTTTGCCTTAGAAGCAACGGAATATGGATTTTTTGCATTAGCTGATTCTTTGGGATTAGAAGTTCAGGTAACTGGCGGTCTCAGAAAAGAGTCAATTTTTGTTGATAATTTTGGAGTTGGGAGAAGTGCAGTCAATTTTGCATTCAAAAATGTTGAAGGTTCAACTTCTGATCCAATTAAGAATGATAATTTCTATGGAGTATTTTTCCTTGATAAAGTTGAAAAAGAAAATACTATACCTTTTGAAGTTGTTAAAAAAGATTTGAAGAATGAATATTTATCTGATTTCAAAAAAAATCACATAAAAAATTTAGCTGAATCGATAAAAGATAGTAATAAGGGCGAAATGAACCTTTCAGCTATATATCAAAATAATGAAAATCTTGAATACGTGGCTGAAGCGAATTCAGCTTTAATTGGGAGTTTTGAATCTATTGGTAAAAGTAACTTTATAGTTGGTGCATTAGCTAACGCTAAAGAAGGCGATATTCTTGGTCCCTTACCAACTTTAAGAGGTCAAGCATTTTTAAGAGTAATTGATATCGCTGATGTTGTAATGAGTGATTTTGAAGAAAAGAAAGAGGCTATAAAATTTAGCTTACTTATTGATAGACAAAATGCTATTTGGGGTAATTGGCTACAAGCATTAAGAGATAATGCTGATCTTAAAGATTACAGATACGATTTTTATTAATTTTCTCTAAAAACACCAAGCTTATCATATCTTGAAACTCTAGACTCCAAGAAATCGCTACTCAAGTTATTTTGCAATTCTTTTATTTCGCTTAAAATTGTTTCCTTAAGAATGTCTGCAGTTGCATCAAAATGTCTGTGTGCACCTCCAGAAGGCTCGTAAACAATCATATTACAAATATCGTGTTCCATCAAATCTTTGGGAGTGAGTTTTAAGGATTTAGCAGCTTCTGGTGCTTTTGAAGAGTCTTTCCATAAAATAGATGCACAGCCCTCTGGACTGATAACAGAAAACCAAGTGTTCTCAAGCATAATCATCTTGTCGCAAAGTCCAATGCCTAATGCGCCACCGCTAGCTCCCTCTCCAATAACAATTGATAAAATTTGAGTTTTAATTGAAGCCATTTCAAAAAGATTATTTGCTATAGCATACCCTTGCCCCCTTTCTTCAGCTCCAATACCTGGATCAGCTCCAGGGGTGTCAATCAATGTAATTATTGGTAATTTAAATTTCTCAGCTAACTTCATAACTCTTAATGCTTTTCTATAACCCTCAGGTTTCATCATTCCAAAATTTCTAAAAATATTATCTTTAATATTTCTTCCTTTTTGTTGACCGATAATGGCAACCTTTAATTTGTCGATGATTCCAATTCCTGCAACAACTGCGTTATCATCTGAAAAAGCTTTGTCTCCATGCAATTCTGTGAAATTCTCACACCAAGCGTTGATGTAATCGAGGGTATAAGGTCTATTTGGATGTCTGGCTAGTTGGACAGTCTCCCAAGGAGATAAATCTGCAAAAATTTCTTTTTCCAAATTTTCCCTTTCAACAATTAAATCTTTTAATTGTTTTGAATCAGATTCGGATGTTGTCAATTTTTCAATTTCAAAATCTAAATCTTTTAACGGTTTTTCAAATGGTAAATAATGTCTTTTCATCTTTTCAACCTAAGCAATCTCCATAAACCAAAAATCCAAACCTTAAATACTGCCTCTATCATTACAGCCTTACTCATTTTTGATTCTCCAACAGTTCGGTCTGTAAAAACTACAGGATGCTCAATCAACTTACAACCTTTTTGAAAAGCTCTAAAAGAAGTCTCAATTTGAAAACAATATCCCTGAGAAGAACATTCCTGAAAATTAATTCTATATAGAGCATCTTTTGTCCAACCCTTGAATCCCGCTGTCAAGTCTTTAACAGGAACACCAGTAATTATTCTTGCATAAATATTAGCGAAATAACTGATGTACAGCCTTCTGATAGGCCAATTAATTACTCTCAAACCTCCTTCATACCTACTACCAATAACGAGGTCATTACTTTCCAATAAATTCAACATAGGATTAATTTCTTTAGGATCGTGAGATAAGTCTGCATCCATTTGAATTATTTTTTGATAGTTATTTTTTAAAGACCATGAAAAACCTTCTACATATGCTGAGCCTAAACCTTTTTTTGATTCACGCTCAATTATAAAAATTTTTTCATTGTTTAAATCTTTAACAATTTTCGCAGTTCCATCAGGAGAATTATCATCTATGATAAGAATATTTAAATCATTTCTTTGGGCTAAAACTAAATTGATAGTTTTAACAATATTTTTTGATTCATTGTACGTTGGCAGGATAACTAAGTTTTTCATCTAACTGATATCTATTGTTTTAGCAATCATTTCCATTTGGCGCATATAAAATGCTTTTTGTCCTCCAGGATTAAAAACTATATAACTTATATAAAAGGTTCTATCATTTTCATAATCATAAAAGATATATCCTTCAAAAGGACCGCCCTTAGCATCATCAATTGATTCCCATAAACCAAAAATTCTATAAGCTGATTCATCATTGAAATCATCAAATTCGATATTCAAATAATCTTGATTATATCTAATAGAACTAAAATGCTCTTGAGGAAAGTCTGAAAGATATTCTAAAGCATCTTCCTTGCTAAAATGATTTCCATCTCTCCAATGAACAGCAATCCATCTAAATGGAAGTTCTTGACCAATCCAAAAAAATGATTTATCACTATCATTTCTTATCAATTCCCATCCCCAAGGAATTTTCATTGTCCAATCATATAAGCTAAATATTTCAGACTCTAATTCTTCCTGTCTTTCATTTTCTAAGAAATATTGAGCTTGTTTTTTGAAAAAATTTTCATCGAATTGTTGTTTTATGAAAGTGCTATTCTGAATTAAGTAATCATTTATTTGCTCATAATCATTACCACTTATAATCATAAATAATTGATTTTTAGCGAATTGATTTTTTGATAAAATTAAAGGAGTATCATTTAGTGTTTTTTTAAATGCGCTTTCTCCCAATAAATCTTTGGTTAGCTTAGTTGCAGGATTTAGTTCATAATCACCAATAGATGCAATTACAAGATTTGTCTGAGTTTTAAGTGCTGAAAAGCTCTCTGGTTCAGCAAATTTAATATTATAAAATAATTCAGGAGATGGGGTTAAAAGTGTATCATTGAAAACAATGGATAATAAAGAACTTATTTTTTCTCTATCTTCCTTTGCAGCAAGCACAACAATATCATCGTTTCCACCAATAGCATCTCGTTTATAGTCACAGGCTTGTGATATAAATAAAAATATTGTAATAATTAATATTCTATTCATCTCTAATCCTTTGAAACTCATAGATAACAACTAAAATAATTGATAATAGTAAAAAGGCTATAATTGGCTCCCGGGTGATGAAAGGATATCTAACAAATCTATCACTTGCAGTTGGTGGTGGCTGAACAACAGAATCTTGAGTGCTTATATTTGCAGCATATTCAATTGACGTATTTCCATGTGGATTATAATAACTTAAATTAATCTTTGACGATGATGATTTTGAAAAATCATTTATAATTCCCTGTAAAAATGTTAGACCATTTTGATCTCTAACTTTTTCAAGAGAAAAACCTTCCGCATTAACTGTGAAATCTTCTGAAGCGAAAGGTATTTGAACTCCTAAAATAAAAGTTTTAATTGTTTGATTAGATCCAAAATCATATGAAAATTTTCTTGGACCGGGATCTTTAATAAATCTATCTAAAAATAAATAAATAGTGTGATTTCCATCCTGATTTATAGCTTGTAAAGAATTATCATTTGTTTTCAAAATTTGTTCAAATTCTAATCCTCCTCCTGAAACTGTATAAAGCACAGAATCTATATCTGAAGATACAGGGAATTCTATCTCATCACTTCCAAATTTATCAAACTTATATTCTATTGCTACCCCAGGATAAGAGAATTCAGGATAAATTGTTACTGATAACGTATCAATAGTTGTTTGAGCAAAAATTTGGCTTGTCACGATCAAATAAAAACATATTTTTTTCATACGCTAAGTTAATTGAAAAATAACAAATAAATCATAAAATGCATGAGTTAAAGCAACAATACCGAAACCGCGGTTTATGTATATTAACGATAAATAAACACCAGCAATAAATCTCAAAGTAAATGATAATGCAGTAAATGACTCAATTCCAATATAATGAAATGATGAAAACAGAATTGAACTAAAAATAATCGATAGAATTAGGGAAGAAGATTCATTGGTTTTGAAAATGAATGAAAATGATTTTTTTAAAATAAATAATAATAAAAAACGGAAAATAAGCTCTTCATACAACCCTGCCCCAATAGATAAAATGATATTATTTATTAAATTAATTGTCAAACCCTGAATTAAATGAATATTTTGAAGAACTAACAATAAAACACCTGCATAAAGCAAAGATTCAATAATCATAATTGAAATATATTTAATAGATATATCAAACGTTTTAAAATTTCTTCTTTGACTGAAAAGAACAAAAAAAAGTACAATTATAAAAATAGAACTAGCTGCATAGTATCCATTCAATCCTAACATTTTTACAAATTCTTCAATTAAAACATCTGCTCCATTTTTAGAAAACGATATATCTGCTTGGAACAAAAAGAGAATACCGACTTCATAAATTATAAAGAGAGGTAAAGTGACAAGTAAGCTATAAAATAAAGATTTAGATTTAAAAAAATATTCAGAAAACATACTATATTTTAAGAACTGCCAATAGGGCTTCTTGAGGAACTTCAACCCTTCCAATCATTCGCATTCTTTTTTTACCCTTTTTCTGCTTTTGAAGTAATTTATTTTTTCTAGTAACATCTCCACCATAGAGTTTTTCAGTAACATTTTTTCTAAATGGAGCAATATTTGTTCTTGCAACAACCCTTGATCCAATTGAAGCTTGAATAGGAATCTGAATTTGATGTCTTGGAATTAACTCCTTTAATTTCTGGCATAAGGCTAAACCTCTATGGTACGAGTCTTTCTTGGCACATATCATCGATAATGCATCAACAGGTTCTTTATTTATTAAAATATCTAGCTTATCGAGCTTGCTAGTTTGATATTCTTTGAATGTGTAGTCAAATGAAGCGTAACCTTTTGAGCCAGATTTCATTTTATCGTAGAAATCAAAAATAATTTCACCTAAAGGTAGTTCATATATAAGTTGCACTTTTGATTTAGATAAATATTGAGTGAATTTGTATTTCCCTCTTTTCTCTTCACATATCTTCATTACATTGCCTATATAATCAACAGGAGTAAGAATTTCTGCTGTAACAATAGGCTCCATTAAACTTTCAAGAAATTTTGGTTCAGGTAATAAAGCAGGACGTTGAACCTCAACTTGAGAGCCGTCTTTTAGATTAGCCAAATATTTTACATTTGGACTGGTGGTAACAATTGAAAGGTCAAACTCCCTCTCCAATCTTTCTTGAATGATTTCCATATGAAGCAACCCAAGGAATCCACATCTATAACCAAAACCAAGCGCATCACTAACCTCCGGCTCAAAAGATAACGAAGCATCATTCAGCTTAAGTTTTTCAAGTGCAGTTCGTAAATCGTCATAATCTCCAGAATCCGATGGAAAAAGACCTGAAAAAACCATAGGTTTTATCTTTTGGAATCCAGGTAAAGGGTTTTTACAAGGCTTATTAAAATTTGTAACAGTGTCTCCAGCCAAAACATGTTCAATATCTCTTACATTCGCTATTATATATCCTACTTCTCCAGCTTTAATGGAATCTGCTTTTTTTCTTTCAATAACAAAGTGACCTACTTCATCTACATCATAGTATGTATTATGGGCAAAAAACTTAATTCTACTACCTTTTTTCAATGAACCTTCGTACACCCTTACATAAGCAACAACTCCTCTATATCTATCATATATTGAGTCAAAAATTAAACCTTTAAATTCTTCATTTTTTGGTTCATCTGGAGGAGGAATTTTATCAATGATTGTACTTAAAATATCTTCTATTCCTTCTCCTGTTTTAGCGCTTGCTAGCAAAATATCATCCTTTGAACAACCAACTAATTCAATAATTTGAGATGTAACATTTTCTATATCGGCATTAGGTAAATCAACTTTATTTATAATAGGGATGATTTCTAAATCATTATCAATAGCTAGTAAATAATTTGTAACAGTTTGAGCTTCTATTCCTTGAGCTGCATCTACAATTAGTAATGCACCTTCACTTGCAGATAATGTTCTTGAAACTTCATAAGTAAAATCAACATGACCTGGTGTGTCAATTAAATTTAAAATATGTCCATTATAATCAATTCGAATCGAATGGCTTTTAATGGTAATACCTCTTTCTCTCTCCAGTTCCATATTATCTAAAACTTGATCTTGCATCATCTTCTTTGAAATGGTTCCAGTATGCTCAAGAAGTCTATCGGCAAGTGTGGACTTACCGTGATCTATATGTGCAATAATACAGAAATTTCTTATAGGTTTTATCGTACTACTCATGAAAATGATTTACAATTGGAATTCTTCTTCCAATACCAAAAGCTTTTTTACTTACTCTAAGAACGGGAGCAGCTTGTCTTCTTTTATGTTCGTTAATATTTATCTTCCTTTTTAGGTTTAAATACTGTTCATTTTGCTCATTTTCATCTCCGAAAACAATTTTATCTACAATTGGACTAATTAAATCATAATCAAATGGATCAACCTGATTGGGAGCAAGCTCTGCTGATGGTTCTTTATATATAATATTTTTAGGAATAGTTTCATTATCTTGATTAATCCACTTTGAAAGTTCATATACTTCAGTTTTATTTAAATCTCCAATAGCTGATAACCCTCCACTCATATCTCCGTATAAAGTACAATATCCAAGCGCCAATTCTGTTTTATTTCCTGTAGATAAAACTAAGGAACCAAACTTGTTTGAAAATGCCATTAAAATATTTCCTCTTATTCTTGATTGAATATTTTCTTCAGCTACATTTGGATTTGATCCATCAAAATGTGCATTCATAACATCTAAATAAGCTTGAAATAAGCTATCAATGTCTACTGTTTTAAAATTTGTATCAAGATTTTTAGCTAATTGTTTCGCATCACTTTTACTATGATCACTTGAAAACCTTGAAGGCATTGAAATCAAAGATACATTTTCTGAACCAAGAGCATCTACAGCAAGACAAGCTACCAACGCTGAATCAATACCTCCACTTAGTCCAATAAGAGCTTTTTCATGTCCTGTTTTAATGAAATAATCCTTTATTCCTAAAGATAATGCCTTAAATAACTGCTCATTTGGAGATATATTTTCAATTGATTCTCTTGTATTGAGATCAGTTATTAGAATTTGTTCTTCAAAACCATTAGCAAGATCAATTAATTCTGATTCGCTGTTAAAAACCATCGAGAAACCATCAAAAATCAATTCATCTTGGCCACCAACAAGATTGCAATAAATAAATGGACAATTTGCATCCTTGTATTTGCTTTGAATTAATTTCATCCTGTCATTTTTTCTATCTTTTGCAAATGGAGAAGCTGAAATATTAATAATCAAATCAGGGCTATTTTCAATAATCTCTCCTGATATTTTTCGTTCATATTCATCTTCCCATAAATCTTCACAAATTTGTAACGCAATTTTGTAATCAGAATTATTTACTTTTAAATCAAATATTCCAACTGAATTACCGCTATGAAAATATCTTCTTTCATCAAATACATCATAATTTGGTAAATGAATTTTGTGATATTTATAAACTATTTCTCCATCTTGGAACACAGCAGCTGCATTGAATTTTTTATTATCCTCAAAATCAACATAACCCAAAATACATGGAATGGTAATTGACTTAGCAAGCTCATTCAAGCAGGAAATATTTTGGCTAATAAATTCTTTATTATTGAGTAGATCTTGAGGGGGATAACCTGTTATAGACATTTCTGGAAAAACCACTAAGTCTACACCTTTTTCTACTGCGTATTTATAGTTTTTAGAAATTATATCAATATTTTTTTGAAAATTTCCTAATGTAGGGTTTATTTGACAAACTGCAACATTTAATGCTTTAGACACTTATCTACTTCCTCAATTAAAGAATCTATAGTTTTAACTTGAATTGATTTTGGAATATCCCAACTATTATAAGCAATTAATTGCTTTTCTTGAGCTAATGTGAAGGCTATTTCACTAAGAGTTCCATAGGCTCCAGAAATTGCAACACCTAAATCGCAATTATAGCTAATTAAGGCATTTCTAGTAATATCCAATCCAGTTGAAATTGGAATACTGAGATATTCATTTCCAGTTTTAAAATCTTTGTCTTTTAAAATTCCAATACATGTTCCACTGCCAAGTGATACGCCTTTAGCAATAGCTTCCATTACACCTTCACCGCCGCCGCAGAAAACTAACCAATTTTTTTCGGCCATTCGTTTCCCAATTTCTAGGGTATCATTATAAATTTCTTCTGTAATAAACCTTCCTCCAAAAACAGCAATTCTTCCATCAAACTTCATTATGGCTCCAATCTTCCCATTGTTCTTGGAAAAGGAATGGTTTGTCTTACATGATCTATCCCACATATCCATGAAACTGTTCTTTCAAGCCCCAATCCAAATCCGGAATGAGTAACTGAACCATATTTTCTTAAGTCTAAATACCACTTAAATGCACTTAAAGGCAGTCCATGATCTTCTATTCTCTTAACCAAGGTGTCGTGATCATCTTCTCTTTGTCCACCACCAACAATTTCACCATAACCTTCTGGCGCAATAACATCTACCCCTAAAGCAAGTTTGTCAGTATCATCTCTTTTCATATAAAAAGCTTTAGTTTCATGAGGCCAGCTATGTATCATCACAGGGCTATCAAACTTTGAGGCAATCAATTCTTCATCCGGTGCTCCAAAATCACTACCGTACTTAAATTCTTGGCCATTATCATGTAAGAGCTTAACAGCTTCATCATAGGTTATTCTCGGAAATGGAGATTTTACTTTCTCGAGCAATGTAATATCTCTTTCCAAAATTTTTAACTCTTCTTTACAATTTTCAATACTTTGAGAAACGATATGTACAATAAACTCCTCAATCAAATCCATATTATCTTTTAAATCATAAAATGCCATCTCCGGTTCTACCATCCAAAATTCTGTTAAATGTTTTCTGGTTTTTGATTTTTCAGCTCTAAAACATGGACCGAAACAATATGTTTTTCCAAAGGCCATTGCCCCGGCTTCCTGATATAGCTGTCCACTTTGAGTTAAATAAGCTGATCTATTAAAATATTCAGTTTCAAATAATGTAGTAGTGCCTTCAACTGCATTTCCAGTAAACATAGGTGAGTCAATTAGTACAAAATCTCTGGTATCAAAAAAATCTCTAATTGATTTAATTACATTTTGACGAACTTTCATTATGGCGTACTGTTTCTTTGATCGTAACCAAAGGTGTCTATTATCCATTAAAAAGCTTACGCCGTGCTCTTTCAAAGCAATCGGATATTCTTCAGCAATGTGAATTACTTCCATATCTTTTACTAGAATCTCAACTCCCAAATCAGAACGAGAATCCTCTTGAACAATTCCCGTCACAGTAACAGCTGATTCTTGAGTAAGAGCGGATTCAAGTTCAAAAACATCAATTGAAACATCATTGCTTGTAACAACGCATTGGACAAAACCAGTACCGTCTCTAACGATTGCAAACCAAATTTTTCCAACGGATCTGAGATTATAAATCCATCCATTTAGCTGAACTTCTTTTCCTATAAAATCTTTTAATTTATTTATTGATATATTTTTCATTTTCTTTACCATGTAGAAAGGATAGAATTTACAACATCTGATGCAATTTTGTTAATGGCAATATTAATTGCCAACTCTCTTGAATCTCCAAATTCATCATCATCATTTTCATCAAGAATCCCATCGTTATCATTATCTATTCCATCCGAAGAAGGATCATTATTTATACTATAATTTCCGAAACCTGTAAAAGTTTTTTCAATTAAACTTTTTTCATTTTCATTATCAACCCACAAAATTTTTAAAGAAATTGAAAATCGATACTCATCTACCTGCTCGTTACTATCAAAAGTAAATGGTCCATCGGTAGCACTGGTTATCACTCCCAGAATAGTACTATCACTATCACTATTATCTGTAATTTTTAAAATATTTTGAATAGCAATTTCTTGCGTTATTTTTGAAGTTAAATTTTCAGAAATCTCAAATTCCGCAGTATCATTTTCTATTAATGGGATATAAACGTTATTGATCCCGGCTGGAATTGATCCTGCCATGGAATAATAACTACATCCAAAAATCAGGAAAATTGATATAAAATTAACTATCTTTTTTAATTTTCTTTTCAATAGCATAATCATTTATTTTTCTATAAAGAGTTCTTTCGCTCATATCAAGTGATTTAGCTGCGGCTCTTCTATTGTTATTAAAATGCTCTAAAGTTCTTATAATCATTTCTTTTTCAAGATCCTTAGTGTTAAAAGCTCCAATCATCTTACCTTTAATAAGATTTTCATTCTCATTAAATATTTCATTATCCTGAATTGCTGAACCAAATGATTGATTAATGCTTCTCGATGAATTTAGTTCAGAAAAGCTAGATTCTTTCATCATTAATTTTAAATCTTCAATGTCTTGTCTTAAGAAAAGAAGTTGACGAAGTATCAGTTCTCTTTCTGCTTGATCAGGATCTCTGTTTACAACTACAGGTAGAGAGGTATTATTTTCCATAGGCTCAATTTTATCTCCAATCAACTGATTAGCAACCATATCTGCAGTAATTCTTTCACCTTTCTGCAAGATTAAAATACTTTCTACAAAGTTTCTCAATTCTCTTACATTTCCTGGCCAATGATAATCCTGCATTTCTTTAATTGATTCGGGTGTAAAGCCTTTATACTTAATATCATTTGTTCTGCTAAATTGTAATGCAAACCTATCCACTAGTAGCCTAATATCATTGGTTCTTTTCCTTAAGGGTGGAATATTTATTGTGACGGTTTTCAATCTATAATACAAATCTTGCCTAAACTTCCCTTCTTGGACTAGCTTTGCCAAATCCTTGTTCGTTGCAGCAATAACTCTTACATCTGTTTTCTTTGTTACAGAGTCACCCACTCTCATAAACTCACCTGATTCTAAGACTCGAAGAACTTTAACCTGAGTCTCCAATGGCATATCACCAATTTCATCCAAAAAAATTGTCCCCTTATTGGCAGTTTCGAAGTATCCTTTTCTGGAGTCTGTAGCATCTGTATACGCCCCTTTTTTATGTCCAAAAAGCTCGCTTTCTATGATTCCTTCTGGAATAGCTCCACAATTAACAATTACAAGCTCATTTGATAAACGCTTACTGCCTAAATGTAATGCTTTGCTTACTAACTCTTTTCCAGTTCCTGACTCTCCATTAATTAAAACTGAAATATCTACATTTGCTACTTGGGCAACCATTTCTAAAACCTGATTAATAGCATCGCTTTCTCCAATAATACCTGCTTTTTGTTTAATTAAATCTATATTCATAATATCTCCGTTGATTATAACTTAATTTCTTTTTCTAGTTTGTTCATTTCATCTCTTAGCTTGGCTGCTTTTTCAAATTCTAAATTTTCAGCTGCTTCAAGCATCTCTTCTCTAATCATTTCTACAACAATTTTTTTATCCTCCATTAAAAACTTGTCTGTCGCAACATCTCTTTTAACTTCAATTTCACTATCTCTGTAAGATTCAGCGACTCTAGTTGATTGCATAATTTCCTCAACTGATTTTTTAACTGTTTTTGGAGTAATGTTGTTTTCTTTATTGTATTTCATTTGAATTTTTCTTCTTCGATCAGTTTCATCAATCAAATATTTCATCGAATCTGTTATTTTATCAGCATATAAAATTACTTTACCTTGCTCATGTCGAGCTGCCCTACCTGCTGTTTGAACCAATGAACTTTTAGATCTAAGAAATCCCTCCTTATCAGCATCTAAAATTGCAACCAATGATACTTCAGGAAGATCTAATCCTTCTCTCAATAGATTGATTCCAACTAAAACATCAAAATGACCTAATCTTAAATCTCTTAAAATTTTAACTCTTTCAATGGTTTTCACTTCTGAATGAAGGTATCGAACTCTTAAACCAACAGAACTTAAATACTCGGATAGGTCTTCAGCCATTTTCTTAGTTAATGTAGTAACTAAACATCTTTCATCTTTTAATGACCTAATTTTTATCTCTGAAATAAGATCATCAATTTGACCAGCAGAAGGTCTAATCATCAACTCAGGATCTATCAATCCAGTAGGCCTATTAATTAATTCAGTGATTGCCCCCTGAGAGAGTTCTAACTCTCTATGTGATGGAGTTGCAGATGCGTAAATAACTTGATTTTGAAGTGTTGAAAATTCATCTGATTTTAACGGTCTATTATCATATGCTGAGGGCAACCTAAACCCATAATCAATCAAATTATCTTTACGCTTTCTATCTCCTCCATACATAGCCTGGATTTGAGGCAAAGTAACATGTGACTCATCTATTACAGTTAAAAAATCTTCAGGGAAAAAATCAATCAATGTAAAAGGTCTTTC
Source organism: Fidelibacterota bacterium (assembly GCA_016777965.1). Classification (GTDB taxonomy): domain Bacteria; phylum Fidelibacterota; class Marinisomatia; order Marinisomatales; family Marinisomataceae; genus Marinisoma. The sequence continues at coordinate 32,774 of JADHQL010000002.1, read as the reverse complement.
GCCTTCTTTTCTTCCATCAAAATATCTTGAATAATTTTCAATGCCAGAACAATATCCAATCTCTTGAATCATTTCAATATCAAAATTAGTTCTTTGACTAATTCTTTGTTCTTCTAAAAACTTTTCGTTTTCATTAAAGAACTTAGTCCTCTCAATTAAGTCTCTTTTTATCTCTTTAATAACCGAATCATTTTTATCTTTATCAGAAATGAAATGTCTTGCGGGATATAGATAAAATTCATCATGCTCAGAATGTTCTTCTCCTGTTAAAGAATCAAACGATACTATTGATTGAATAATATTGTCAAAAATATCAACTCTGATAGCCTTATCCTCATATGCTGGAAAGATTTCAAAAATATCTCCTAAAATTCTAAAATTACATCTCTCTAAAACTTGATCATTTCTTTGATAATAAATATCAATAAGGTTTTCAGTTAAGCTAGACCTGCTAATGGAATCATCGAGTTTTAAATGAACCACTTGCTTCTTCCACTCTTTTGGATTACCTAAACCATATATGCAAGAAACAGAGCTAACGACAATGACATCTTTCCTTTGAAGTAAAGAGCTGGTTGCTTTTAATCTTAGACGATCAATTTCTTCATTCATAGAGAAGTCTTTTTCTATAAATGTATCAGTTACTGGCATATATGATTCAGGCTGATAATAATCGTAATAGCTAATAAAGTATTCAACAGCATTATTTGGAAATAAGTTTTTAAATTCTCCATAAAGCTGAGCTGCTAAAGTTTTATTATGAGAAATAACCAGAGTCGGCTTTTGAACTTCCTCAATTACCTTTGCTATTGTATATGTTTTTCCTGATCCAGTTACACCAAGTAAAGTCTGATGAGATGCATTTTCCTTCAATCCATCTGATAATTCAGATATTGCTGTTGGCTGGTCTCCTGCTGGAGAAAATTTTGATTCTACCTTAAAGTCTGCCATAATGACCAATAATTTAGATATTAACTACTATAAAGTAAAATAATTTGTATGACAATTAGGTCTATTTTTTATTTTATACTTAGAAAAAACCTTAGATAATCAAGAAGGCTGATAAATAATAGAATAGCAGTAATATTCAATAAAACGGGCGTAATGTAATACATACTCTGCGCCTTAAATGCAAAAATACATAGTGCAGCTCCTAAAAAACATACTCCAGTTTTGCCTAAAATATTAGATCCATAAACCGTTTTCAATTTTGGTAAATACCATAATGAAAATATTAAAATTGTCAATTGTCTTAAAAAATAAAAAATCATAAACGAAGTTGAGATTAGACCTTCTTTATTAAAAAGAATTATAAAAGCAAATAGTGTAATTCCATCTGCAATTGGATCAAGTGTTTTGCCAAGCTCTGATTTCTGGTCAAGAATTCTAGCAGCAATTCCATCTAGAAAATCTGATAATAATGATACAAAAAGTATTATTAAAAAATACGATTGCATTCCATTCTTGTAAGATATAATCATTGGAGCAATAAGAAAAAATCTCAGAATTGTAATTAGATTAGGAACAAGAAATATATCGCTAACTTTAAACAATTTACTCATATAATTTCTGTAAAATTTCTTTAGTGGCGCCAGAATTTTCAGCAACAAAAGATTTACAATTTTTTGATGAATTATTATAATTATTTTTATCTAAAAGCCAATTTATTTTTTCAGTAAATATCTCATAAGAATCAACAGAAAAACCACCTAAAACATCTATTAAACCTTCAGCGTCAGATTCATTAGAATTCATAAAATTAGCACCAAAAATAACTGGATTTGAAGCAGCTGCGGGCTCAATAATATTATGTATTCCCGATTTTGAAAAGCCTCCTCCAACATAGGCAACAGTACTTTGAGCGTATAATTTTGAAAGAAAACCTACTTTATTTATAATAATATACTTTTCTTCAAATTTGTTAAAATTTTGATACTGATTTATTTTTTTGAATGAAAAATCATTATCCTTGAGAACAGAGCAATAGTAATTTAAATAGGAATTAGTTACTTCATGAGGAACAATTATCACTTTTTCAAAATGATTAACTAATGGTGAATTAATAAACTTTTCAAAAATCATTTTATTGTCTTCATCCCACATACTTGCAAAAATCAATATATTGACTTCATCCTTTCTAGAAGAATCAAGTTTGTATTCAACATTTTCTAAATTATTTAATATTCTATCATATCGGGGATTTCCAATTTTATAAATTTCATCATTTGAAATATTCTTTTTTATTTGATGATAATCATTATCACTTACACAAAATATCTTATTAAACATTTTCAAAAATATGTTATATGATTTTCTATATCTTGCTGATGTTAAAACTGTTGTAATATTTAACTGATTTGCCGCAAATAAAAAACTTGGCCAAAAATCACTTGAAGTAAAGAATATTTTACTAGGTTTTATTGTTCTTAAAGCCTTAAATGATGAAAAAATAAAATCAAATGGTAAATAAATTTTCATATCAATATTTCTATCATTTACATTTTCAAATCCTGATGATGAAAAAAAGGAGGTTATAATTCCTATACCTTGATCTCTTTTTTTTATTTGTTCAATTAATGTCTCAACTTGTTGATATTCTCCAAAAGATGCGCAATGAAACCAATAAATCTGTGAAAACTTGTTCGTTGGAAATGATTTGAGTGCTGAAAAAGAATTAAATCTCCCAATTAATCCTTTTCTTATTTTTGTGTTAAAAATTGAAAAAATAATTGATAAAAGAAAAATAATTGGAAGAGCTACAAGGTTGTATAAAAATATTAGAACCATCATAATGTTAAAGCCTTACTTACATTGCTATACACTTTTTCGCTGTCAATTTCAGTCATACAGTACTGTTGTTTTCTATAACAAGGCCTACTACCATTTTGTGAGCATGGTCTGCACCATAAATCTTTATTTTCAATGACTCTTGAGTCACTTAATGTAACTCTGGCGCCTGTTTCTTTGGATGTAGGACCTAAAATCATTGTTACTGGTGTCCCCATTGCTTCAGAAATATGTAAAAGACCAGTATCACTTCCTAAAGTATGCTTTGCATATTTAACTATACCCATTGCCTTTCTTAAAGATGTTTTATCTTTTAAGTTTATGATTTTGTCATGTTTAATAATTTTATCACAAATAACATCATTTGAGGATCCAAGAATTACAATTGTTGAATTAAACGAACGTATTAACTTTTTTATTAAATTATTATAATTGTCAATCGACCATTGCTTTTGACTCCACGCAGCACCTGGGACAATAGCTATATAATTATTTCCAATGTTATTTTCTCTTAAAAACTGTTTAGTTTTATCTTCCTCAAGTTGATCAATATACAAGTTGGTTTGAGGAAAAGTTTTATCTTGTCCTAATAAGGTATGATACATTTTTATATGACTGAAGCTTTCTTCAAAATAATTTTTATAACCGTAAAACAATAGGAATCTTCTTAATCTTGGTTTTTTTATCTGCTTAAATAAATTATTTCTTAAAAAAAGTGATAAAACTCTTGTTCTAAAAACGCTATGGATATCAAAAATTATGTCATAATTATTACTTCTTAAAAATCTTCCCAATCGAAATAGCTCATTTAATCCTAGTTTTTTATCAAAAGATACAAGCTTATCAATAATTGGATGTTTCTTTAAAAGATCAGAGAACTCTTTCTTGATAAGAAAATGTATCTCACTATCAGGATATTTTTGTTTTACTGATTCTAGAAATGATGTTGCAAGAACAATATCACCAATTGCACTCATTCTGATGACTAAAATCTTTTTCATTTCTCATTATTAAAAAGTTTATTAGCAAACCAGGATACGGCTATACTTATTTCATACAAGATTAACATTGGAATAGACATTATAATAAGACTAATTGGATCTGGAGGCGTAATTATCGCAGAAAGAACAACTGTTATAGCAATAGCTTCTCTTCTATATGTTTTTAAAAATTCTGGATTAATTAATCCAATTGAAGAAAATAAGAAGGATGCGACAGGCAATTCGAAAATTAATCCTGCTCCAATCATCAAAGATAATACAAAACTAAAATAATAATTGATTGAGAAATTATTTTGTATATCTGCTGTTATCATAGATGCAAAAAAATCTAAAGAAAAAGGTAAGATTACCTTATAAGCAAAAAAACCTCCTAAAATAAAACAAATAAATGCGGTAAGAATCAGCGGAATTAGTATCTTCTTTTCTTTATCATAAAGGCCTGGAGATAAAAATTTCCAAACTTGAACTGTTATAACTGGAAGAGATAAAATAATTCCTCCAATGATAGCCAAATTCCATTTTAAAAGAAACATACCTTGAATTGTTAAAACCTGAAGGTTTAAATCTGAATTAATTTGAGAAGCAGGTTTTATTAGAATATCTACAAGAAAATTTGCAAAATTAAATGTTAAAACTGACATTAAAAGTATCGAACCTAAAGACTTTAAAATTCTCCATCTTAGTTCTTCAAGATGATCTACAATCGACATATCATTATTATTCATTTTTTCCTTTAATTTCATCAACAAGCTCGTATGGTGACTTTACTTTTATTGAGGCTTTATCAATACCATCTAAAAGAGCAGTTCTTTCCTCATTCCAAAATTGACTTAAAATATCTTTTTCAACTATTGATTTTATTCTTCGATTATATCTTAAAACTTGCTTTTCTTGTATATCTTTATTGTCTTTCATTGATTTGAAGTATGAACTAATAGCTTGTGAAAAATCTTCAATACCCTCTCCTGTTTTACAGCTTGTTTTGAAAATTGGAATTTTCTTTGAGTCTTTTTTAGTTGATGATAAAATATTATTTATAGATTTTACTAATAGATTAGAATCTTTTCTATCTGACTTATTAACAACAAATATATCAGCTAATTCCAAAATTCCAGCTTTTAAAAGTTGAATTTCATCTCCAGATTCAGGAACAAAAACTAAAGTGGTCAAATCAGCAATTTCTGACACACTGTACTCAGATTGTCCTACTCCAACGGTTTCTATAAAAATTATATCTTTTCCACTAAACGCCAAAATATCACTAAAATCTTCTGCTAACTCAGTTACTCCACCAAGCTCTGCTCTAGATCCCATACTTCTTACAAAAACATTATTATCATTTACAGCATTATTAATTCTTACTCTATCTCCCAAAAAAGAACCTCCAGTAATTGGGCTTGAAGGATCAATTGCAATTACTCCTATCGATAAATTTTCTTTCCTTATTAGTGGAATAAGCTTGTTCATTAGTGAACTTTTTCCTGCACCAGGAGGACCTGTAATTCCAATCTTTAATGATTTATGAGATTCCTTGAAGATTAGTTGGGATACTTCTTTTCTTGTAAAAACTCTATTTTCAATACCAGTCATTAACTCAGAAATGGAAATAAAATCATTTTTTCTGGCTTTATCTGCTATTTCTTTCAAATTCTTTGACGACATAGCTTAATTTAAAGGATAAAACTTAAAACCATAATCAAATTAGAAAATTATTGACATCTATTTCTGAATAGAATAAGTTGCGGTTACATTTTATGGATAGACATAAACAACAAATTAAAAGAGATAGACAAGACTTAAAGAGAAGAGCTATCAACTCTCAAAACAAGTCAAGAATGCGTACACTTATTAAAAATGTATTATCTTCTGACTCTAAAAAAGCTGCTGATGAATATTATTCAAGTGCAGTTTCATTCATTGATAAAATGGCCAGCAAAAATATTATCCATAAAAATAATGCTGCTAGGCAGAAATCTAAGATTGCTAATTATTTAAATTCTTTAAAATAAAGAATTACTTATTGTGTCCCTGGTAGTTTGGGGCTTCCTTTATAATACTCACTTCGTGAGGGTGACTTTCTTTAATTCCTGCAGATGAAATTTCAATAAGTTTTTTATTTTTATAAAATGATTTCAAATCTTTAGCACCGCAATAGCCCATTGAAGATTTTAAACCTCCAATTAACTGAAAAATTGTATTATTAACTGGACCTCTAAATGGAACCATTCCTTCGATTCCTTCTGGAACCAATTTTAATTCATCTTTTTCTTGCTGAAAATATCTTTCTCCGCCCCCCTCTTTCATTGCAGCTAGTGAGCCCATTCCTCTATAAGATTTATATCTTCTTCCTTCAAAAACGATTGTCTCTCCTGGGCTTTCATCCATTCCGGCAAGCATACCTCCAAGCATTACTACATTTGCACCAACAGCCAAAGATTTAGCAATATCTCCACTATACCTTATACCGCCGTCAGCAATGATAGGTATTTTGTGCTTTATTCCAACCTGAGCACAGTCCATTACAGCTGATAACTGTGGCACTCCAACTCCAGCAATGATTCTTGTAGTGCAACTAGAGCCTGCACCAATACCAATTTTTACGCAATCTGCACCAGCTTTTATCAAATCTTCAGTAGCTTCAGGAGTTGCTACATTTCCCGCAATCAAATCTAAATTTGGAAATTCTTTTTTTAATTCCTTAACTAATTTTAAAACAAATTCAGAGTGGCCATGCGCTGTATCAACAACAATTGCATCTACTGCTACTTTTATAAGCGCTTTGATCCTTTCTTTCCAATCTTCTCTAACACTGATAGCAGCTGCAACTCTCAATCTTCCATTATTATCTTTTGTTGAGAAAGGAAATTCCTCTTTCTTGGTTAAATCTTTAACAGTAATTAAACCATCAAGATTATTTTGCTTATCAACAACTAACAATCTTTCAATTCTGTGTTTTTGAAGAATTTTCTTGGCATCTTCGTTACTTGTATCAGAGTCTACTGTAATTAAATTTTTTGAAGTCATTCTATCTTTAACAAGAGTGTTTAAATCTGATTCAAAACGAATATCTCTTTTTGTGATAATTCCCACTAATTTACCCTTGGATAACACAGGTAAACCTCCTATAGAATATTGTTCCATTAGTTGTTTTGCATCTCGCACTGTCTTTTCTTGATCTAAAGTAATAGGATTTCTAATCATACCACTTTCATATCTTTTCACTTTATCTACCATTAAAGCTTGAGCTTCAATACTTAAATTTTTGTGAATAACGCCGATACCTCCTTGTCTTGCCAAGGCAATTGCCATTTCAGATTCAGTGACAGTGTCCATAGCTGCACTCATTATAGGAATATTTAAAGTAATGTTTTTTGTAAGATTAGTAGCACAATCTACTTCTTTGGGTAAAACAGAGGATTTTCTAGGAACTAATAAAACATCATCAAATGTTAATTTCTTTTCAACGTTATTTGACATAAATATCTCCAGACGTAATTAGTGGAATGGTTTGTGTAACCAACTTTTTAGAACAAAAAGCTTTAACTAAGGTTAACATTGGACAATTTAACAAAAAAGATAAAAAAAAACAGGATATTATTATTCCTGATCAAACCTTAAAAAATCATACTTTCTTTTAGAGGAAAAATAGTAATACATATTAAAAAAGAGGAAGTATAGAAGACCAATAAATCCAAACCATAATTCTTTAGAAGAAATGAAAATAAAAATAATTAAGGGAAGATATTTTTGAGCATAAACAATTTGTTCCCTTGATTTAAATAATAAAGAAGAAACTAAAAAAGGTATATATATGGCTGCGCTAGTAGCAAGTACTGGCTCATTAAATCTTAGAGATAAAAATAAAGTAAGAGTGCTTAAAAATAGTCCTAGAGAAATACTGAAATAACTGTATGATCTATAAATTACATATAGAACAACATTCAATAAAAATAACCCTATCATCAACTTTCCATGGATAAAAATATTTATTAAACTAAAAAGTGAAACAAGCAATAGGAAATTTGTTTGGAAATCCGATTTTACTGTTCTAAATGGACCAAAATAATCAAATTTTTTCATTAGGTATAAAAGAAAAATGGTATGTAAAACGATACTAATTACACCAAACCAATCATAGCTGTTAAGTGAAAAAATATATTTTTCATTATTTTCAAAATCAATGGGATTGAAAATAACATAAATATCATATGACTTGATTAAATAATGTTTAAAAGATAATACGCACCACATTGGAAAAAACATTTCTAATCTGTCGATTAATTCCTTATCAATAGATTTAAAAATATTCTGCAGAAAATTAAACTGACTTGAATCTTCTGGAAAAAGTCTTTTTATCATTTAATTTATATCCATCCAATTGAGTAAAGGAAGACAAGAAAAATAAGTACTGGACAAATATATTTTACAGTGAAACTAAATACAGGCTTAAATCCTTTTGATTTTAAAATTCCATTACCAAAATATATCGAATTTGATTCACCAATTAATAAATTTCTAATAACCTCATCAATACCCCACACATATCCACAAAAAACTGCTAAGAAGAATCCTCCAAAAGGCAGTAGAATATTTGAAGCCAAATAATCAGCAACATCAAAAAATGTAAGAGCTTTATCTTGAAAGTTAAAAGTATAGTCAGAAAGAACATTAAACGACAATGCACATGGAATAGCTGCAAGATATACTAAGCCAGCCATAAGTAATACTGATTTATTTCTAGACATTTTTCTCTCATCAACTAAATAAGCAACGCTTACCTCTAAAATTGAAATTCCAGATGTAACTGCAGCGATAGATAGTAGTAAAAAGAATAAAAATGCAAATATATACCCTCCAACTAGGTTTGATAATAAAGGTGGTAGTACATGAAATACCAGTCCTGGTCCAGCTGTAGGATCATAGCCCGATGAAAACACTACAGTGAATATTGCCACCCCTGCTAAAATAGCAATGGTAGTATCTAAAAATGCAACCAAATACGATGCATTGACAATATCGTCTTTATCTGATAAATAGCTTCCGTATGTCATCATTGCTCCCATACCTAAACTCAAAGTAAAAAAAGCATGTCCTAAAGCAAGGAGGAATGTCTGGCCATTAATCTTGGACCAATCTGGCTCAAATAAGAATGATACACCTTTATTGGCATCTGGAAGAATTAATCCCTGCACAACCAATATCATCAAAATAAATAGCAATATTGGCATAAGAAACTTGCTGGCTTTTTCAAGACCTGCCCTTACCCCTGATAAAAGAATAAACACAACCACAGATAGAAATAGAGTATGATATCCTAATACCCATAGAGGACTACTATTTCTAAAATTAAAAAAATCACCTGCCGTTGAAGGATTTGCAAATGCTGGAGTATTGAAAGTTCCTACTAAAGCTTCATACGTGTAAGCCAAAGACCATCCACCAACAATACTATAAAATGACAAAATGGTAAAACTTGCTAGAACGCCCAAGGCTCCTACATATTTCCAAAAAGGATTATTTGTGAGCGTTTTAAATGCTCCCACTGGATTTTTTTTAGTAGCTCTACCTAACAATATTTCAATGTTAAGAATTGGTAGACCAATTAAAATAATGCAAATTAAATAAATAAATAAGAAAGCAGCTCCGCCATTTTCTCCAGCTATATATGGAAATTTCCAAATATTTCCAAGACCTACAGCTGATCCTGCAGCTGCTAAAATGAAACTAGCTTTTGAACTCCATTGTTCTCTATTATTTTCCATCAATATCTCCTGCCTCTGATTGCGGATCGTTTTCTTTAACTATTTTATCAAAATCATCTAGATGTGCTTCAACAACAGAATCTAAAATTCCATAAAAATATAATCCAATTGCAATCCAAGCAAAACGATTTCTCTCTCTTAAATAATAATCTTGAGATTTGTTATAACTCTCATTGTAATTTTTATATTTTTTTCTATTTTCGTTAAAACTATATAAAGAAAAAAGTTCAGCAACAATTAAGGTATATCCCTTGATTTTTTGATCATTGTATAATTGTCCTACACCTGGAAAAATCAAAGATTTTTTTAGAGCTATATTAGGATCTTTCGCTTGTTCTTCTGCAGTTCTAAAATCAATCTTCTGCTGGGTAAAACATAGAGAAATTAGAATCATCCCTATGAAAATCTTCTTTATTACCCTAAGCATTCTACCTCAACATTTGCTCCCATTGGTAAACCTGCAACTTGAATTGTTGATCTAGCAGGAAATGGTTTATTAAGCCTTTTTTCAATTTCAGCATTAACCAATGGAGTAATTGACAAATCTGTTAAAAAAACTAAAAATTTTCTAACATCATTTAAAGATTTTCCATTATCAGATAAAACAGCTTCAAGATTATCAAAAACTTGTATAACCTCTTCTTCGACACTATTATTGTTCAAAGTACCATTTTCAGGATCGATGGGAATCTGTCCTGAGGTTATCCAACCTCCGGAAGATAATTTTCTAAACATTGAGTATGGCCCAACAGGATTTGGTGATTTAAATTTTGACATAATTACTCCTCGATTTTACATAAACTTAATGTTGCAAGTCCTATTTCATCATTCATTTTTCGATGAGTTTCATCTCTAAAATTATGAATAATGAATTCTCCAACTGCAGCTACTTCCATTTCAAATAAATGCCCTCCAAAAACCTCCATTTTATGGGTTCCTAGGGTGATGTGAGCATGTAATAATGGTTTTCCATCTTTCAATGCTACATTTCCTTGAAATGATAATAACTCTAATATTTCATCAAATTTTCTACGAATATAATCTTTTGTATTAATATCGTATGCTCCAATGTCAACATTTTTGACTGCTCCAATTCCTGCTAATTGTCCTGAATGAATATTATTTTCAATACAAAAGTTGGTTAATGTTTCTATAACTTTTTCACCCTTCTCTACATAAACGATGAATGAATTATTTAATTTTTGAAATTGCATTATATTTCCTCCAAAATACTTAAAATTATTTTTTCAACAACTGCTTTTAAATCATCTGCATTCGTATGAGGTATTCCAGCCATAGCAAAATCCTCTCTACCACCACCTCCGCCTTGAAGTTCTAATGCAATAGATTTTACCAAATCTCCAGCTTTTAAATTTTTAGCAATTAAGTCATCAGAGATGCCAACAGATATTGTTGTTTTATTTTCAATTTCAGTAAACAGAAATATTATTCCTGAATCTATCTTACTTTTAATTTTTTTATTCAAGCTTTTTAAATCTGAAGCGATTCCTAGCTCAGCTTTGCTAAAAAATAAATGAGTTCCATTAATTTCCTTTATTGGCTTACTTACTATTAAATCAACATTTACACTATCAAGTAAAATGGATTGGCTTTGCTTTTCTTCTGCTTTCTTCTGCTCTGCTTTTTTTTGTAATCCTAGTACTTCTAAATTTTCCTTTAAATACAAATCAACTTGATTATGAGTGACAGCGTTTATTCTTCGAATTCCAGATGAGATTGCTTTATCATGCTTAATTTTGAATTTATGTATTTTACCTGTACTTGTAACATGGGTTCCTCCACATAATTCTTTTGAAAACTCGCCTATTGTAACTACCCTTACTTGATCTCCATATTTTTCACCAAACAATGCAGAAGCGCCCTCTTTTTTTGCCTCTTCCAAACTTTTGATACTTGTTTCAACTGTGATATTATCATCTATTTTCTGGTTTACAATTAACTCGATAGATTCTAATTCCTTTGAAGAAATTTTATTTGGATGGGTAATATCAAACCTTAAATATTCTGGATGAACTAAAGACCCTGCCTGATTTACATGGCTACCTAAAACATCTTTTAACGATTGATGAAGTAAGTGGGTTGCTGTATGATTCAATTTAATGTTATTTCTTCTATCAGCGTCTATCATGCAATCTACAGAAAGATTGTCACCAATAGCACCATTTGTTAGTGTGCATATATGTAAAACATAATCTCCATTTTTTTGGGTATCATTGACTCTAGCTGAAAAGTCATCATTCTTTATTATACCTGTATCGCCAATTTGACCTCCAGACTCGGAATAAAAAGGTGTATTTTCTAGAATGATTATTATGTCGTCTCCGCTTTCAGCATGATTTATAATTTTCGAAGAAATACTCTCATTTTCATAACCAACAAAAATCGAATGGCTGCTTTTAGTTTCTAAGTTCCATTTTAAATGAAGATTATCCATTTCAAATTTTTGACCAGATTTAGCTAACTCTTTTTGATTTTTCATTTCAACATCAAAACCATCAATATCAACAGTCATCTTTCTTTCTTCAGCCATAAGCTGAGTTAAATCAAGTGGAAATCCATAAGTATCATATAGCTTAAATGCATCTTTCCCATGTATTTCTGATCCAGATGTACTGCTTACAATTTTTTCAAATTGAATAACTCCATTTTCAAGCGTTCGCAAGAATGACTGTTCTTCTGAAAGAATAGTTTGCTCAATATATTCTTGTTTTTCTTTTAGCTCTGGATAATGAGAAGACATAGTCGAAACCACTGAATCAACCAATTTGTATAGAATCGGTTCTTTAATTTCTAAATTCATAGCAAATTTTGAACCTCTTCTTAGAACTCTTCTCAGAACATAACCTCTACCATCATTTGATGGAATAACTCCATCAGCAATTGCAAATGACAGCATTCTTATATGATCACAAATAACATTATATGAAACCTCAAAATCTTGATATTTTGTGTTAGAAAAATTTTCTAAATCTTCAATCGTTTTTGAAAATAAATCAGTTTTATAATTGGAATCTTTGTTTTGCAATACTGAACAAATTCTTTCAAGTCCTGCACCAGTGTCTACATGTTTTTTTGGCAAATCCTCCATATTTCCATCTTTGAGGCGATTAAATTGAATAAATACAAGATTCCATAATTCCCAATACTCTGAAGAATTATTAACCAGCTCAGCTTGTTGATCTGTTGGATTGCTTCCAACATAGTAATGAATTTCAGAACATGGACCACATGGTCCAGTTTCAGCCATTTCCCAAAAATTATCCTTTGCACCAGAACGAATTATTCGATTTGGGTCTATATCTGTTTGAGTTTTCCATAAGTCGAAAGCTTCGTCGTCTTCTTCATAAACAGTAACCCACAATCTGGATTTATCTAGTTTCCAAACTTTTGTAAACAATTCCCATGACCATTCAATTGCTTCTTTTTTGTAATAATCACCGAATGACCAATTGCCAAGCATTTCAAAAAAAGTATGATGGAATCCGTCTCTTCCAACTTCTTCTAAATCATTATGCTTTCCGCTAACTCTAATGCATTTTTGACTATTTGCTACTCGTAAATCTTTAGGTTCTTCTGTATTCAAGAAAATTGCTTTGAACTGATTCATTCCAGCATTTGTAAATAGCAAGGACTTATCTCCAATTGGAAGAACCGGCGCACTTGGTACACGAGCATGACTTTTGCTTTCAAAAAAGCTGATAAATGATTCTCTAATTTGTGAACTTTTCATCGATAAAATTGTTTCATATGAATCTAAACAAATAATATATTCAATGGATGAGAAATAATCTATTAGTAACTATTTTATTTTTAGCTTCCAGTTCTATTATTCTATCTCAAGATTTAAGAATTAAAAATTTGCAAATTGAATCAAAAAATAACGGTACAGTTATCCAGCTTGATTCAAACAAAAAAGTAAATCTTGAAAATGTTACTGCTTGGTATTCTTCAGAATGGTTCTACATGACTATATATGATGCTAATGCAGATAGCTTATCTTTAGCTAATTACAAAAATGATTCTTTAAAAAATATTGAAGTTTCAAATAGCGATGAATCTACTCAAATTGCTATTCAATTATTTTCAGAGATTGAATCTTTTGAAATAAATACTCTGAACAGAAAAACTTTGCAATTTTTACTGAGAAACAGTCAATCAGTTGCCAAAAATAGTATTTCTGTTGAAGAAGAAATTGATATTGTTCAAACAGAAGAAAAAACTCCAAAAGAAAAAGATATTATCTATGAAAAAGAGCAACCAAGAAATGCTAATAATAAATTGATAGTCATTGCTGGCTTGATTGTTTCTGCTGTAGATATTACAAACTCAACATCTTTTTCAGCTGGAGCATTAATAGCAATAATTGCGAATTTCTTATAAACTAAAGCTTAAGAAATTTGTCAGTGTATTCAAGTAGTTTATTTTTAATACCTTCTTCATAAATTGAATGTCCTGCATCAGGAATAATATGTAAATCTGCTTCCGGCCATGCTTTATGTAAATCCCAAGCTTGAACAACAGGACAAATTATATCATATCTTCCATGAACTATAACTGCTGGAATATGTCTTATTTTGTCAACATTCTCGATTAAATAATTTTCAGTTGGAAGCCAACAATTGTTCATAAAATAATGGCATTCAATTCTAGCAAACGCTTCAGCAAATTTTGCATTCCCAAAATCAGATATAAAATCATCATCTAAGATGAGCCTAACAGAACTTCCCTCCCATATGCTCCAGGCTTTTGCTGCTTCAATTTTCTTTTTATGATCATCGCCAGTTAAAATTTCATAATATGCACTTAATAAATTATCTCTTTTATTTTCGGGAATTGGTGCTAAATAAGATTCCCATTTATCTGGATAGATGTTGCTTGCCCCATATTGATAAAACCAATCAATTTCTTTCTTACGAACTAAAAAAATACCTCTTAAAATTAGACCCTTGCAGGCATTGGGATGTTTTTGACTATATGCCAAAGACAAAGTGCTTCCCCAACTTCCCCCAAAAACTACCCATTTATCAATTTGAAGATGGCCTCTTATCTTTTCTATGTCTGCCACCAAATTCCATGTAGTATTCTCTTCAAGTTCTGCAAAAGGCGTGCTTTTACCGCAACCTCTTTGGTCAAACATAATTATTCTCCACTCATCTGGATTAAAATATTGTCTATAAGTAGAATTAATTCCACCTCCAGGTCCTCCGTGAAGAAAAATTACCGGTTTTCCATTTTTATTTCCTGATTCTTCAACAAAAATTGTATGTAATTCAGATACTTTTAGCTTGAAAGAATTGAAAACTTTTGCTTTTGGATATAATTGCATTTTCTAATTTAATTAAAAAAAAATTTTAATATGAATAAAGTTCTTGATGAATGTTCTAAAATGCGTAATTTTACGTCGATTTTACTGCTATGAAAATTGGAATTTTAAAAGAAAACAAATCTGGAGAAAAAAGAGTGGCCATCGTGCCATCTACCGTTTCTGCATTATCTAAAAAAGGATATGAATTCTTTCTGGTATCCGATTCAGGACTATCATCAAACTATTCGGATAATGACTATAAAGAAGCTGGAGCTAAAGTTGTAAGCCAAAACGAAGTTTTTGATTGTGACATTGTTTGTAAAGTAAATGCTCCATCAGATGAGGAGGTTTCACTTCTAAAATCAGGAACACTCTTTATCTCTTTATTACAGACAATTAAAGAAATTGATTGTGTGAAAAAATTAGCAGATAAAAAAGTGTCTGCATTTTCTTTAAACCTGCTTCCAAGAACCACTTTGGCACAAAAAATGGATGTACTTAGCTCACAAGCTAACATTGCAGGTTATAAGGCAGTTTTAATTGCTTCAAATCATATTGGAAAATATATGCCACTTTTAATGACTGCTGCTGGAACAATTTCTCCTGCTAGAACTTTAGTAATTGGTGCTGGAGTTGCTGGATTACAAGCGATTGCAACTGCCAAAAGATTGGGATCTCAAGTAGAAGCATTTGATGTAAGACCTGAAGTAAAAGAACAGGTAGAAAGCTTAGGTGCAAAATTCATCGAAGTTGAAAGCAATTCAGATGATGGTGTTGGTTCTGGTGGTTATGCATCAGAAACCAGCGATGAATACAAAGCAAAACAGCAAGAATTAATGAAAGAAAGAGTTGGAAAGTCAGATATAGTAATCACAACTGCATTGATCCCAAATAAACCTGCACCCATGTTAATACCAAAAAGCATGGTTGAAACAATGGCGCCTGGTTCAGTTATTATGGATTTAGCTTCTGAAAATGGTGGTAACTGTGAATTAACTCAAGAAAATGAAATCGTCAATCACAATGGCGTTTTAATAGATGGTAATTCAAACTTACCAAGCACAATGGCATATCACTCAAGCCAACTTTTCTCAAAAAATATTGAGGCTATTATCGATCATTGCCATTCAGAAGAAGGATTTAAACTTGATAAAGAAGATGAGATAATTGATGGAATGCTATTTATTGAAAATGGCGAAGTTCGACATCAACCAACGAAGGAGTCAATGTAATGCAAATTGATATTGTTAGCTTGATTACTATTTTTATTCTCGCAGTATTTGTTGGAAATGAAATTATAAACAAAGTTCCACCTACATTACACACACCTTTAATGTCTGGTTCAAATGCTATTTCAGGAATTGCTATTGTTGGTGCAATTCTAGCAATATTAGTAGATGCAGGTGACGCAAGTAAATATATCGGTTTAGCTGCTTTAATTTGTGCAACTATTAATGTTGTTGGCGGCTTTCTTGTTACTGATAGAATGTTAAAAATGTTTAAAAAGAAGTAAAAAAATGGAAGCTATTCAAATAACAAACATCCTTTATTTAATATCAGCAGTAGCCTTTATTTTAGGTATTAAAAGATTATCGCATCCGAAAACTGCTAGAAGTGGAAACATATTATCTTCATTAGGAATGTTAATAGCTATCATAGCGACATTAACATATCCAGGAAAAGAATTTGACTTTACCTTGATTCTTACTGGAGTTGGAATCGGAGCAGTTATTGGAGCAATCTTTGCAACAAGAGTTCAAATGACTGAAATGCCTCAAATGGTTGCAATTTTCAATGGTCTTGGTGGAGCAGCATCTGCTTTTGTTGCTTCTTCAGAATTTTTATCATCACCAAATAGTCCATTTATCATTGTATGTTTAAGTGTTTTTATTGGATCATTGACTTTTACTGGTAGTTTTGTTGCATTTGGAAAACTTCAAGGATTTATATCAGGAAGAGCCGTTACGTTTAAAGGTCAACAAGCCATCAATGCTGTGATTGCTCTGCTTTCAATTTCTCTAATACTTGCACCTGGTCTATTTTTTGATTCATCAATGTACAGTGGTTATTTAAATGCATTCTTTGTTATTATTGTTCTTGCATTAATTCTTGGTGTTGGTCTTACAATTCCAATTGGTGGTGCAGATATGCCAGTTGTTATCTCGCTTCTTAATTCATATTCCGGAATTGCTGCGGCAGCTACAGGATTTTTAATTAGTAACAATGCCCTTATTATCAGCGGATCTCTTGTTGGAGCTTCAGGACTGATTTTAACAAACATTATGTGTAAAGGAATGAATCGTTCTCTTGTAAACGTAATATTTGGTGCAGTTGGAGCTGAGCCTGAAGGTGGAAGCTCAGATGGAAAAGAAATGAATATTAAGAGCTATTCAACAACTGAAGCGGCTATGATTTTAGATGCTGCAGAAAAAATTATTATTGTTCCAGGATATGGACTCGCAGTTGCTCAAGCACAACACGTTGCCAGAGAAGTAGCCGAGTCTCTTGAAGCTATGGGTAAAAAAGTATTATATGCAATTCATCCAGTTGCTGGGAGAATGCCTGGACACATGAATGTTTTGCTAGCTGAGGCAAATGTTTCTTATGACGTTTTAAAAGATTTAGATGAAATTAATCCAGAATTTGAAGATTGTGATGTAGCACTTATTCTTGGGGCAAATGATGTGGTAAACCCTGCAGCTAGACACGATCAATCTAGTCCTATTTATGGTATGCCAATTTTGAATGTAGATAAATCAAGAACAGTAATTATAAATAAAAGAAGTATGAATCCAGGTTTTGCTGGAGTGCAAAATGAATTATTTGGATATGACAATTCTATTATGGTTTTTGGTGACGCAAAAGACATGCTAAATGATTTACTTAAAGAAGTAAAAGAATTATAAATTTCTTTTATTTTTTTTTCTATATTAAATCATGTCAAAATCAACTCTCTATGAGATCGCAAATGAATTTGAAAAATCTTTAGATAACTTATTAGATCATGATGATTCAGATTTAATAAAAGAAATAGAATCGATCGAGGGTGAATTCAAATCAAAATCAGCTAACGTAGCTAAATATATCCGAAATCTTGAACATTTGGCTTTAGGAATTAAAGAGATAGAAAGTAATCAAAAATATCGTAGAAACTCTTTGGAAAAGAAAATTGCAAGATTAAAAGATTATCTTCGAATTAATTTTGAAAAAACAAACACAGAAAAAATTGAAAGCGATGATATATTTATTGCTATTTATAAAAATCCTGTAAAAGTACGTATTGTTGATGAAGAAAAAATACCTGACGAATTCTTTCAAGTAAAAGAAACTAAATTATTGAACAAAGATAAAATAAAAGAATCATTAAAAAATGGCGAAGATATTCCAGGATGCCAGCTAATTCAAGAAAAGAGAATAATCATTAAATAAGTTATTATGAAATTTTTAGCAAAATATAGGGTGTATTTTTTAAGAGTCTGTATTTTACTTCTCATAGTTTTATCAGTTACAAATAATGACTTCAGAGCCTACACTCTTGAAATAACCACTATCGAATCTTTACAAATGAGTATTTTAGGCTTTATAATGGTTGTTTTTGGTTCATTTGGTAGAATTTGGGCTTCATTATATATTGAAGGAAATAAAACAAAAAATCTTATTACTGCTGGGCCTTTCTCAATGGTAAGAAATCCATTATACTTTTTCAGTTTAATAATGTTGATAGGTTTTAGTTTAGCATTAAAAGCTATTTATCTTCCCTTGGCTCTCCTATTGATTTTTGTGTTATTTCATGTACCAACTATTGCTAATGAAGAAAGAAAACTTAGGAAAAATCATGGAGATAAATTTGAAAGCTATATGAAATCTACTCCAAGATTAATACCAAACATTTTTAAGTACAACAGACCAGCAAGTGAGGAAAAAGTATTAGTTAATATTAGCCGAATAAATAGTGTTCTTATTGAAGTAATTGGATATTTATTTCTATATACAGTGATAGATATAATTTATTTTATATTAAACTAAATCCATCTCTCTCAACATGCTGTCAATATCAGAGGACATATCAGTTATAGAATAAATTTTATAATGAACATTCTGGAGAAATTTTTTTGAATTCATTTGATTCTTCGCATCTTCTTTGAAGTGGATAATTGTTAAACTACCAACATCAATGCCATAATAACTCTCAAGAATTCTTTTATAAAATGATAATTGAAGAGAATAGTGAATATAGTTACAGTCAGGTAAATGTTTTGTCGAATCCTTTATACCTTTTTGTTTATTAAACGCTGTTTCATTAATTCTTTTATTAGTCTTCCAATCAACAATATGGTATGCGTTTTGTTTTTCATTGTATAGCAAAACATCAATTGTTCCTGCAATCTGAAGCTGCTTTGAGTATACAATTACTTCAGAATTAAATTTATTACCCTTACTTTTTTTATAATCGATCCAAGCTGCTCCTATTTTGGACATATAATGGGTTGGCTGCTTTATTTTTTCATTGATATAGTCTTCTAGTTCATTATGAACAATGTTTCCTCTTTGAGAACCTTTATTCCAATCTTCAATTACATCTTCTATTGTTTTACCAAAATATTTTGGATTATTCTTTAATTGCTTCTTTGCAACTTTATCTTTGTCAAACTTTTTAAAAAATTTATGGATGAATTCAGTAACGCTTGTGAATTCAAAATCAGGGTTTTCTTTTAAAATATATTTATGATTTTCTTGATCTAAAGTAATATTGTTTTTGAATAATTCATTCATTCTTAACCTTCATGTAAAACATCTTTATTTTTAGAACCTCGAAGCTTATTAATTCTTATTCGAGTAACTCTTCTCTGATAAAAACCAAGCGACCATCCTATAAGCAATAAAATTGGAATTATAGCTCGATTAGGAGCATCAGAATTTAATGTAAAGTATAAAAGTAGCAATGCAGTTATCAATTGTATTGAAAACTGAATTGAATTAATCGCTTGCAGTTTATTCATTAAGCACCGAGCATATCGAGCACTAATCTAATCACTTGTCCAGAAGCACTATTTTTTTGAATATAGCTTCTGTTTTCTACATGATATGAAGTTCCAGCAACGTCAAAATGGGCCCATGGGATATCTTTACCAACGAATGCTTTAAGAAATGCTCCTCCAGCAATAGTTCCTGCTTGACCTGGTGATCCTAAGTTCTTTACATCGGCAACCTCAGATTTGACTTGATCACAATATTCATCCCATAATGGTAGTTGCCATACAAGTTCTCCAGTATTATCAGAAGAAACTTTAATGTTTTCTACTAATGATTCATTATTACTCATTATTCCTGTGGCTATATGACCAAGAGTAACAACCACAGCGCCCGTCAATGTAGCAAAATCTAGCATATACTCAGGGTCGTAGTGCTTACTTGCATACGCCAAAGCATCGGCAAGAATTAATCTACCCTCTGCATCAGTATTTAAAACTTCAATAGTTTTTCCATTGTATGCAGTTAGAATATCTCCAGGTTTATAAGCTGATCCACCTAACATATTATGCGTTGAAGGAACAATAGCTACAACGTTCATCTTAGGTTGTAATTCAGCTATAGCATTCATCACACCAAATACAACCGCTGAACCGCACATATCAAATTTCATTTGGTCCATATTTAAACCAGGTTTTAGTGAAACTCCTCCTGTATCAAAAGTTAGACCTTTTCCTACAAGCAATACTGGCTTTTCACTTTTCTTTCCTCCGAAATATTCCATAATGATAAACTTAGGAGGTTCATTTGTGCCTTGAGCAACACCTGCAAATGATCCCATGCCCATCTTTGTAAATTCTTCTCTATCAAAAATTGTAACTTTCATATTACCTTTTTTACCAACTTCTTTGGCAAAATTTGCCAACCTTGTTGGAGTAGTCACATTTCCAGGATGATTGCCAAGATCTCTTGAATCACAAACAGCACTTGCAATGATTGCACCTTTTTTTGCTGCATCTTGATTACAAGCATCAACCATTGTGATGCTCTTTAAATGATATACTCCTCTTTCATCAGTGAAATAATCTAAAAATCTATAACTTGAAAGGATTAAACCTTCTGCAAACGCTTGACAGAAGTATTCACCCTCATCTGTAACAGGACACTCAACTGCAATATCGCTGTATTTATGCTGTAAAGCATAGCCTACGACTTCCCCAGCTGCTCTTCTAAAATTTTCTGCTGTTTTATCTGATGAATCACCTAGTCCGTAATAAACTATTCTTGAATTATTGTCGATTTCAAAAACAAGATCTCCAACTTTTCCTGTTTTATTTTGAGATTTAAACAATTCTGCTAGATCTTTATCCATTTTATCTGAAAATGTTGGTACCGCAACCATACCATAATTTTCATCTACTAAATCTTTATAATTTTTTAAAAAATTTAATTTTTTTATATGTGCCATTTTTTCCCCTTACAAACTTAGATTGTGTTTAAAACTTACTAGCTTACCATTCTCATCTTTAATTACCGCAACAAATGTTATATCAGCTGTACATGCTAGTCTTTTTCCGTGATCTTTACTTTCTGCGTATGCTTTAACTTGAACTTTGACTGACGTATTTCCAGCATCAATTATTGTTGATTTACACTTTACCCAATCACCAAGATAAACTGGTTCTTTAAATTCTACTTTGTCCAAAGCCCTGGTCACAGAGCCCCAAGCATCGGTTTCTTCTAGAAATTCAGATGCTGCTTTAGCAGCAGCCAAGTCAAGCCATGAAAGCATATATCCACCAAAGAGCGTACCTGCCGTATTGATATGAGTAGGTTGTACTAATTCTGAAAATTCTGAAACTTTATTCACGAGGATAATTTATAAAAAATTGTGACTTTTTCAGTACTTTATTTCAAAAAATAATTAAAACTGTTCTTTTTCTGTTGAACCGTCCATAGCACTTGTTGAAGAGTCTCCAACAATACAATTATTCACTGCATCAAAGTAGCCTGTACCAACCTCTTGTTGATGTGCAGAAAAAGTATATCCTTTATCATGGTCTGCAAATTCTTTCTCTTGTAATTCTACATAAGCAGTCATGCCAGATTTAACATAATTTTTTGTTAAATCAAACATGCCATGCCACATTGAATGAATTCCAGCAAGAGTAATAAATTGAAATTTATAACCCATTGCACCAAGCTCTCTTTGGAATTTAGCTATTGAAGCATCATCAAGATTTTTTTTCCAATTAAATGATGGAGAACAATTATATGCTAACATTAATTCAGGATGATTTTTCTTAATTGATTCAGCAAATAGTTTTGCTTCTTCAAGGTTAGGCTTGCCTGTTTCACACCATAATAAATCAGAGTATGGAGCGTATGAAAGTCCCCTTGAAATTGCTTGTTGAATACCCGATTTAACTCTATAAAAACCTTCGGATGTCCTTTCTCCAGTAACAAACTCAGCATCTCTCTCATCAATATCAGAAGTAAGTAATTCTGCTGCATTAGCATCAGTTCTAGCAATTAATAGGGTTGGAACATTTGAAACATCTGCAGCCAATCTTGCTGCAACAAGCTTATTTATTGCTTCCTGTGTTGGTACAAGGACTTTTCCACCCATATGACCACATTTTTTCACACTTGCTAGCTGATCTTCAAAATGAACTCCAGCAGCTCCAGCTTTAATCATAGCTTTCATAAGTTCAAAAGCGTTTAGAACTCCACCAAAACCAGCTTCTGCATCAGCTACTATAGGTGTAAAAAAGTCAAATTTTGGATTACCGTTAGAGTTCATCCATTCTATTTGGTCTGCTCTTTTAAAAGAACTATTAATTCTTTTCACTAAAGAAGGAACTGAATCAACAGGGTATAATGACTGATCTGGATACATTGCTTCAGCGCTATTATTATCTGCTGCTACTTGCCATCCAGATACATAAATTGCTTTTGCACCAGCTTTAACCCCTTGAACTGCCTGTCCACCGGTTAATGTACCTAAGCAATGAACATAATCTTCATTATGAAGCATATTCCAAAGCTTCTCAGCTCCAATTCTTGCTAAAGTGTATTCAGGCTGAAGAGAACCTCTTAGCTTAACAACTTCCTCAGCTGAATATGGTCTTTTGATATAAGCCCATCTTTCATTCATTTCCCAGTCATTTTTTAATTCTAATACTTGCTCATTTAAATTCATTACAACTCCTCGTACGCTTTAGTGGTTAAAAATTCTTCAACATTTTCTGTTAACGTTATTTGTTCAAAGATTGATTTCGCTAAATCAAATTTTCCATTTTCAAAAATTTCAATTCCTACTTCATTTTTTACATTCAACAATTCTTCTTGTAAATATGTTTTAAATAACTTTTCGTCAACAATTTTTCCATTATCTAATTTATTTTTATGTTTTATCCACTGCCAAATTGAAGTTCTAGATATCTCTGCTGTAGCAGCATCTTCCATTAATCCATATATAGAAACGCAACCCAATCCAGAAACCCAAGCTTCAATATATTTAAGAGAAATTCTTATATTCGATCTAAGACATTCTTCGGAGCTAATCCCATTACATCCCTGCAATAATTGTTCAGCAGTAATTTTTTCATCTGAAATAAAATCTAACTGGTTAGTTTGAAAAGTATCAAATCTATCTTTGAAAATTTCGTTTACATAATCAGCTAATCCAGGATGAGCAATCCACGTACCATCGTGACCATTCTTTATTTCAAATAATTTATCTTCATTGACTTTCTGTAGAATCTTTCTATTTTCATCGTGATTTTTTGATGGAACAAAAGCTGCCATTCCTCCCATTGCAAAAGCACCTCTTTTATGGCAAGTATTTACCAACAATGTAGAATAGCTGGTTAAAAATGGTTGATTCATTGTAATAATGCTTCTGTCGGGCAATAATTTTTCAGGATAAGATTGTAATGTTTTAATAAAACTAAAGATATAATCCCACCTTCCACAATTCAAACCAATGATATGGTCTTTGAGGTAGTATAATATTTCTTCCATTTGAAAAACTGCTGGCAAAGTTTCAATAAGACATGTTACTCTAACTGTTCCCCTGTTTAATCTTAGCTCGTCCTCACAATATGAGATGATATCATTCCACAATTTAGCCTCATGATAGGACTGTAATTTTGGAATATAAAAATATGGACCTGATCCAAATTTTTCTAAAGCATTGTGATTATGATATAAGTACATTGCAAAATCAACTAAAGCCCCATATAATGATACTCCATTGCATGAAATATGCTTTTCCTTAAGATGCAATCCCCTGACTCTACACATAAGAATTGCAGGATTTGAACGTAAATTATATTTTTTTAAAGTCACCCTATGCTGGAAAGAAATTGTTCTATGGGCAGCATCTCGCATGTTAATTAGTCCATTTTGAATATTTTCCCAAGTAGGAGAAAGAGAATCTTCGAAATCTGCCATAAAAACATTAACATTAGAATTAAGAGCATTGATAATCATTTTGCGATCTACAGGGCCAGTAATTTCTACTCTTCTATCCTTAAGATTGTTTGGAATAGGTCTCACAGACCATTCAGAGTTTCTGATATCTTCTGTTTTTGGGTCAAAACTTGGTAAAATTCCTTCATCAACACTATTTTGATATTCAGTTCTATCCTCAATAAGATTATCAATTCTATTGTTGAATTTGAGATGAATTTTTTCTAAAAAATTGAGTGCATCTTCAGAAAAAATTTCAGAGCCTGAACTAGAAATTTCTTTTGAAAAGTTTAAAATGATTCCCCCTCCCTTTAAAAATGAAATTAAACCTAGTGATATTTAGAAAAAATTACAATTTTTAAATCAAAGATTTTTAGCTATTGCTTCGCCTTCATTGATGTCTACTTTAGAGAATACATAAGCACCTAGAATAAATAATATCATTATTGATAATAATCCAAATCTAGCAGCTTTGACTTCATCTTCAACTACATTACTTAACACTAAAGTAACTGAACCCATAAGAACTGGGCCAAATACTGCAGCAAATTTTCCTAACATATTGTAGAAGCCATAAAACTCAGCAGATTTTTTCTGAGGAATAATTCTTGAATACAGACTTCTACTAATTGTTTGAATTCCTCCTTGAAAACAACCAATCAATAATGCCACAATATAAAAGTGAGTAATACTTTCAACAAAATATCCAGCAAATAGAATAATACAATAACCAAAAATTCCTAAATAGATACCATTCTTTAGGCCTATATAATTTACGAATTTGATATAAATTAAAGTAGCAAAAAAAGCTACAAGTTGAATCATTACCAGAGCACCCATAATAGAAGCTTGATCAAACCCTAAGGTAAGAGCAAAGTTTGCTGCCATTCGTACTACAGTATCAACTCCGTCAATATATAACCAATAGGCTAAAAGAAATGTAGCAACTACTTTAAGTTTTTTTAAATCATTGAATGTATTTCTGAATTGAATAAAACCGTTTATTATAGAATCAGATACACTTTCACTCTCATGATATTTTGGTTCATCAACAAAAAGAATTAAAGGAAGTGAGAAAAGTGCCCACCAAACTCCAACGGAAATAAATGCATATTTTGTTGCTTCAACTGCATCAACTAAACCAAAAGAAGCAGGATAAGATATCATTAAAAAATTAATAATAATTAACACACCACCTCCAAGATATCCTAATGAAAAACCTAAAGCAGATACATCATCTACATTTTCTTCATTTGAAACAGATGGAAGAAGCGAGTCATAAAAAATATTTGCCCCTGAAAATCCAATTGTAGAAAAGATGTAAACCATTAAAGCGATTGGCCACATTCCTTGAGCAATAAATCCCAGGCCTAAAGTCATTACAATACCTAAAAAAGCAAAGAAAATCAGAAATTTTTTCTTAAAACTACCTCTATCAGCAATTGCACCTAAAATTGGTGCAAGCAAAGCAACTATTAAAGAAGCAACTGAATTACCTAAACCCAAATAAAATGTACTGATAGATAAGTTGTCTGGATTTGACCAGTATTGTGCAAAGAAAATTGGAAAAAAACCAGCCATGACAGTGGTTGCAAAAGCTGAATTTGCCCAATCGTAAAGAGCCCAACTATAAATTTGTTTTTTATTCATTAGCCTTTTCTTAATGAAAACTTAATGGTTATCCCTTTTAAATCAAATGATTCCCTAAGCTGATTATGTAGATATCTTAAGTATTGAACAGATATAAGTTTGGGATAATTGCTAAATAGTGCAAAAATTGGAGGAGATTGTTGTACTTGTTCAACAAATTTAATTTTAATTGATTTACCTTGCGTAGCTGGAGGAGGATAATTTCTTACAGCTTTTTCTATCCAAACATTTAATTCCTTTGTGGATAGCTTATCTCTATGTTTTGTAAAAATTTCCCATGCAATTTCTAAAATATTTGAAACTCTTCTTTTAGTTAAAGCAGAAACAAAAAGTATAGGATAATGCTGGAGATCTTTGAACTCCATATACATGTCCTCTTTATACAATTCAGCAGAAACATTTGTTCCGGAAGCTAAATCCCATTTATTAACAAGAATA
The DNA here is from genome assembly GCA_016777965.1 of Fidelibacterota bacterium. GTDB lineage: Bacteria > Fidelibacterota > Marinisomatia > Marinisomatales > Marinisomataceae > Marinisoma. The sequence continues at coordinate 6,363 of JADHQL010000002.1, read as the reverse complement.
ACCATCCTCTTGCCTTTTTTAATAACCTCTTTGGCAATAGTTTTTTCTTGTTTAGTAAATCCTTTTTCAGCGTCAACTACAAGCAAAACAAGATCAGATCTTAAAAGTGAATCCATAGCTCTTAAGGAACTATAAAATTCAATATCTGAATCAACTTTACTTTTCTTCCTAAGACCAGCTGTATCAACAATTTTAATATCCTTTCCATGCCATTTAATGACTGTGTCAACTGAATCTCTAGTAGTGCCTGCTATGTCAGACACAATTGCCTGTTCTCTCTGAATTAAAGCATTTAATAATGAAGATTTACCAACATTCGGCATTCCTACTATAGTGATAGAACAATCAGTATTATCATCAAATTGAGAAATAGAATTAAAATCAATTGATTCAAACAAATTATCGAGCATATCTCCAACACCAGCACCATTCAAGGCTGATATTGGAATTGGATTTTCAAAACCAATATCAAAAAATTGGTCTTTTCTTAAATTATGTTCTGGGATATCACACTTATTGACTCCCATTACAAATTTCTTTCCAGATTTTCTTACAAGCTTAGATAAAAATTGATCGTTAGGATTTAGCCCAGCTTTTCCATCAACAAGAAAAATAATTCCATCACACTCATTTAATGCAGCTGAAATTTGTTCTTTAATTTTTTTATTAAATACATCTTCATTTGAGCTAACATATCCTCCAGTATCAATAATATTAAACTCTTGTGACAACCATTCTGCAGAAGAATAAACCCGATCTCGAGTTACACCTTCCATTTGGTCAACAATAGACGTTCTTTTACCTGATAGCTTATTAAAAAGCGTTGATTTACCAACATTTGGTCTTCCCACAATTGCAATTTTTGGTTTTTTTGCCATTTGAAAAGATTATACGACTTCGATAACTGTTCTGCTATAAAATTATTTTACTAAAAAAATGAATAATTCTGTCCAGAGAATAAATGTAACAATCAATGAATATTGAAAAGGAACTCTTCTTTTTGAAATTTTTGGATTAGACATTCTAACAAAGTAATGCCAAAGCCTAAAAGCAACATAGAGCCATGCTAAAACAAGATTCAACATTGTAACATGATCAACAGTATAAGTTAATAAACAGTATACTAGAAAAGGCAAAGGAGCTTCAAAAAGATTTTTGTATAGCTCTCTTGAAGCTTGAATATTTAAAGGAATTTCTTGCCATCCTGGCATATACTTTAACCATCGTGAGTCAAGTTCTTTACTTATGATAGACTTTCTAATTTGAAGCGCATTAACAACAGTATGAATGTGCATAATCAAGATTAGGGGGAAAATAGGAAATAAAATAAGAATTGGATTCAAACTATTGTCCAAGATAAACTCTTAGAGGTTCACTTCTTGTCTTGTGAGCTAATCTTCGAATAGCTTTTTCTTTAATCTGCCTTACGCGCTCTCTAGTTAAACTAAATTGTTCTCCAATTTCATTTAAAGTAAAAGATCTATCTCGATTAATTCCAAAATACATTTCAATTACAGAACGCTCTCTTTCGGTTAAGGTGCTAAGTGCAGAAGCAATTTCTTCTTTCATAGAAGTATCCATTACATTGTTGTCAGGATCTTTTTCTTGTTCATCTTCAATGACATTTATTAAAGAACTATCCTCTCCTTCTGCAAAAGGAGCATCAAGCGAACTATGCCTTCTTGAATATTGAAGCGCATTGAACACTTCTTCAGTTTTTACGTCAAGCTGGTGACTAATTTCTTCAACTTTTGGAGGACGACCCATTTCAGCTTCAAGCTTTTCAGCAGCTTTGGTAATCTTAGTAATTGTACCAACCCTATTTAATGGCAACCTAATAAGTCTACCTTGTTCTGCTAATGCTTGAAGAATAGCCTGCCTAATCCACCAAACAGCATAAGAGATAAATTTAAAACCTCTAGAAGGGTCGAATCTTTTAGCAGCTTTGATTAATCCTAGGTTTCCTTCGTTAATAATATCTGACAATGACAAGCCGTTCCCCTGATATTTTTTAGCAACTGAAACTACAAATCTTAGGTTTGCTTCAACCAATTCTTTCATTGCTTTTTTATCGCCCTTAGCAATTAACACTGCTAGTTCAACTTCTCTATCTGGAGATAGTGGCTCATACTGAGAAATTTCTGATAAATACATACTGATTGTTCCACTAGCTACCTTTGATCTTTTAATTCTTTCGTCAGCTCTACCTAAAGCATTTTTTCTTTTTTCCTCAGCATCCAACTCCTTCTGCACTTCAACAGCATGTGCGTCTGGGCCCAGATTTTCTAAATTCTGAAGTTCTTTAGATAGTTTTTTTGAGATTTTTTTAGCAGTCAATTGAGTAGTCCTTTTGATAAAATATTAAAGTATTTCATAGCCCAAAATTTACCAAATTTTAAAAATTTTCCAAGGTATTTATTCAGGCAAATTCAATAAAGCTTCTTGCAAAGAAGAATATTTGAACTGATAATTGCTTTCTAAGGTTCTAGCAGGCTTAGTTTTTGGACCATAAAGGAACATTTCACTCATATTACCGAAAATAAATTTTATAAGGAATTTTGGTAGGAAAAATACCCATGAAATAATACTTTTTTTATTCTTTAAAATTGATTTAAAAAATGTATCATGTGTTGTAAGCTCTGATCCAACTAAATTAAATGCTCCAATTAAATTATTGTCCAAGGAATGATTAATAAATCCAACAATATCATCAGCATGAACCCAAGGAAAATAATGATTTTTATTTCCTGGTATAGGTATAGAAAGCAACAAATTTAAAGATAACAAATTGATGATTTTCTTTTGAAGAACAACTCCAATTCTTAACTGAATAATATCAATATCTTCAAAAACTTTAAATATATCTGAATTTCTTTCATTTTCAACACACACCTTTGCTAAAAAGGTATTACCTAATTCAGAATTTTCATCTACTGAAAAATCATAATTAGCAGTTTCTTTGGCATAAATCCCAACTGCTGATGCATTAATAAATTTTTTAGGGTTTATCTCATTTTTAATGCAAAAATCAAAGAGCATTTTAGTTGAATCGATTCTACTATTTAAAATTTTACTTTTAACTGATTTGGTCCATAATTGGTCAACTTTTTCTCCATTAAGCTTAATCAAAATATTTGTATCACTTAAAAAAGAAGGATTGATTGTTGACCAATCAATCACAGCAACATTATTTGAGAATGTATTTTTATGTTTATGGAGATTTCTTGTTAAAACACAAACACTATGACCTTTGTCAGCTAATGAGGAGACAATCTTTTTGCCAAGAAAACCAGTACCGCCCGCAACAATTATTTTCATTTTTTATTGAGAGATGACATAACAGATTTTACTTTAGCTTGTGTCGATGGACTAAACCAGTTATCAATTAAAATTTGATAGTCAAAATCTGTTTCACGCATTAACGATTGTTTTAACCTTACAAAAGGTTCCCCAGCGCTGATATAAAATTCTGCTAATTTTTTTGCTTTGATTAATGCCTGAGATGTGGCCTTCTTCTTTCCAGAAAATCTGTTTCCAACCATTTCATTTATTAACCCTTTATTTAAAGCTTCTTTAGGTGTATACATTTTACACTGAGACGCAACTTCGAAGAGATTATCTCTACTAATAGAGTGCGATATAATTGAAAGCATATCCGGAGGAAGATCTATTCCAATTGCCATTTCATTTAAACCCATTCTGTGCATACCGTGCATTCCATACCTATAATCTGATGCAAGAGCTAACAAACATCCTCCAGCAATAGCATGACCACCTACAATACTAATAACTGGCCCTGGAAAATCCCTGCAAGCCCTTAAAAGCTCTCCAAGAGTATTGAAAATTAAAGCGACCTCATTAGGTTCTTTAGCATTCGATAAATCTTTAAGATTTAGCCCTGCACTAAATACCTTATCATTACCTAAAATAATTACTGCTTTACAATCATTATAATCAAGTTCTTTTATGAGTTTCTTTGCTCTTTCAACGCTTAGGAGATTTGGACCTTTTTCTCCCATATCTATAATTTTAATATCATTTTCAACGGATATATTCATTTTTCATTCTCCCTGAAACTCTTTTTTAATTTCATCAAATACTTGTACACTTTGTTGGCTTAAAAAGTCAAAGCAAACCATTGTCATATTACATGATATAGCACATTCATCATCATTTTCCATAAATAGACCATACTCGTAATCAAAACTTTTACCGCCAATTCGAGAAATTTTTAACCCAACAGTTAAATTTTTTGGGTGTTTAATTTGCTTTAAAAAATTAAAAGTCATTGATGCTACAATAAATGGAAATTTATCAGCATCATATGGAAAAAGACCAATATCGTGAGCATGCCTAACTCTTGCATCTTCGAAATAAGCAACGGCTGTTCCATGATTAATATGACCAAGCATATCCTCATCATACCATCTGGTTTCCATTTCATAAAATCTAGAAAATTGCTCTTTTTTCATTAATCAATTAAAAATTTTGGATTGTTCATAGGAAAAATACATTTTTCTTTTTTTCCAAACCAGCTATATCTTCTTTTTGCTATCAAGTTATAAATGAAATCTGCAAAAAAAGTTGGGACCAAATAAAATAAATATCTTAAAGGACTTTTAAGCTCTCTTAAAATTACAAAAGCTGCATAAGATTTAGAAAAAACCTCTTCATCTTTTTTAACAATTACAGAATTCATGTCCTTCAAAAACTTTTTATTGATAGTAGATCTTGCATAATTTGATTGCAAAGGACTAAAATACAAAATATCACTTTTGTCCATTTTGATTAAGGCATTAATTGCAGACGAACAAACAAAACAAACTCCATCGTAATATATTACTATTTTGGATTTCATTATAAAATATAGGGTATGATAAAAGCTGTTTTTTCTTTATAAAATTTATGCTCTTCAAACCTCGAAAGAGATTTATCAATTTTAATCATATTAGGAATCCACACAGCTATTATAAATAATGTCAAAATCACTGTTGGCAACCACCATAAAGGTGTTTCAATTACCATTATAACAAAACTAAGATATATTAATAATTCTCCAAAATAATTTGGATGTCTACATTGTTTCCAAAAACCATCAGTTATTAGACCAGATTGGTATTTTAAAAAAATGAATTTTTGCATATCCGAAGCAAAATGATAGAACACTCCAATTGAAAAAGTGCATATAGCTAAAACAATAATTTTTAAAGAAGCTTGATGTCCTGAAGAAGTAATTATATACGCAGGTGCCCAATATAAAACCAAACCAATTAAAATCAATAAAGCGTAAGGTATTCCAACTTTACTTTCCCAGGTTTTATCAGGAAAAATATAACTTTTTAAAACCCACATAATACCATAAGAACCATGCAAGCAAAAATAAACCCATGCAGTAAGATTGTCAGCCTGGTTATAATAGTAAATTAGATAGAGCACCAAAAGCCATGTCACGCCCTTGGCAAAATCAATCATATATTTCTGTTTAATTCGCATAGAAAAAAAATGGAATGAATAAAATAATCAACATTATTATAATTGTTAGTAAAGACTTCCTGTAATACAAAGCTAATTCTTTTTTATCTTTCATTCTTATCTGTCTTCCAATCAAGCATACCGCCATCTACATTGACTGCAGTAAAATTATTTTCATTTAAAATGTCTTTTCCAAACCCTGACCTGTTTCCACTTCTGCATACAACATAAATAGTATTTTCTTTATAATCGTTTAACTCACTAAGCCTATCTTCTAACTCATTTATTGGAATTAAAATGGATCCATTAATGTGTCCAAGTGGACCATAATACTCTTCTTCTGTTCTTACATCCAACACAACAGTTTTATTATCAAGAATTTTATCTTGGAATTCATGCATGCTTATAACATCAACTTTTTTTGAGCAACAATTCATAGAAAAAGTTACTACAAAAAATAATAGGATTAATTTACTTTTCTTCATCTTGCTTTTTTCTCAAATATCGTTTGATGGTTAAAAAATTAAATATTGTTCCAAAAATGACAAGTAACGTCATTAATATGATTGTTCCTTTCATATTAAGGAGCAACCCAACTTACATTAATTTTTTCTTTATCGAAAATGAACTTGCATCTCTGATGACCGCTATATTTAAGCTTTAAAAAATCAATTTCATAAAAATGACATCTAATTATTACAAAGTTATTATAGCCAGATAAGGAGTCTTGGTCAGTTGGATCTTTGAATTGGACATTATCTGGAATATTAGGATGATATTCTTCTAAGATATCTGAAGGATTGTAAGGTCCCATATAACACCTTTTGGATGAAGGAGTTACATTGTCCCATCTTTGCTTTGTAATGGAATTTTTATGAAAAATTTCCACAG
>JADHQL010000001.1 GCA_016777965.1 Fidelibacterota bacterium | reverse complement strand
CTCCTGCTGAAGAAGCTAAAGAAGAGACTCCTGCTGAAGAAGCTCAAGACGAAGCACCTGCAGAAGAAGCATCAGTTGAAGAGGCTCCATCAAAATAAAAATAACTACTATTTAATAAATCTATTTAGTTAAAAGATTTTATGACTGAAAGTCCGACAAATCTTAACAACAGAATTGAAACGCTAGACGTATTAAGAGGCTTTGCAGTATTGGGTATCCTTTTATTAAACATTCTAATGTTTGGTCAAGTATCTTTCTATTATTTAAATCCATCTGTTATTCAAGGAACATTAACTGATTGGATAATTTGGGCTCTTATTGACATTTCAGCAGAAGGTGCAATGAGAGCATTGTTTTCAATTCTTTTTGGCGCTGGCGTTTTATTATTTACTAAAAATAAACCAGCTTCTTTTCACTTTAAAAGGTCTCTATGGCTTTTATGTTTTGGAATTGTAGATGCATATTTTCTTTTATGGTTTGGAGATATTCTAATTTTATACGCTTTGATTAGTTTTGTTTTATTTTTCTTTAAAGAGCTAAAGCCTCAAACTTTATTAATCATTTCAATCGTTTTGCTAGCATTTAATTCGCTTATCTCGTTTGGTACTGGGAAATTTTTAAATGAAATAAAAGATATTGATCAAAAAAATACAATTTTTAACCTAAATATATCTGAAGACAAAAAAAAAGATCTTATTGAATTAAGAGATTTAATTTACGGAGTTTTTAATCCAACACCTGATGATATAAGAAACGAATTAAATCAAAGAAAGGAATCATACACCTCTGCTTTTATATGGAATATGCATGAAAAGAATTTGGCTATAAAAAGCTATATTTTTTCAAGTTTTTGGGATGTTATATCTGTAATGATATTGGGAATGTCTTTATTTAAATATCGGATACTTCAAGGAGGGTTAAGCAGCTTATTTTATTTACGATTGATGATTGTTGGTTTTCTTGTAGGAGTTTCAGTTAATAGTTTTGAAGTTTGGTCTGCATTCGAATCAAATAATAGTATTTTTGCTTCGCGTATAACTTCTTTAACATATGATGTTGGAAGACTGGGTATGGCCTTTAGTTATCTTGGGCTAATTATTTTAATTATCAAATTTGATAAGGCTTTAAAGCTTCGATACCATTTGTCAAATGTAGGTAAGATGGCTCTTACAAATTACTTGTTTCAATCTATTTTTGGTTTAATCTTATTTTCAGGGGCAGGGTTCAGTCTTGTTGGAGAACTTTCAAGGTCTCAATTATATATTGTTGTTTTTTGTATATGGGTATATCAGTTGAACTTTAGTTCTTGGTGGATGAGTAGATATAATTTTGGACCATTTGAGTGGATTTGGAGAGGATTAACATATTCCAAATTTCCAAAATTAATAAAAGCAAAATAGTAAATAATGGGATAATTTATACTTTATAAATGAAAATTTTTATCATAACACCATTTCCAAAAGTAATTAATATATTAATTGAGAATAATATTGCTAATCAGGGCATTAAAAAAAATCTTTTTGAAGTAGAAATAATTAATCTAAGAGATTTTGCAAAAGATAATTACAAAAAGATAGATGATGAGCCATATGGAGGAGGAAGTGGGATGGTAATGATGTGTCAACCTTTATTTGATGCTATAGATCATTGTATAGACCTATCTGTTGACAAACCTCTAATCATATTTCCTTCACCTAGAGGAAAAAAATTAAATCATGATATTAGCAGTAAATTGAGTAATGAGAAGTCGTTGATTTTCATTTGTGGTCACTATAAAGGTATAGATGAAAGAGTTATTGAAAAATATGTCGATTTAGAAATATCGATTGGCGATTTCATTATTTCTAATGGCGAATTATCAACAATGATTATCTTTGATTCAATTGCACGACTAGTTCCAGGCGTTTTAAATGATTTAAATTCAGCAATGACAGATTCTTTTGTTGACGATTTACTAGATGCTCCTTATTTTACACGGCCTAATGAAATTGATGGATTAAAAGTTCCAAAAGTATTATTATCAGGCGATCATAAGGCAATTGAAAAATGGCGTAATGATAAGAAGTTAGAAATTACAAGAGACAAAAGACCTGATCTTTTGGAGAAAAAATAATATGAGTAATATATTAAGAGAAGATATACCAAATTTTAAAGCAGGAGATGTCCTTTCAATCTATGTTAATGTTAGAGAGGGACAAAAAGTTAGACAGCAGTTATTTAAGGGTACTGTTATCGCTCGAAAAGGCTCCGGTATTGCTGAAACAGTTACTGTAAGAAAAATTTCTAATGGTATTGGAGTAGAAAGAATTTTTCCACTTCACTCTCCATCAATTGCATCTATTAAAGTTGATAGGGTAAATAAGGTAAGAAGAGCTAAATTGTACTATTTACGTGGATTGTCTGGTAAAGCTGCTCGTCTTGCAGAAAAGAAATAAAGCTTGCCTTCTAGATTTATCCTATTTGTTTTAAGTTTATCTCACATGTCAAATCACATCATTATGATGTTGATTCCAAGTATGTATATTAATTTAATTGATTTTTATTCTCTAAATGCAGCCGAGGTAGGACTAATATTTGGTATTGTGAGTTTCTGTTTTGGTGTCGGTTCCCTTCCAATGTCTTTTTTATACAACAAGTACGGACCAAAAAAATTAATTGTATTTTCTCAACTGGGAATTTTATTTTCTGCGCTTTTAGTAAGTGTTTCAGATAGTGTTTTAATGTTTTCGTTAAGCAGTGTTCTTTTGGGACTTTTTGCAAGCATTCATCATCCTGTTTCTTTGACATTAATTTCAGAAACTTTTGACAAAAATATTGCAAAGGCAAATGCATTTCATGGAGTCTTTGGATCAATCGGAGTTTCTTTAGGTCCTTTAATATCATATTTTTCTGTATTGTATTTTAGTTGGCATTATGCATTTATTTTCACTGCAATTTTAAATGCTTTTTTACTACCTCTTTCAATGAAATTTATTCCGAATACTGAAAAAATAGATATTATTAGCCTAAATGACTTTACTGATAAAAAACAGAACTCAATTTTATCAATTTTTTTCCTAATTTCATTCGTTGTTGGTTTATCATTTACAGTATTTAACACATTCATTCCTTCAGTGTTTAATTTAGATTTTGGCTCGAATGCAAATTCTATTGTATCAGCAATTATGTTAACAGGTTTTTTGGGACAAGTTCTATCAGGATATCTTGGAGATAAGTTTGATAGAATTAAATTATTGTCAATAGTTTTTCTGTTACTTCTTCCTTTATTTATAACAATAATATTTGTCGGAAAAACTTTGCTTGTAATTGTTTCAGTTCTATTGGCAATTATTATGTACTCAATTCAACCATTAATTAATTCCATAATTAAAGATATCACTCCATTAAGGATAAGATCGGTTGTCTTTGGTTTAAACTTTTTTTTAATGTTTGGTCTTTCAGGTTTAGCAGCATATTTAGGAGGATTAATAGCAGATAACTATAGTTTTAAATTAATTTTCCCTATATTTTCACCACTGTTTACTATTGGAGTATTATTACTTTATTTATTGAACTTGAAAAGAAAGGTTGAAGCATAATGTTAGTTAGTATGACAGGTTTTGGTTCTTCGAGCTATGAGGATTCCAGTCTTTCAATAAATATTGAATTAAAATCTTTTAACTCAAGGTATTTCGAATTGAATACAAAATCCTTCGATTTATCTGGTCCACTTGAATACAAGATTAGAAACTATTTAAAAAAACAATTATTGAGGGGTTCAGTTACATTGTTTATAAAAGTAGATTCAAAAGATGCCTTCAAATTTAATAGTCAAAAAACATCGAGCGTTTTAAAAGCATATAAAGAAATTGAAAAAAAGTACGATATTGATTTGAATTACAGCCAATTGCTAAGAAATAATGATATTTTGAGCTATGTACCACATAGTAATTCAATTCAAAAAAAGATTTTTTCATCATTAAAAATTGCAACAAAAGAATTGATTGACATGCGCAATAAAGAAGGAGCTGTAATAGAAAAAGAATTTTATGGGTATTTGGATATAGCTACAAAAGATCTTTTGATGATTGAAAAAATTCAAGAAAAAGTACATGCAAGTAAAATAAATTTAAAATCAAATAATGACGTAATTGATGAGATAGAAAAGATTGATATTTCAGAAGAGATTGATAGAATCAATAGTCATTTAAGCCAGATATCTCAATCAATTAAATCAAAGCAATTATCTGGAAAAAAAATTAATTTCATCTTACAGGAAATCAATAGAGAGTCTAATACAATATTATCTAAGTTTTTAGATAAAAGAGTATCTAAGCATGCAATAAGCTTAAAAATACAAGCGGAAAAATTAAGAGAGCAAATAGGAAATATTTTATGAAAAATTTTATCATTATTTCCGGATCATCGGGCTCAGGTAAAACTACTCTACTAGAATTACTTTCAAGAGATTTGAACATTGAAATTTCTGTTTCATATACAACTAGAAATAAAAGAAAGTATGAAATTGATGGTGTACACTATAATTTTATAAATAAAGAACAATTTGAAAAAATGATTGAAGAAAACCTATTTCTTGAATATGAAAATGTTCATGGAGATTTATATGGCACTGCATTAAGTAGCCTGGAACAGTACATTTATAATAATAAGCATTTATTTTTTGAGCTAGATGTTAATGGGGCAGTTAGTTTAATGAATTATTATCGAAGCAATACTATATCAATTTTTTTATCACCTCCCAATGTAGAGGAACTAAGAAAAAGATTAGTTTTAAGATCAACAGAAACTGAAGATGAAATTAATAAAAGATTAAGTAGGTTTGAAGAAGAGGATAACTTAAAAAAAGAATTTGACTATAATCTTATTAATGATAACTTCGAGACCACATTTGAAAAAATTAAAGAAATTATAATTAGACACAAAAAAGAGGATTAAAATGGCTGTAGACCCAATTTCGTTTAGCAAGCTTTTAAAAAAAACAGATGATATTTATGAAGCTGTTGTTGTCTCATCAAAAAGAGCAAAGCAAATTCTTCAAGATAGAATTGTTAAGCAAATGATTGATGAAAATGAAGAAATTTCTGAAGATGGTATTCTTGCAGAGCCTGTTATTAGGGAAAATATTAATTTTGACAAGGAAGAAAAAGTCACCTCTATTGCCTTAGATGAGTTCTTAAACGGTGATATTGATTGGATTAAGACCGAAGAATCAATTGAGCACTAAATCTTTAAAAAAGACATTTATCAATCAAAATAAGCAGTTGTTCGGTAATGAGATATATCTCAACCAGCTCTCACATTCAAATATTCAAAAAAAAGTTAAGATTCATGATTCATGGTATTCTGAGCTTAAGGAAGAGTTTAAAAAGAAGTATTGGATAGAGCTTTCAGCTAAGGTTAGAAATTCTTACAAAAACAAAATTATTTATCCAAAACCTTCCTTAATGTTTAATGCTTTTAATTCGACACATTTAAACAATGTAAAGGTGGTAATAATTGGACAAGATCCATACCATGGTCAAGGTCAGGCAAATGGTTTGTCGTTCAGCGTAAATGACGGTATTGCAATTCCGCCATCACTTTTGAATATCTTTAAAGAACTAGAATCTGATCTAAATATCCCAATTCCTAATTCAGGAAATTTGCAATCATGGGCTGATCAAGGAGTTTTACTTTTAAATACTGTATTAACTGTAGAAAAAGATAATGCGAATTCTCATAAAGACTTGGGATGGGAGATCTTTACAAAGAAGGTAGTTGAAATAGTTTCTTCTAAATTAGAAAACATAGTTTTCATTTTATGGGGCAAGCAAGCACACTCAATCGAAGATGTAATAGACACATCTAAGCATTATATAATTACTTCAGTTCATCCTTCACCTCTATCAGCTCAAAGAGGATTTTTTGGATCAAATCCATTTTCTAAGACAAATAAATTTTTAAAGTCTAGAGGCATTACACCGATTAATTGGATATTAAATAAATGATCCTGTTATTAAGGATTAGCTTGTCAGATTATTAAAACATCATTAATCTATTAAAATAAAAAATTTCAATTGTTGAAAGAGTGTGGATAAATAAAAATGGCCGAAAACAATAAAACTAAAGGTTTAAATTTACAACCTCAAGCGCTTGAAGCAGAAGAAGCAGTATTGGGTTCAATGATGATTGATGAGGATGCTGCAAATAAGGCTATAAGTATCTTAGGTTCTAGTCATTATTTCTATAAAGATTCTCATAAAAAAATCTTTGAAGCTATGCTCGTTTTAATGAATAATAACTACCCTATTGATACAGTTTCTGTATCTGATGAACTTAAAAAAGGTAAAAACTTGAAATCAGTTGGAGGAATTTATTATTTAACAGGTTTAGTTGATAAAGTGCCAACGTCTGCAAGAGTCGAAACTTATGCTGAAATCGTTAAAGAAAAGGGCATATTAAGAGACTTGATTACTACTTCACATGAAATTTCTAAAAAAGCTTTAGATGCTGGAGATTCTGTTGGATCAATTCTAGATGAAGCTGAACAGTCAATTTTTAGTTTAACTGAACAGAAAGATTCAAAAATTTATCAACATATTGAACCAATTCTTTCAAGCACAGTTAAGAGAATAGAAAATATAGCGGCAAATCCAGGATCAATAATTGGAGTCCCATCAGGTATTATTGATTTAGACAAGTTGACAGCAGGGTTTCAGAATGGTGACTTAATTATATTAGCTGGAAGACCTTCAATGGGCAAAACTGCCTTAGCTTTAACTATTGCAAGGAATGCTGCAGTTGAAAATAAATCTGCAACTGCAATATTTAGTTTAGAAATGTCAAGCGATCAACTTGGACAAAGATTGTTAACGTCTGAAGCTAGAGTAGATAATGCTCTTGTAAGAAGAGGAAGTCCAAATATAAAATGGAAAAATATTAATATTGCTTCAGGAAAACTTGCTCAAGCTCCTCTTTACATAGATGATACACCTGCATTGTCAATATTAGATCTTAGATCAAGAGCTAGAAGATTAAAAAGAGAAAGAAATATAGAATTGCTTATTGTCGATTACTTGCAGTTAATGCAGGGACCAAAAAATTCTGAGAATAGACAAAATGAAATTTCACAAATTACTCAATCTCTTAAAGCTTTAGCTAAAGAATTAGATATTCCAGTTATTGCACTTTCACAGCTTTCTAGAGCTGTCGAGCAAAGAACGAAAAAAGAGCCAATGCTTTCAGATTTAAGAGAAAGTGGTGCAATTGAACAAGATGCTGATCTAGTAATATTCCTTTACAGACCAGCAGTATACGATAAAGAAGATCAAGATTTGAAAGGTCTAGCTTATTTGATTGTAGCAAAACAAAGAAATGGTCCAACTGGAAGAGTCACTGCAACGTTTATAGATACGTATGCAAGATTTGATAATCATCAAGAGTTTTAAACTATGAGCAGTAATGTTATTAAAAATAATGACGAGGTAATTGTTAATAAAAGTAAAGCTCTTCTAAAAAGAATTCCTACGAAAAAAAACAGAAAGCAAGTTGAAAATGCACTTCAGTATTCTATTAAAATGCATGGGGGTCAAGTAAGAAAGTCTGGACTTCCTTTTGTAAGTCACTGCATTGATGTAGCTAATATTTTAATTGATTGGAATATGGATCATACAACTGTTGTAAGTGCTTTATTGCACGATGTTGTTGAAGATACTGAAGTAAAATTATCCGATATTGAAGAAGAGTTCGGTTCTGATGTTGCTTCTCTTGTAGATGGTGTTACAAAGGTTGAAAATATTGCTTTTAGATCTAAAGAGCATAAACAAGCTGAAAATTTCACCAAATTATTTCTTTCTCTTGCAAGAGATTTAAGAGTTATTATTATAAAGTTTGCAGATAGACTAAACAACATGGAAACAATTCAATATTTATCTTCAAATAAAAGAATAGAAATTGCATTAGAAACAAAAGAAATATTTGTGCCTTTAGCGCATAGATTGGGAATGGCAAAGTTAAAATGGCAATTAGAAGATTTGTCATTAAAATGTTTAGATTTAAAAGCCTTTAATAGTATTAAAAAGAAAATTGAGACCTCAGCTAGATTAAATGAGGATATTTTATCTAATATGATAAGACCAATTAAGACTGAACTAAGTTCTTATAAAATTGAATCTAATATTTTTGGTAGATATAAATCAATTTCATCCATTCATAGAAAAATTGAAAATACAGGTAAAGAGTTTGAAGATATCTATGACTTGTATGCAATAAGAATCATAGTTGATAAAATTGAGGAATGTTACCTTGCTCTTGGTGTAATTCATAGTATTTATCCTCCATTGCAAGATCGATTTAAAGATTTTATAGCAACCCCAAAAACCAATGGATACCAATCAATCCATACAACAGTATTAACTAAAGATAATAGGTTTACAGAATTTCAGATTCGAACAAAGGATATGGATCGTACTGCTGAAGTTGGTGTTGCTGCACATTGGCTTTATAAGGGCAATGATGAGATGGAAGAATTTGATTCACAAGTATTATGGTTAAGAGATTTATTATCTATGCTTAATAGTGATAGTTCAGATCCTGAAGAATTAATGGATTTATTAAAAATAGATATGTTTGAAGACGAAATATTTGTTTTTACGCCTAGAGGAGACTTGATAAAACTCCCTGTAAATTCAACCCCATTAGATTTTGCATTTGCTATACATGGAGATCTTGGTTTTACCACAGTTAGATCAAAAGTAAATAAGAAGTTGGTTCCTCTAAGCTACAGCTTAAAAAGTGGAGATATAGTTGAGATAGAAACAAGTAAAAATCAAACTCCAAACAGTGGATGGTTAAAATTTGTCAAAACCTCAAGAGCAAAACATGAAATATCTAAATATTTAAGAAAAATTGAACTTGAAGAAAGTATTAAGATTGGAAACGAGATTTTAGAGAAATCCTTAAGGAAATTAAAGATTTTAGATAGGTTGAGTGAGTTTAAAAAGGGGTATGCGATTGCAGGTTTTAAAACTTTGAATAATATGCTTTCTGATATTGGTAGAGGGGGAGTAATTATTAAAGATGTGATTCCAAAAATTTTTCCTGATTTAAAGAAAAATTTACCAAAAGAAATTGATCAAACCGAGTTTATAGAAATAGCAAGATCAGATGTTGATGGAATTAATTTAGATGGTTTAAAGAACTTAGTTGTTAATTATGGTAAATGTTGTAATCCAATACCTGGAGACGATGTTATAGGTTATATTTCAAGAGGTAGAGGATTAATTATTCATGAATTATCTTGCACAAATTTATCTTCTCTTTCTTCCAACCAAGACAGGTTAGTGTCGGTAAATTGGAATGCTAAAGAAAATTTGGCTTTTCGTTCAAAAATTCATATAACTTGCATTGATACAGCTGGAATGTTAAATGAAATCGCAAATATTATTTCAAAGAATAATTTAAATATGCTTGATGTATCAACTGATGTAACTGAAGGTAGTATTGCAAATATCTGGATAATTTGTAAAGTTCAAAGCAGAGCAAAGCTTAATGCTGTGATAAAAGACATTCAAAAACTAAAAAATGTTGACTCAGTTGAGCGTGTACATGACGGATAGATTGATAGGTATAGATTTTGGTCTTTCCAAAGTAGGATTATCAATTTCAGATCCATTGAAGATTATTTCAATTCCACTTAAAGTAATTAAATATAAAAAAAGGGAAGAACTTTTAAGTAAGCTGCAAGAAATTGCAATGGAAAATGATGTTAAATCTTTTGTAATTGGTTATCCGCTAAATATGAATAATAAAAAAAATGAAATGACAAAATTGGTAGATAATTTTTTTGAAGAGCTTAAAAATTTAAATTTTAATGTTTTTCTTCAGGATGAAAGGCTTTCAAGCGAATCAGCAAAAAAGATTATGCATGAACAGAACATTAAGACTGGAAAAAATAAAGAGCATATAGATTTAATTGCATCAACGATAATATTGCAATCATTTTTAGATAAAGGTTCCTTTTGATAGCTAAAAAAAATTTGATGTTTTCTTTAATGAGTGGACTAATGTTGGGTCTTTCATTTCCACCTTTTCATTTAGGTTTTTTAGCTTGGTTTTTCTTGATTCCACTATTTTTTATTTTTGATAAAACAATTAAGCTTTCAGAAAAGATAATATTTTTCTATTTAGCTGGTTTAACCAGCTATGCTATAATAACACACTGGGTAGCTCTAAATTCTGGAACCAGTGTTCTGGTTGCAATTATTTCTTATTTAGCTATATGCATTTTTTATTCTTTTTATTGGGTTTTATTTTGTTTGATACTACATTTTTTTAAGAAAGGAAAATTTTCAGATAAAATTCAGTTATTATTAATTCCTTTTATTTGGGTCTTAATTGAAAATTTAAGAGATATCGGTCCCTTGGCTGCCCCTTGGTTGAATTTTTCTCTTAGTCAAACAGGGTACAATAGATTGATTCAAATTGTAAGTATTCACGAAGATTTATCTTCACTTATTATTGTCCTGTTGAATATTCTTTTTTATAAGTTTATTTTATTAAAGCAAAAAAAATATATTTATAGTTTTATATCAGTTATACTTTTAAACGCTCTAATTGGTCAAATATTAATTTCAAATTATAATTCAACAAATTTTCAAAAACAGATTAATGTTTCAATTGGACAGCCTGTGATTTATCCAGATGAAAAATGGAATCCAAAATTAAAAAATAGAAATGAAAATATCATGAATGATCTTTTAGAAAAATCTTTAGAATCGAATCCAGATGTCATTGTTTGGCCTGAAGCTGCTTTAACATCATTCTTAGCTGTTCCCGATTCAAAGGAAAGAATTAAACTACAGGAAAAAATTATAGATTCAGTTCTCATAACTGGTATTCCTCATAGAATGTATTTGAATAATGAGCTTAAAGTTTATAATAGTGCAATTTTTTTAAGACCAGACGGATTCTATGATACTTATCAAAAAATCTTTTTAGTTCCATTTGCAGAATACGTCCCTTTTTTTAAAAACTGGTTATCAAAAATAAATCAGTTTGATGATATGGGAAGTTTCACTCCAGGAGAAAGCTTTAACACATTTCAAATTGGGGACATTAAATCATCTATTTTAATTTGTTATGATTCTAGCAGCTTCAAAATTGCAAAAAAAATGGTGAATAAAGGAGCTGAAATAATTTTTGTCATAACTAATGACTCTTATGTTGGTAAAGCTATGCCATATCAGCATTTTGAACATGCAAAATTGCGTTCAATTGAATTAGGAGTGCCGGTCGTTCAAAGCGCTAATAATGGAATATCTGGTATTATTTTGCCTTCTGGTGAAGTTTTAGTTAAGTCAGAAATTGATGATAGAAATGTATATAATAAAATTATTAAGATTAAATGACTAGATATAAAATTATAGTTCAATATGATGGTACCAACTTTTCAGGCTTTCAGTCACAAAAAAATCTAAGCGGAATCCAAGATAAAATTGAATCCTCAATATTTGTTTTAAATAATAATAAAAAAGTTAAGATTTATGGTGCAAGCAGAACCGATGCTGGTGTACACGCATTAGGTCAAGTTGCTCATTTTGATTTAGATTCTAAGTTAACTGACAAAGAGCTACATCGAGCAATAAATGCCAGACTTGATAAAGAAATAAGAATATCCCATTTGTCAAAAATTGAAGAAAGTTTTCACAGTAGGTTTGATGCAAAGAGTAAAGAGTATAACTATTTATGTTGTTTAAGCGATAATCCTCTTTATTTGAAAGATCATTATCATGTAAAGAATATTGATATAAAATTATTAATGGAAGTATCAAAAATAATTGAAGGTAAACACAATTTTTTATCTTTTTCAAAATTTTCAGGCAAACAAAATAACGATTGTGAAATATTTGCTTCAGAATGGGTTTTTGATGATAAAAATCATGAAAAATTATTATATATTATTCATGGAAATAGATTTTTACATCATATGGTAAGGTATTTAGTTGGAAGCATGATTGCAGTTAGTCA
This sequence comes from Fidelibacterota bacterium, assembly GCA_016777965.1. Classification (GTDB taxonomy): domain Bacteria; phylum Fidelibacterota; class Marinisomatia; order Marinisomatales; family Marinisomataceae; genus Marinisoma. Next base: position 143,018 of record JADHQL010000001.1, on the reverse strand, counting down.
AAATAAAATTTCAATTGATGATTTTAGGACATTGTTAAATCAGCCTATTAAAGATGCAAAAATATTTAAAGCTCCCTCAAATGGTTTAGTTTTAAAGGAAATTTTTTATGAGTATTAAGTATATTATTTTAATTATTTTTTTATTTGCAGGATGCAATAATGCAAAAAAAGAATATGTTCAAATATCGTCTTCTAAATCTACTGCAATTTCTAGCGCTATTGAATTAGCAAGTCCAGGAGTTGTGGGAATATATAGAAGTCAGGAGAGAGTCTTAAGAACATGGAGCGGATATAGAAATTTAAAACCAGCTTCTTCAAATGGATCAGGATTTATAATTAGCAAAGATGGATATATACTTACTAATGCTCATAATATTAGAGATAGCTTTTCGCCTGCTGTTATTACAACAGAAATTAATATTACTGTAGTTGTACCTGGAGGCCAAACCTATGATGCAGCAATAGTTGGACTGGATACTGTTTCTGATGTTGCATTGCTAAAGATTGAGGGAGATAACTTCGAATACTGTAATTTAGGTAATTCTGATGATGTAAAAGTTGGTGAATGGGCAATAGCGTTAGGTAATCCAAGAAATCTCATTTCAAATGATCAGTATCAACCAATTGCATCTGCGGGAATTATAAGTGCAGTTAATGTAGATTTTAGCATTGATTCAGCTTCAGGAAAATTGCTGGACTCTAAAGGAAATTTACTTCCTGATGTAAAATTATTGGACAATATGATCCAGACCGATGCATCGTTAAACCCTGGAAATAGTGGTGGTCCATTAATCGATTCAAATGGAAATGTCATAGGAATTAATACTTTTACAAGAGCTGATTCACAGAATTTAGGATTTGCTATTCCAATAAATTTTGCAAAAAAAATAGCAAATGAATTAAAGCTCAAAGGAGTAATTGATAGAAGAGTTTCTTTTGGTTTAAATGCCCGACAGTATTTATATGGTCCATCGAAAGATCAAATTGGGTTATTTATAGATAAAGTAGATTATAATTCGACCGCCATAAACGAAGAGTTGTATAGGGGAGATATTATAGTTGCAATAGAAGGCTATAAAATTGAATCATTAGATGAAATTAAAGCAGTTTTAGTTAAATTAGATTTTAGAGCTGGAGACGAAATTATATTAACAGTTCTTAGAGAAGATAATTTTAAGGATATAAAATTAACATTGGGCGAAGTATGAATAGAAGAAGCATAAAACTTATTATTTTTGGTCTTTGTACCGGAGCTTTAATAGGAACTTTTGTTGGAAATATTCTTGCTTTTCTATTACCGGATGGTAGTGCAGTAAAACAATTTTTTCTAATTTCATATGATTTTACTTTTGGTTCAATGAATAGTGATTATCTTATCGATCTCGGTGTAATTGTTATAGATTTTGGTTTTATTTTAAAATTTAATGTTTGTAGTATTATTGGTTTCGGCATTGCATATTATTTATTAAAATACTTTAGATAAATTATGAGGTTTATATGTTCAATTTAGGTACTGGTGAATTAGTTTTAATTTTTTTAATACTTTTACTTCTTTTTGGTGGTAAAAGACTTCCTGGCATTGCTAGAGGATTCGCAAATTCTTTAAGAGAGTTTCGTGGCGCTTTGGACGATACTAAGGAAGAAATTAAAAAATCAGAAAATTCCGATAAATAAATTTAGATGAATCCATCTAATTCTTTAGAGCAGAAACTACTTATTGTTAAAGATAAAATTTCTGCTAGCAAGACAAATTCTGTTATCAGAAATCGTATTAAACGTATTGATTTAAAAAAAACTAGAGAAGGTCTTTTAAAAGATAAAACATTCCTAATAAAAGATAATATTGCAATCAAGGATGAGCCTTTAACCTGTGCATCAAGTATATTAGAATCATATATTTCTCCATATAATGCAACAGTAATTGATAGAATTGAACTTGAAGGAGGTGTTATCATTGGTCAAACTAATTGTGATGAGTTTGCAATGGGTTCATCTTCTGAATTTTCGATTTATGGATCTGTTAGAAATCCTTTTGACCATAATTTAGTTGCAGGAGGTTCTAGCGGTGGGTCTGCAGCAGCGATTGCAGAAGGTCTTTCTGACATTGCTTTGGGTTCTGATACAGGCGGTTCAGTAAGGCAGCCAGCTGCGTTTTGTGGTATCTACGGTTTAAAACCATCTTACGGAAGAATATCCAGATACGGCTTAGTAGCTCATGCATCATCTTTCGATACAATAGGTATTATGTCTAAATCTATTAAAGATGTTTATAGCACTTTTTGTACAATTTCAGGTCAAGATCATAAAGATTCAACTAGCGTAGATGTTAACGTTCCTAAAAATCCATCTTTTGAAGATTCAAAACTTCCTAAATCAGTCGGAGTAGTTTCTGATAAAATTCTAAAAAATATAAATGTTGAAATAGCAGGAAAATATCGCCAGTTAGTTGATTACTTTAAGTCAAAAAAAGTAAAAATAATTGAAATTGATTTACCTTATTTTAATTATTGTATACCTGCATACTATGTTTTAACTATGGCTGAAGCTTCGTCCAATTTATCAAGATTTGATGGAGTAAGGTATGGTAATAGAGCCAATACAAAAGACCTCTCAGAGCTTTATATTGAAACTAGATCAAAAGGATTTTCAGACGAGGTAAAAAGAAGAATTATGACTGGAACTTATGTTCTCTCCTCAGGGTATTATGATGCATACTTTTCTAAAGCTTTAAAAGTCAGAAGATTAATAAAAAATGGTTATTCAGAATTATTTAATAAATGTGAAAATTTATTAATTCCTACTACTCCTGAATTACCATTTAAACTTAAAAATAATTTAGAAGATCCATTGAAAATGTATTTATCTGATATGTTTACTGTGCCCATAAATTTAGCTGGAATAGCTTCGTTAAATATTCCTGCAGGATTTTCATCTGACAATCTTCCAATTGGACTTCAATTAGTTTCTAATGCGTTTAAAGAGGAAACTTTATTCAGTTTAGCTCATATATTAGGTGAAGAGGAAATTTTTGAAGCAAATTAATGGAATTTTTATACCCAAATTTTTTATTTATAATACCATTGTTTTTGGTTTTAATTATTTTTAAAAAATTTTTTTTCAAAAAATCTACATCTATTCAAGTTTCCAATTTTAACAGTCTTAGAAATTTCTTCGGATATCAGGGTAAGTTTAAAGTATTTTTAATTAATTCTCTCTTTTTTATTGCATTAGTTTCTATGATAATAGGTTTAGCAAGACCTAGAATATCATCTGTTGATAAAGATATAACAGTAGAGGTTATAGACATCGTTCTTGTATTAGATACAAGCAGTAGTATGCTTGCAGATGATTTTAAGCCAAATAGATTGGAAGCTGTTAAAGATGCTGCGAAAGAATTTATTGAAAATAGAAACGGTGATAGAATTGGTTTATTAGTTTTTGGTAAGGACACTTTTATACAATGCCCATTAACAATTGACTATAGTGTTTTAAATAATTTATTGTCTGAAGTTACTGTTATGGAGCCTAAATATGATGGTACAGCAATAGGTGTTGCTATCGCAAATGGAGTAAATAGGCTCAGAAACAGTGATTCAGAAAGTAAGGTAATTATTCTACTTTCGGATGGAAGTAATAATGTAGGTTCAATTGATCCAATTTCAGCAGCAAAAATTGCAAAAGAATATAATATCAAAGTTTATACAATCGGAGCAGGAACCAACCAATCTATCACCCAGATACCTGGAAGAGGATTTGTAAGAAATGAAATTGATGAAGAAACCTTAAAAGGAATAGCTGAAGTAACAAATGCAAAATATTTTAGGGCTACAGACAAAGAAAGCTTGTCCGGAATCTATTCAGAAATTGATAATTTAGAAAAATCTGAAATTACTGTAAGTTATTTTTCAAGTTATCAAGAAATCTATATTTGGTTTCTCTCTATTGGATTTTTCTTACTCATCATTCATGAAATTTTAAGATCATATTATTTCAGGAGAGTTATATGATCTTTGAATATTTAAACTTTGCTCTTAATTGTTTAGCTGTGTTTTTTTTAACGATAATCTTTTCATTTTATAGATCAAGTAGATATAGAATTTTCGATAACAAAAATTTTTCAAAAAACTTCTTTAATAGTTTATTTATTGGCAATTCAAGCACAATTTCATTAAAAATACTCCTTAGATTAATAGGAATTTTAATTTTAATAATTGCTATTTCAGGAATAAAGACAGGAGTAACTGTAAAACCCGTTGAAAGAAAAGGTGTTGATATAGTTTTTTGCATTGATGTTTCTTTGAGCATGGATGCTCAAGATATTAAACCTTCAAGAATTGATAAGGTTAAATTTGAACTATCCAAAATCGTTGATAGTCTTGAAGGGGATAGAATTGGCGTTGTAGTTTTTTCTGGCTCAAATTTCCTTTATCTTCCTTTAACAATGGACTACGACGCATCAAAACTTTTTATTAAAAGTATTGATACTTCAATGATATCTTCAAGAGGTACTGATATACCAAACGCAATAAAAACCTCAGTTGAAGCTTTTGATAATGAAGATGATCAACAAAAAATGATTTTCCTTTTTACAGATGGTGAAGATCACAGCGATTTGTCCATTGATGATATATCTTACTTAGTTAATGATAGAATTGATCTTCACGTTATTGGCGTAGGGAGTTCGAAAGGATCGCTAATTCCGATTCGCAGTAAGCAAAACTCTTTTTTAAAAGATGAGTCAGGTGAATTAGTTCTCTCAAAAATAAATTTAAATTTTTTAAGAGAAATATCGTTATTAAACAATGGAAAATTATTACGTATCTCAAAGAGTGAGCCAATAAGCGAAAATATTATAGATATTATAAAAAAAGGGGAAGACTCTTTAATTAGTTCATTTGAATTTTCAGACTATGAACATAAATTTCAGTATCCATTAGCAGTTGCAATATTGTTTCTAATGATATCTTATTTAATTTCGTCAGGTAAAAGAAAAATATGAGATTTTTAATAATTATATTACTTTTTTCAAAAGTTGTATCTCAGGATATAGGACAAAAAATGATTGATAATGGAGATTATGAATCAGCTCTAAATTATTATCAATATTTACTAAATGAAGAGAACTTATCTAAAGATGATATTATCTACAATCTAGCTACAATATATTCATCTATAGATAGTTTAAAAAAAGCAGAAGAGTTTTTTGATTATGCTATGCAAGATAGTTTAAATCCATCTTCAGAATTAAGTTATAATCGAGGAAATTTGCTTTATAGATCAAAAATGTTAGATGAAAGTTTGAAATCTTACAGAGATGCACTTCTTAAAAATCCAGAAGATAATGATGCAAGAAAAAACTATGAATTTGTAAAGAATGAAATTGAAAAAAATCAACAAGCTCAACAACAGAATCAAGACCAGGATGATAATAGTGAAGATTCAGAAAATAATGAAAACAACCAAAACGAAGATCAGAATCAACAAAACAAAAACAAGGATGATAATTCAAATAATTTAGATAGAAATCCCGAAAAAAATAATAATGATGATGGTCCAAAAAATCAAGAAACATCACAATCAAAACAGCAAGAAAACAACGAAGAAAAACAAATTGAAATTGACCAAAATGTTGAAAATATTTTAAATGCTATGAAAGAGAATGAAAAAGTAAATAAAAAGCGAAAACAAAACAATTTTTCTAACGAAAGTGGAAAAGAATGGTAAGAATTTTTTTTGTAATTATTTCATTTGTAGGTTTAATAAATGGGCAAGAAATATCATCTTCAGTCTCAACTAAAAATATAAGTATTACTGAATCAATAATTTTTACAATTAAAATTTCGGACGTTGATGAAAATCCGTCAGTTGATATATCAAAAATAGAAGATTTCTTTTCAATTATTTCAGGTCCAAATATTGGAAGTGAATATAGGTTTGTAAATGGCGATAGATCCTCTTCTAGATCAATTTCTTGGACCTTGATTGCAAAAGAGCATGGAATACTTGAAATACCATCCTTGAAAGTCAATATTGGTCAAAAAATATTAATAACTGAACCTCACAAAATTCAAGTTTCTAAACAAACTGCTGAACAAGCTACTAAAGATCTTTTTCTAGAAGTTAAAGTAAGTACAAATGAAGCTTATGTTGGAGAGCAAATTAAATTAACATATACTTTTTACACAAGAGTAGCATCAAAGGTATTATCCACAGAATTTCCTGAATATAATGACTTTTGGATTGAAAAATTATTTGACCCAGTTGGCATTCAATTTACTCCAGAAAGTTGGACTGATATAGAAATTGATGGATATAATTACAAATCTTTAAAAATCTATGAAGTAGCTTTATTTCCAATTGAAGAAGGAATTTATAATCTCGAGTCAATGATTATGAAGATTCAGACAAAAAATAAAGACTCATCATTTAATAGGCTTTTTTGGGATGATCCATTTTTTGATACATTTTCTCAAAGAACTAGGGCTAAACTGCTTGTTTCTGACCCAGTTTCAATCGAGGTATTACCCCTACAAAATATCCCAGAAAATTTTACTGGTGCAGTTGGAGATTTTACTCTCAATTCATCGCTATCGAATTCAAATATTGACGAAGGATCTCCCGTAGTATTTAAGGTGACTTTAAAGGGAGAAGGAAATCTTTCTAATATAGGAAGACCAAAAATAGTTTTTCCAGATGATTTTGATATTTTTGAAGGTGAAACCAAAATTGAAAAAAATATTACCGATGATTTTTCTGGCTTGATTACCTGGGAGTACAATTTAATTCCCAGAAAAGAAGGCTCTTATATTATTGATTCAATTGAAATACCTTTTTTTAGTTCGGATACTAAATCATGGACAAAAGCATTATCAAAAAATATAAATTTAAATGTTAATAAGAGCACAATTTTTGATATATCTGATAAAGAAATTTTGAATTCAAATTCAAATCTGATTAGATATATTAGAATAGGTGAACAGTACTGGATATCTTCATCAAAATTCAAAATTCAAAATTCGATTTTCTTTATACTTTTTATAGCCTTAATATTATTTATAATACCATATTTTGAATCAAGTTTTAGAAATCTTAGAAGATATATAAATCAATATATAAAATTGAATAATGCTTTAAACAATTCATTAAAAAACCTTGATTTGTCACATTCAATATATGAGGACGGAATAAAAATCATCAAAAAATATTTTAATCAAAAAAATATTTTAAGTTCAATAAATATTGATGTCACTTCATTAAAGAGTATTTTAAAAGACAAAATTAAATCAAATGATTTTGATGCTATATCAAGGCTTTTGGATGAATTTCAAGCTAAATCATATTCTCAGCTTAAAGATGATAAAGATGAAGAGGATATTAAGAAATCTTTAAAGAAAATTTTAAAAAGGATTGATGAATATGTTTAAAGTTATCATTATTATTTTCTTTAATTTGACAATTGTTTTTTCACAAAACATCAATGAGCTTTTTGATAATGGGAATGAATTTTATAGTCAAAATAATTATAAAGAAGCAATTTCAAATTATGAAAAGATATTAGAAAATGGCTTCTTTTCAGAGGATTTATATTTGAATTTAGGTAATGCTTACTTTCATGAATCCAATTTTGGCAAAGCTAGATGGTCATATGAAATGGGTTTAAAATTAAATCCAATCAATTCTGATTTGAAAAATAATAATAATGTCAATAAAGCATATATTGATGGCTATATTGAGTTACCTAAAAATAACTTAATTGATATAATAAATATTTTTTTTCAATCACTTTCTCTTAGCCAATTTCTTTTAATTAATTCATATTTTATCCTTTTGACTGCAATATCATTTTTTTTAATGAAAGTATTTCAATTAAAAGTGCTTAAAAGAATTTTTTATTTGATGTCAATAATCGTATTTATATCAGTTTTAATTACTTTTACTAAAAATATTTGGGATCAAAATAATTTATATGCAATTATTGTTAATGAAGAAGTTATAGTTTATTCTGCTCCTTTTTTAAATCAAGCAATAGAACAATCAGTATTTTATAGAGGCAATAAAGTGAAAATTCATCAAAAAACTGATGTGTGGATTGAAGTTTCAACTTTTGATGGAAGAAAAGGTTGGATTCGAGCTCAAGATGTTAGAAATTTGTATTAATATGAGATATTTTTTAATCCTTTTCTTTATTAGTAACGCACTTTGTCAATCTGACTTTTTAAAGCCAAGTGATTTCAATGATAATCCTCCAAAATTTCCTATCGTCAATTTACCTTCATTTTCTAGTCAAGATGAAATAGAAGACATTTCCTCAACTGATGAGATTAATTTAATAAAGGGATATAGAGTTCAAATTGTTATTTCTCAAAATGAACAGGAACTACAAGATATTAAGAATGAAATTGAAAAATCTATTAATGAGCAAATTTACATTATTTTTGAATTACCAAATTATAAATTAAGAGTTGGAAATTTTGTTAATAGGAAAGAGGCTGAAAGTTTTCAGAAAAAAATTGTGAGATTAGGTTATAGAACAGCCTGGGTTGTTCCCACGATGATCGAAAAGGATGGTTAATGGCTGGTCATAGTAAGTGGTCAACTATAAAACGAAAAAAAGGTGCTCTTGATCAGAAGAGAGGCAAGATTTTCTCAACAATAAGCAAAGAGATAACTGTATCTTCAAGATTGGGTGGAAAAGATATTGATTCAAACCCGAGACTAAGACTGGCAGTAAAGAAAGCAAAGTCATTAAATATGCCAAACTCAAATATTGATAAAGCAATTAAAAAAGGTGTCGGAGAATTAGATAATGTAATTATTGAAGAGGTTTCATATGAAGGATATGGACCTTTTGGAGTAGCAATACTTATAGAAGCAATAACTGATAATAAGAATAGAACAGTTGCCGATATTAGGCATGCACTTTCAAAATTTGGCGGCTCTCTTGGTCAAGCTGGTAGCGTGTCTTGGAATTTTGAAAGAAATGGTATAATTCTTATTGATAAAAATGAAATTTCTGAAAACGAAATCTTTGAATTTTCAATTGAAAATGATTGTATTGAATTTTTTGAAGATGAAGACTGTTATAGATTGCATTTCAATTCAAATGATCTTTATAACAAGCTTGATATCCTCGAAAAATTAAGTATTCACGTAGATTCGTCTTTTTTGGCATATGTTCCCAAGGATGAAATAAGTTTAAATGAAGATGAAAATCAAAAAGTTGAAAAATTATTAGAATTCTTAGATGATTTAGAGGATGTGCAAAATGTATTTTCAAACCAATCACTAGGAAAAAGCTAATGGTAATTATTGGCTTTGATCCAGGTTTAACTAATACAGGTTATGCTGTTTTGAGAAAAAAAAATAACGAAATAACCATGGTTGAGTGCGGATTAATTAGTCCTAAAAAAGGAAAAGAAGTTTCGGAAAGATTATATTCTATATTTTTTGAGTCAAATAATCTAATAAAAAAATTTAAACCAAAAATGTTGTATGTTGAAAATGTCTTTTATGGAAAAAATGTTCAATCAGCAATTAAGTTAGGTCAGGCAAAGTCATCAGTGATGCTTGCAGCAGAACATAATAGTATTGTCTCAAAAGAATTTAGCCCAAGAGAAATAAAGCAATCAATTGTAGGTAATGGTTCAGCATCAAAAGAACAGGTTGCATTTATGGTAAAAAAAATATTTAAATTAGATGATAAAGTTTTAAAGAAAAATGATATCTCAGATGCAATTGCGGTTGCGTGGTGCGGAATAAATAGGACATAGATGATTAATTCAATTTCAGGAAAAATTTTCAAAAAAGAACCAACTACACTATACATTGAAAATAATGGCATTGTGTTTAGTATTTCAATTTGTTTAAGAGATTATGAAAAATTACCATCAGAAAATGAAAATATTTTTATATATACATATCTTAATGTAAAAGAAAATTTAATGGAGCTTTATGGGTTTATGGATTTAGAACGAAGATCTCTTTTTTTAAATTTAATTGATGTATCAGGAATTGGGCCTAGAACTGCTATCAACCTTCTTTCAAATGCGTCGGTATCAAGCTTCAAGGATAACATTGTTTCTGAAGACGTTAAATCGCTTAGTCTTATTCCTGGAATAGGTCCTAAAACAGCAAAAAGAATTATTTTAGATATTAAGGAGAAGATAACATCAACACCAATTTCAACTCAAAATCTTGATAATGATAAGTTAGACTTTTCTTACGATGATATTTATACTGCACTCTCTTCACTGGGCTATAAAAAGTCACAAATTGACAAGGCAGTAAAAAAAATAAATGATGAAGGTTCATACGAAGGTGATATTGAAAATGTAATTAAAAGAATTTTGGCTATCATTAGATGAGTGATTATAGAAAAACTAAACTGCATGTTTCTCATCAAAGTTTAAAAGCAAAATTAGTCCCATTCTCTGGATTTTGGATGCCTCTCCAATATTCAAGTATAATAAAAGAGCATCATCATGTGCGCTCAAAGTGTGGATTATTTGATGTAAGTCATATGGGAGAGTTTATTGTTTCTGGAAATAATGCTAAAACTTTTTTACAGAATGTAACCACTAATGATATTCAAAACCTGGAAGCTGGAAAAGTTCAGTATTCTGCTTTTTGTAACGATTCCGGTGGAGTTATTGATGATTTGCTGGTGTATCATCTTGGCGATTACTACATGTTGGTAGTAAATGCTTCAAATATTGAAAAAAACTTTGAATGGCTTTCTTCAAAGTTAATTGATGGTGTATCATTGGAAGATAAATCTGACACAATGTCTTTGTTAGCTTTACAAGGCCCTATATCAAGAACTCATCTAAAAAAACTCTATCCAAAAATTGAAGATTTAAAATATTATGAAACATTGCTACCAGACAATAATGAGGTTATAGTTGCAAGAACTGGTTATTCAGGTGAATTAGGTTTTGAAATTTATGCACCTAATTCAATCATTTTAAAACTTTGGAATGAAATTTTGTCTCTTTCAGATGATATATTGCCTGTTGGATTAGGATGTAGAGACTCATTGAGGCTTGAAATGGGATATTGTTTATACGGAAATGAGCTTAATGAGCAATCGACAACAATTGAAGCAGGATTATCATGGATAACAAAGCTTGAAACAAGCTTTATCGGTTCAAATTCAATGCAAGATAATTTACCATCAAAGAAATTAATCGCACTTATATCAGAGGAAAGAGCCATACCGAGATCAGGTTATAAGATATTTTCGAAAGATAAAAAAGAAGTAGGCGTAGTTACAAGCGGAGGAATGTCTCCGTGTTTAAAAAAAGGAATTGCTCTTGCCTATGTTGATTATGAAATGAGGTTAGAGAAAGAATTTTTGATTGGAATAAGAGATAATTTTTTTATTTTTGAAAAAACTAAATTACCATTCTATAAAAATGGGACTTATTTAAAATGAAAGACAAGTTAAAGATTCAAATTATTGGTTTGTTATTATTGATTATTTCTTTATTGATTACTGGTTCAATGATTGGTTATGATTCGACTGAAGAGCCAACGCTTGTAGCACAAAAAATTAATAACCCATTTAATATATTGGGAGTATATATTGGATTTTATTTGATGAAATTAGGGTTTGGTTATGCGGCTCTATTAATCCCAATTATATTAGCGACGATTTCATTTTATTTTATTTCTAATTTTTCATTTAATTTTTTAAGATTATTGCGATTTCAGATTTTATTACTGATTCTTCTTTCTGTACTATTAGGTTTTTTTAGCAACTTAAGCTTTTTATTAGAATTTAAAGAGATTCAAAATTTTGAAGATTCTGGACTTCTAGGAGGCTTAATATTTAGTCTTATTTATGATTGGACTGGATTTTATGGTTCAGTTTTAATTCTCTTTTCTTCATTAGCTTTATTTTTAGTATCATTTTTCAAAATTGATTTATATAAATCTTTGAAAGATATACCAAGTATTTTAATTAATAAAATTTCTAAAATAGAATTTGATTTCAAGAAAATTATACCTGACTTTAAAAAAGAGAATGGTAAAAAAGAAAAAGTCAAAATTGTTGAAGATGATTCATTTCTTGAAAACATTAATACTGAAGAAAGTATTGAATATTTAAATCAGGTTGTTGAAAAGGAAACTTCAGCTGAACCTGCTCAAGATACTGAAATTGATACAACTGCTGATAAACCTAAAGTTGAAGTAGATCAAGAAATAAATCAAAAGGAAGAATTAGATGCCATTTTAATTGAAAAAGCAATCATTGAAAAAGAAGCAGAAATTGATGATCAAAGAAATAAATCAATTCTAAAAGTTGAGTGGAAGTTTCCCTCAACAGATATTTTAAAATCATCAGATGAATCAAGTGAAATAAATGAAGATGACATCAGAGGTAGATCAGAGCTACTTAAAAATTCTCTTTCAAATTTTGGAGTAGAAGGTTCTTCCGGAGCAATCAAGACTGGCCCAATAATTACTCTTTTTGAGATTTTACCTGCCGAAGGTGTGAGGGTTAATAAATTTGTTCAGCTTTCAGATGACATTGCTAGGGTGATGGAAGCACAGAGCGTAAGAGTTCTTGCTCCAATACCTGGTTCAAATTATGTTGGAGTTGAAATTCCAAATGTCAACCCTCAAACTATTTATTTAAAAAATGTAATTAATTCTGAAAAATATCTTAAATCTAAAGCCAAGCTAAAATTAGCCATTGGAAAAGGAACTCTTGGAGATATATCCATTCTTGACCTTGTTGAAATGCCTCATTTACTAATTGCAGGAACAACAGGTTCAGGAAAGTCTGTTTCATTAAATACAATAATCGTAAGTCTTCTTTATCAATTAAAACCTGAAGAAGTAAAATTTGTAATTATTGATCCCAAAAAGGTGGAAATGTCGCTTTATAGAGGACTTGAAAATCACTACTTATTAAAATTTAACGGTATTGATGAATCAATCATTACTAAGAAAGACAATGCAATTTTAGCATTAAGATCTCTTGAAAGAGAAATGGATTCAAGATATGATTTATTAGCTGAGGCTGGTAAAAGAAATATTTCTGAATACAATGATATGATGAAAAAATCTAAAAAAGATTTAATGCCATATATTGTTCTGATGATTGATGAGCTTGCTGATTTGATGATGTATAGTCCCAGAGATGTTGAAGCACCTATTGCAAGATTAGCCCAGCTAGCTAGGGCTGTTGGTATTCACTTAATTGTTGCTACTCAAAGACCATCTGTAGATGTAATTACAGGAGTTATAAAGGCTAATTTCCCAGCTAGAATTGCGTTTCAAGTTGCAACTAAAATTGACTCAAGAACAATTTTAGATGAAAATGGAGCAGATAAGCTTATTGGAAAAGGTGATATGTTGTATCAAAAACCGGGATCGCCTGCGCCAGTTAGAATGCATGGTGCTTTTATAACATTAAATGAAATTGAAGATTTAGTTGCTCACATTTCATCTCAACCAAAGCCAAGTGAAGTAATTATTGAAACTTATAAAGAAGAATCAAGTTCAATGGTTGATGGAGATAGTATTGATGACGATTTACTGCATAAAGCAATTGAAATTATTGTTATGAGTAAGCAAGGTTCTATTTCATTATTACAAAGAAGATTATCGGTTGGTTATTCCAGAGCAGCAAGACTAATAGATGAGATGGAAAGACTCAAAATTGTTGGTCCGTTTACTGGAAGTAAGGCAAGGGAAGTGTTAGTTGACGAAGCTTATTTAGAAACAATTAATGAAGATTAGCTTAATATTCTTTTTACTAACTACTTCGCTATTTAGTCAAAGTCAGGATAATCAGATTAAAGATTATTTCAACAGTTTAAATAATAAAACTATTCTCATTGAAATTTTCGAAAATCAAACAGTTTTTAATGCAAACATATCATTAAATGATCCAAAAATTTATTTTGAAACTATTGAAGTAGATAGTACTGTATCATTGTTTGAAAACAATGTGATTACTTCTTATGATTTATCCAAAAAAAATATAATTATCGAAAATTCAGAAAAAAATATACTCGATTTTTTTTCATATAAAAATCTTGAAAATGCTTCTCTAATAAAAATTGAAATTGAAAATGAAAACTCAATTTATTATTATAATTTTTACAATAATATTTTATTAATTAGTTTTAATAATTCACAAAGAATGGTCAAAGAAATCAGTCTATTTCAATCAGAAAATTCTATATTTGAATGTAAGATAGTTGATATTAATAAATACCAGAATCCTATAAAATTTTTAAATATAGATGATTCATGGAAAACAATTGATTGGAGATAAAATTGAAGTTTGATGCAATTTTTTTAGATAGAGATGGAACTATTAGTCATGATCCTTATGGGTACATAAATGATGTCAAAGATTATGTTTTTTTTGACTTTACTTTTGAAGCATTAGAACTATTGTATCAATACAGTGACAAATTTTTTATTGTTACAAACCAATCAGGGCTTTCAACGGGTAAAATTGATATTGATAACTTGGAAAGTATTCATGCCTACATTAATGATGAGTTCAGAAAAAGAAAACTTCCTTTGAAAAATATTTATTTTGCTGATAATTACGATGAAGACTATTTCTCAATGAGAAAACCGGGAATAGGAATGTTTCAAAAAGCATCAGAGGAATTTAATATCAATCTAGAAAATTGCTTGATGATTGGTGATTCAATTGTTGATATGCAAGTTGGAGATAGGCTTAAAATGAAAACAATATTTTTATTAACTGGAATGGGAAATGATTATTTGAACGATGTTCAATCTAGTTGTGATGTTGATTTGGTATCTAATAATTTACTTGAAGCAGCAAAGGATATAAAATTAATATTGCAGTAATATCGGGAGGAAATTCAGAGGAACGATCAGTTTCTATAAGAACTGGCGAAGCTGTTGTTGAAGCTTGTAATCAATTAGGTTATAATACTTCAATATTTGTTCTGGATTCAGATTCAATTGGTTTTATATTAAATGATTTAAAAGCACATGATTTTGTCTTCATTGCTTTGCATGGTTCTTTTGGTGAGGATGGAGTCATTCAATCAATTTTATCAAAAAATAATATCCCTTTTAACGGTTCAGGTGAAAAATCTTCTCGAAATTGCTTTGATAAATCTGTGACAAAAGAAATTGTTATGAATCAGGGAGTTTTATCTCCAAAATATTATCAAACTTCTTCAAATACATACAATAATCATCTTGATTTCAAGTCGGAAAAATATATTGTTAAACCAAATTCACAAGGAAGCTCTGTTGGTTTTAATGTTATTGATAATTTTGAAAATTTAAATGATGCCATTGAAATAGCTTTAGATTTTGACAATTCCGTATTAATTGAAGAGTTTATTGATGGAAGAGAAATTACTGTTCCAATTTTGGGTAATGAACCACTTCCTGTTATAGAAATTGAACCAAAATCTGGTATATATGATTACAGATCAAAATATACAGTTGGCGAATCAAAATATACTTGTCCTGCTAATCTCACTTTAGAAAAATATCA
Source organism: Fidelibacterota bacterium (assembly GCA_016777965.1). Taxonomy (GTDB): domain Bacteria; phylum Fidelibacterota; class Marinisomatia; order Marinisomatales; family Marinisomataceae; genus Marinisoma. The sequence goes on along the minus strand of JADHQL010000001.1, from coordinate 127,510 downwards.
ATTTGTGCAAGATTGCGCATTAAGTGTTCACAAGATGCTCAAATGTGATGTTTATTCAAGAGTTGACTTTAAATTTTATGACGATAATTTCTATTTTTTAGAAATAAATACTCTTCCTGGAATGACAGAAACTAGCTTATTTCCTATGGCTGCTAAGAGACATGGATTTTCTTTTAAAGATATAATTAATAAAATTATTAAATTGTCTTTACAAAAATGAGCTTAAAATTATATAATTCACTTTCTAGTAAAAAAGAAGTCTTCAAATCAATTTCTGATAAAAAAGTTAAAACTTATGGTTGCGGTCCAACAGTTTATAACTATCCTCACTTAGGAAATTTTAGAACCTTTGTATTTTATGATTTATTAAACAGAGTTCTACAGTTAAACGGTTTTGAGACGGAAACTGCAGTTAATATAACTGACATTGATGACAAGATTATTGATAGAGTTAATCAGGAGAATGCTTCATTAAAGGAAATAACTTCAAAATATGAATTATCATTCCTGGAATTGTCAAAGTCCTTAAAAATTTTACCTAACAATCATAATCCAAGAGCAACAGAGTATGTAGAAGAAATGATCGAATTTATTAAAGCTTTAATAAATCAAGATTTAGCCTATGAAATAAACGGAAATATTTTTTTTGATACAGAAGCTTATCCAAAATATGGAAAATTTGTAAACATTAGCGATGACCTTAAAACGGAAGATAATGAATTATCAAAAAAGAATCGTAATGATTTTACATTATGGAAGGCAAAAAAGGACTCAGATGGTGATATTTTCTGGAACAGCGATTGGGGTAAGGGAAGGCCTGGATGGCATACTGAATGCGCTGTAATGATCAAAACCCTTTTTGATGGTCGTCTTGATATTCATTGTGGAGGAATAGATCTAAAATTTCCTCATCATGAAAATGAGAGTGCTCAAATTGAAGCTATTCAAAAACATAATCTTTCTAATTATTGGCTTCATGCTGAACATTTGAATATAAACGATGAAAAGATGAGCAAGTCATTAGGTAACTTTATTGATGTAAGCACTCTAATACAAAAAAATGGTTCGGATGTAGTTAGATTGTTTCTGCTTTCTGCTCATTATAGAACTAAAGTATCTTTCAGTCAAAAAAAATTAGATGAATGCAAAAAGATGGTTGAAAAAATTAAAAGATTTGCAAAAAACTTCAATATTGACAGCAAAAATATTGAACTAAAATTTTCAAGTGAACATAAATTATTTATTGATGCTCTTAATGATGATTTAAATACTCCAGGAGCGATTGGAGTTTTCTTTAGTTTTATATCAGAAATAAATAAAAAAATTGCAGAAAACTCAATAAGTGATGTAGATAAAGAAAAATCTTTAGTTTTTTTAAAATTATTTAATTCAATTTTTGATATTTTAGATTTTAATAATTTACATGATCAAAATATTCCAAGTGAGTTACAAGATTTACTTGTTTCTCGTCAAGAAGCAAGAGAAAATCTAGATTGGAAATTGTCTGATTCAATTAGAGAAAAAATTGAGACTTTAGGCTGGCAAGTTGAGGATACTTCCAGCGGTCAAAACCTCTCCAAAAAGAAATAATTTGTTTTCCTGATAAATCTTCTTATATTTCGTCGCTTTTGCCTACGCGTGCGTGTAAAAATACATTGCCGGTGTAGCTCAGTTGGTAGAGCAGCTGATTTGTAATCAGCGGGTCGGGGGTTCAAATCCTCTCGCCGGCTCAGTTTTTAAGGGTAAAAAGCAAGGTATTTGAAAATTTTTTTGATCTTACTATCAGGATTGAGTTTAGGATTTCGGGCAAATGGCCGAGTGGTTAAAGGCAGCAGACTGTAAATCTGCCGACGTAAGTCTACGGAGGTTCGAATCCTTCTTTGCCCACAGGATTTGCGAGTGTAGCTCAGTTGGTAGAGCATCAGCCTTCCAAGCTGAGGGTCGCGCGTTCGAATCGCGTCACTCGCTCAATAATTGCCTGCGTAGCTCAGTAGGTAGAGCACTTCGTTGGTAACGAAGAGGTCACCGGTTCAATCCCGGTCGTAGGCTCAAAAAAATAAAAATAATTGTTAAAAACAAGGAGATAACAAAATGGCTAAAGAAACATTTGTTAGAAATAAGCCTCATTGTAATATCGGTACTATCGGTCACGTTGACCATGGTAAGACTACTTTGACAGCTGCTATTACACAAACCCAGTCTAATCTAGGTTTGGCAGCTAAACGTGATTTTGACAGTATTGATAATGCACCTGAGGAAAAAGAAAGAGGTATTACAATCTCAACTTCACATGTTGAATATGAGACAGTTAACCGCCACTATGCGCACGTTGATTGTCCTGGTCACGCCGACTATATTAAAAACATGATTACAGGAGCAGCTCAAATGGATGGTGCTATTCTTGTTGTTAGTGCAGCTGATGGTCCTATGCCTCAAACTAGAGAACACGTACTACTTGCTCGTCAGGTAAACGTACCAAGTATTGTTGTTTTCATGAATAAGGTTGACCAAGTTGACGATCCTGAATTGTTAGAATTGGTAGAATTGGAATTAAGAGATTTATTAAGTGAGTACAAATTCGATGGAGATAATACTCCTATTATTAAAGGTAGCGCTTTAAATGCTCTTGAAAATCCTGATGATGCTGAAGCTGTTAAATGTATTGGAGAGCTTTTGGAAGCTTGTGATACATTTATTCCTCAGCCAGAACGTGCAATTGATAAGCCATTCTTAATGCCTATTGAAGATGTTTTCAGTATTACTGGTAGAGGTACTGTTGGTACTGGTAGAATCGAATCAGGTAAGATTAAAATTGGGGATGAAGTAGAAGTTGTTGGTCTTGATAACAAAATCGGCACAACAACAGTTACTGGTGTTGAAATGTTCCAAAAAACTCTTACTGAAGGTGAAGCTGGTGATAATGCCGGTCTTTTGCTAAGAGGTGTTGAAAAAGAAGACCTCAAAAGAGGTGTTGTTTTAGCAGCTAAAGGTTCAATTACACCACATACCAAATTCAAAGCAAACGTTTATGTTTTGAAAAAAGAAGAAGGTGGAAGACATACTCCATTTTTCAATAACTATAGACCGCAGTTTTACTTTAGAACAACTGATGTAACTGGTGTGGTTACTTTACCTGAAGGTACTGAAATGGTTATGCCTGGAGATAATGTTGAAATGAACGTTGAACTAATTACACCGATTGCTATGGATCAAGAGCTAAGATTTGCTATTAGAGAAGGTGGACACACTGTTGGAGCTGGAGTAGTAACTACTGTAGTTGAATAATGGCTGGTAATAGCAAAAGAGCAATTGTAAGACTTGAGAGCACTGCAGGGACAGGGTATCGTTATACTGTTACTAAAAATAAGAGTAAACATCCCGACAAACTTGAATTTAAAAAGTTTGACCCTGTAGCTCGCAAGCATGTTCTTTTTAAAGAAATTAAATAGCATATAGGTGAGTAGCTCAATTGGTAGAGCATCGGTCTCCAAAACCGGGGGTTGCGGGTTCAATTCCTGCCTCACCTGCGATAAAGGATAGAAAATGTTTAAAAGAATAAAAGATTTTTTAAATCAGGTTTACTTGGAAATGAACAAGGTTTCATGGCCATCCTACAATGAATTGAGAGGATCCACCTATTTAATTATTGTCTTTTTTCTTTTATTTGTTCTTTTTTTGTTTGGGATTGATTGGTCAATTCAAAGATTTATGAGAGTGTTGATATGAATTGGTATAGTTTGAGAGTAATGTCAGGCAAAGAAAATAAGGTGAAAGATACTATTTTCAGAGAACTTGATTTTGAAAAAGACTTAAAAGCTAACGTTGAGGAAATTTTAATCCCAACTGAAAATATAGTTGATATCAAAAATGGTAAGAAGACTGTTAAAGAAAAGAGCTTATTGCCTGGATACATTTTGGTTAAAATGATTATGAATAATGAAACAAAATTTTTTATTGAAAGCGTTGATGGCGTTATGAGTTTTGTTGGTCCTAAGGGAAGTCCTCAACCTGTTACTGAATTTGAAATGTCTCGTTATCTTGTTTCTTCTGATGGAGATGAACTTTCTGCTGAAGATATTGATGATATTCCATTTAAAGTTGGAGACTCTGTGAAGGTAATTGATGGACCATTTAAAGAATTCAACGGCCTTGTTCAAGAGATAAATGATAGAAATAGAATTAAAGTTAATGTTAACATTTTTGGAAGACCTACTCCTATTGAGTTGAGTGTAAACCAAATTTTAAGTGAAAGTTAAAAATGGCTGTAAAAGAAAAAACTGGTTTAATTAAATTGCAAATCGCAGCTGGACAGGCTAATCCATCCCCACCTGTTGGTCCTGCGCTTGGTCAGCATGGTGTAAACATTATGGATTTTTGTAACGCATTTAATGATGCAACTAAAGAATTACAGGGAATGTTAACTCCAGTAATTATTACTGTTTATAAAGATAGATCTTTCACATTTGAAACCAAATCTCCACCTGCATCGACTCTTATTATGAAAGAATTAAATATGAAAAAAGGTTCGCAAGAGCCAAATAAAGACATAGTTGGAACCATTAGCATGAATCAGTGTAGAAAAATCGCTGAAATTAAAATGAAAGATTTAAATGCACACACATTAGATCAAGCTGCAGAAATGATTGCAGGAACTGCTGTTAGCATGGGAATTGAGGTCGAAAAATGAAAGTAACTAAATTTTCAAAATCAGTAAATGAAACATTAGATTCTTCAAAGCTATACAGCTTGGAAGAAGCTTTTAATATATTGATGAGTTTTAAAAGAAAATCATTTAATGAGTCAGTCGACGTTGCTTTCAACTTAGGGGTTGATCCTAGGCATGCTGAAGAAAATATAAGATTAAGTATTAATCTACCTCATGGAATTGGAAAAGAGGTTTCAGTATTGGCAATAGTTAATGCAGATAAAGAAGCAGAAGCAAAAGATGCTGGCGCTGATTTCGCAGGTAAAGATGAATTTCTTGATAAGATTAAAGCTGGTTGGACTGATGTTGATAAAATTGTAGTTACACCAGATCTTATGGTTGAGTTAGGTAAGCTAGGGAAGATTCTTGGACCCAAAGGTTTAATGCCTAATCCTAAATCTGGTACAGTAACAAATGATGTTGCAAAAGCTATTAAAGAGCTTAAAGCAGGAAAACTTGATGCTAGAGTTGAAAAAAATGGTATCTTGCAATCTTCGATTGGTAAAACATCATTTACAGAAAAGCAATTAAAGGAAAATTTTAATACTCTTCAGAATGCTGTTATGTCAGCTAAACCAAATTCATTTAAAGGTAAGTACTTGAAGTCTATTAGTATTTCTTCAACTTTAGGCCCAGGAATAAAGATAGGAACAGAATAATTATGCCAAGTAATAAAAATTTAGAAGCCGTTAGAAATTTAACAGAAAAATTAGATAAAGCTAATGCTGTCTATTTTACTGATTATATTGGATTAGACGTAGTGAGCATTACCAAACTCAGAAAAGAATTTGTATCAAATGATATAGAATTTACTATTGCAAAGAATACGTTAATAAAACTTGCTGCTAAAGATGTTGGCATGGAGGGATTAGATGAATTTTTGAATGGTCCAACCGCTATAGCTTTAAGCTATAATGATCCAACAGATCCTGCAAGAGTAATAAAGAATTTTTTAAAAGATTTTGATAAGCCTGCTGTAAAAGGTATGATATTAGATGGACAGGTGTTTCAAGGAGAAGAGTTTGAAAAAATTGCAAATCTTCCTTCGAAAGAACAGTTATTGTCCAAACTTGTTGGAATGTTAAATTCTCCAATGTCTAAGCTTAGCAGCACATTAGGTAGTCCTGTATCTGGCTTATTAGGAGCACTTGAACAATTAAACTCAAAGAAAGGGTAGTTAAAATGAGCGTTAAAAGAGAAGATGTATTAAAATATCTTGAAGAAGCAAATATGATTGAAATATCTGAGCTTGTAAAAGATATTGAAGATAAATTTGGTGTTACTGCCGCTGTACCTGTTGCAGCTGTTGCTGCTGGAGGAGCTGCTGAAGGAGCTACTGAAGGTGGAGAAAAAAGTAGTTTTGATGTTGTTCTAACAGCTGCTGGACAATCAAAAATCTCAGTAATTAAAGTTGTTAGAGAACTTTCTGGTCTTGGATTAAAAGAAGCTAAAGAATTGGTTGATTCTGCTCCTAAGGCTGTAAAAGAAGGCGTCGCAAAAGATGAGGCTGAAACTATTAAGTCTCAACTTGAAGAGGCTGGAGCTACAGTAGAATTAAAGTAATAGTACTAAAAAAGTATATATTAATTAACCAATTTTTTGGAGGTAATCTATCTTGAGAGTAGATAAGTTAAACAATAGACATAATTTTGAGAAAATAACAACTACCCATGAACTACCAAATCTTTTAGATTTGCAAGTCGGTTCATTTCATGACTTTTTACAGGAAAATATCAATCCTAAAGAAAGAGAATTGTTTGGATTGCATGAAGCGTTTGATTCAATTTTTCCTTTAAATGATAATCATGAAAACTATATTCTTGAATATAAAAGTTATACAATAGGTAAAGCAAGATACACTCCTAGAGAGTGCTCTGATAGGGGAATTACTTACAGTGTGCCTTTAAACGTTCAGCTACGTCTCAAAATTACTGATGAAAAAGATAAAAAGAAGTTCGCTCAAGTAATTGATCAAGACGTTTATTTTGGTAATATACCTTACATGACAGATAAAGGTACTTTTATTATTAATGGAGCTGAAAGAACCGTTGTTACTCAACTTCAAAGATCTCCAGGTGCATTTTTTGATCAAACATTTCATCCAAATGGTGCAAAACTTTATAATGCTCGCATTATTCCGATTAGAGGTTCATGGATAGATTTTACAACTGATATTAATGATATTCTTTTTACTATAATTGATAGAAAAAGAAAATTCCCTGCTACAATGCTTTTAAGATCTTTAGGATTTAGTTCTGATGAAGATATTTACAAAGCTTTTGAATTAATTCTTGACCTTGATCCATCAAAAATTGATATGGAAAAATTGAGTCATTATGTTGTTATTGAAGATATTATTGATCATAAAACAGGAGAGCTTTTTGTTGAAAGTGGAAAAGAATTAAATGAATCAATAATTAGCACATTAAAGAAAAATAAAACAAAGTCTATCAAAGTTGTTGATATTAGAAACAACATTGATAGTATGATGATTCATAACACTATTCAAAAAGATCCAACAAAATCAACTGAAGAAGCATTAATGAGAGTTTATCTACTTTTAAGAGGAAGTGAGGCTCCTAGTACTGAATCAGCTGAAAAATTCATTAATAGAATGTTTTTCTTTCCAAAGAAATATGATTTAGGTCAGGTAGGTAGATATAGACTAGATAAACAATTTAATTTAAATAACTCTGGAAATGATTCAGTTCTTACTCATGACGATTTTTTAATTACTTTAAAGTATCTAATTCAAATGAGAAAAGGATTAAGAGCCCCAGATGACATTGATCATTTAGGAAATAGAAGAGTTAGAACTGTTGGTGAGCAGTTAAAAGTTCAGTTTAACTCCGCTTTATCTCGAATGGTGAGAACTGTATATGAAAGAATGAATCTTCGAGAATCAGAAACAATAACTCCTCAAGATTTGATTAATTCAAGGTTAGTAACTACAGTTATTAATACTTTCTTTGGTACAAGTCAATTATCTCAATTTGGAGATCAAACTAATCCATTAGCAGAAATAACTCACAAAAGAAGAATTTCTTCTTTAGGTCCTGGTGGACTCTCCAGAGAAAGAGCTGGTTTTGAGGTAAGAGATGTTCATTATACCCATTATGGTAGGTTGTGTCCAATTGAAACTCCTGAAGGACCAAATATTGGTCTGATTTCATCTCTAGCATTAATGGCTAGAATTAATAGACATGGTTTCATTGAAGCTCCGTACAGAGAAATTGATAGCAAAAATATTACAAATTCTATTGAATTTTTATCAGCAGATGATGAAGATAGAGCAAATATTGCTCAAGCTGGCTTAGAGTCAGATGAAAATAATCTTATTTCAGAATCTAAAGTTAGAGTTCGTTCGAAAGGCGATTTCCCAATTGTAGATTCTGAAGATGTTCAATACTCAGATATTGTGCCAAACCAGATTCTTAGTGTAGCTGCTGCATTAATTCCTTTTGTCGAGCATGATGATGCTAATCGAGCTCTAATGGGTTCAAACATGCAACGTCAATCTGTTCCATTGTTAAAAACTGATTCTCCAATAGTTGGTACTGGAATGGAAAAAGTTGTTGCTCGAGATTCAAAAGCTGTTTCGCTTTCACCTGTTAGCGGAAAAGTTGTACATGTAGACGCAAATAAAGTAGTAATTAAAGATAGTAATTATAAAGATGGCCCTCTTTTAAAAGCTGATGAAGATTTATGTACAGTTAATCTTATCAAGTATTCTAGATCAAACCAGAATACTTGTTACAATCAAAAAGTACTGGTTAAAGTTGGCGATAACGTGAAAAAAAATGATGTTATCGCAGATGGAGCTTCTACACAAGGCGGGGAACTTGCTTTGGGTAAAAATGTTATGATAGCTTTTATGCCTTGGAACGGTTACAACTTTGAAGATGCCATTGTTATTAGTGAAAGACTTGTAAGAGAAGATGTATTTACATCAATTCACGTCAACGAAATTGAGCTTGAAGTCAGAGATACAAAGAGAGGCGAAGAAGAGTTGACACCTGAAATTCCAAATGTTAGCGAAGATGCAACCGCTCAATTAGATGAAAATGGACTAATTCGTGTAGGTGCAATTGTAAACGAGGATGATATTCTGATTGGTAAAGTAACTCCAAAAGGAGAAACTGATCCCTCCCCAGAAGAAAAACTTTTACGTGCAATTTTTGGTGAAAAAGCAGGAGATGTAAAAGATGCTTCTAAAAAAGCCGAACCTGGTGTAAAGGGTGTTGTTATCAAAACTGATTTATATGAAAAAACATCTAAGCAATCTAGGGCTGAAGTAAATAAAGCTATCAAAGAGCTTCAAATAGATAAAAGAAATAATGAAAGAGAATTAAGAGCATCTAGAGATAAATTGTTAAGTGGAATTCTTAAAGACAATTCTACTCTAGGTATAAAAGACAAAAACGATAAAGTGCTTGTTAAAAAAGGTACAAAATTAACCTTGAAAAAAATCAGCACTTTTAATTTTGAACAATTTTCAATGGAAGAGCCTTGGATTTCAGGTCCTAAGTCTTGGGATAAGATTAAATTGATTTTTGATTCGTTTTATAAACATTTAAATGAATTAGAAGATAAGTTAGAAACTGATATTTTCAAGCTAAAAGAGGGTGATCAATTACAACCCGGAATTCTAAAGCTTGCGAAAGTATATGTTGCTAACAAAAGAAAAATTTCTATTGGTGATAAAATGGCTGGTAGACATGGTAATAAAGGTGTTATTGCGACGATAGTTCCAGAAGAAAACATGCCATTTTTAGAAGATGGTACACCAGTTGATATTTGTTTAAATCCAATGGGTGTTCCTTCAAGAATGAACTTAGGACAATTATATGAAACCATGCTTGGCTGGGCAGGAAAAATTCTTGGAGAAAAATATGCAACCCCAGTCTTCAATGGAGCAACTCCAGAAGAAGTAGCTGCTAAAATGAAAGAGGCAGGTTTACCTGATTCAGGCAAGGTTACGTTATACGACGGCTTAACAGGTGAAAAAATTGACAATCCAGTACTAGTTGGATATCAGTATATGATGAAATTATATCATATGGTTGATGATAAAATGCATGCTCGCTCTACTGGACCTTATTCTCTTGTTACTCAGCAACCTCTTGGTGGTAAAGCTCAATTCGGAGGACAAAGATTTGGTGAGATGGAGGTTTGGGCGTTACAAGCTTATGGCGCTGCTCATATATTAAGAGAGATTTTAACTATTAAATCTGATGATATAGAAGGTAGATCTAAGGTGTATAGCGCATTAGTAAAAGGTGAAGATTTACCAGATCCTACTACCCCAGAGGCGTTTAATGTATTCATGAAGGAAATTCAAGGTCTCGGCCTTGATATAACTTTAGATTAAAGGAAATTATAGATGTATAAAGCAAAAAATAGTATTTCAATTAAATTAGCTTCTCCTGAGAAGATTCTTGAAGGGTCTTTTGGTGAGGTATTGAAACCTGAGACAATTAATTACAGATCTTATAAGCCTGAAAAAGATGGTTTATTTTGTGAAAAAATCTTTGGTCCAGTTAAAGATTTTGAATGTCACTGTGGTAAATATAAAGGTATTCGTTACAGAGGTATTATTTGTGATAGGTGTGGAGTTGAAGTAACAACTAAAAAAGTAAGAAGAAACCGTATGGGACATATTACTTTAGCTGTTCCGGTAGTACATATCTGGTTTTTAAAATCAATTCCAAGTAAGCTAAGTTATATTTTAGGTAAAAGTGCAAAACAATTAGAAAGTGTAATCTATTATGAAAATTACCTAGTTATTAATCCTGGTAAAAGTGGTTACAAGAGATTTGAATTAATTGACGAGCAAGCTTTCTTTGAATTAGATCAAGAATTTGGATATGATGCTGCTTCTCAGGAAGAAAGAGAAGAAGAATCATATTTCCAGGCTTCCATGGGCGGAGAAGCTATTAAAGATGCTCTTGCTGAAATGGACTTATTAGAGCTTAAACAGGAGCTAGAAACAATAAGTTCATCAACAAAATCAAAGCAAAAAAGAGAAGACGCTCTCAAAAGACTTAAAGTTGTAAAAGATTTTGCTCAAGATAGAAACAATAAGCCTGAATGGATGATCGTTTCTATTTTGCCTGTAATGCCACCTGAGTTAAGACCTTTAGTTCCATTAGAGGGTGGACGATTTGCTGCAAGCGATCTTAATGACTTATACAGAAGAATTATTATTAGAAATAATAGGTTAAAGCAATTATTGGATATTCAGGCACCTGAAGTAATTTTAAGAAATGAAAAAAGAATGTTGCAAGAGTCTGTTGATGCACTTTTTGATAATACAAAACGTAAAACCGCAATTAGAAGCGGTTCAAAAAGACCATTGAAGTCAATTTCTGACATGCTTAGAGGTAAGCAGGGTAGATTTAGACAAAACCTTCTTGGTAAAAGAGTTGATTATTCTGGAAGATCAGTTATTGTAGTTGGTCCAGAATTGAGAATGACTGAATGCGGTATTCCAAAGAATATGGCATTAGAATTATTTAAACCTCACTTAATAAGAGAATTAATAAGAAGAGATTTAGCTGCAACACCAAGAAGCGCAAAACTAATGATTGAAAATAAAGAATCATTTGTTTATGAAATTCTTGAAAGTGTTGTTAAGGATCATCCAGTATTATTAAATCGTGCTCCTACGCTTCATAGATTGGGAATTATTGCTTTCCAACCAATTCTTATTGATGGTAAAGCTATTCGAGTCCATCCACTTGTATGTTCAGCTTTCAATGCTGACTTCGATGGAGACCAAATGGCTGTTCATGTTCCATTGTCAATACCCGCACAATTAGAAGCAAGAGTATTGATGATGGCAAGTCAGAATGTTTTACATCCAGCTAGTGGAAAACCTATCACATTACCTTCGCAAGACATGATTTTAGGTTGTTACTATCTAACTAGAGACAAAAAAGGACAGATTGGTGAGGGAATGTCATTTGGATCAATTGACGAAGTTAAAATTGCTCATTATAATGGTAAAGTTGCTATGCATGCAATTATTAACGTTAGACATAATGGCATTTGGCATAAAAATACTACTGCAGGAAGAGCAATATTCAATTCCATTATCCCAGATGAATTAGGATATTATGATGAAATTGTTTCTAAGAAAAAACTTAGTTTTATCATTGGTGAATCTTTTGTAAAAGCCGGAAATCAACGTACAGTCCAATTACTTGATGACCTTAAAGATATTGGTTTCAAAACTGCTACTATGAGCGGAATTTCAATTTCAATAAGCGATGTTATCATTCCTGATGCAAAGCATGATATAATTGAAAGAGCAGAGCAAGAAGTAGATAAAATACAACAGCGTTTTGATAGACATGTCTTGACGGAGGGTGAAAGATATAATAAAGTCATTGATGTTTGGACAAAAGCTACAAGTGACGTGGCAGATGTGATGATGGATGGTTTAAGATCAGATAATCAAGGTTTTAATGCATTGTATATTTCATCTGATTCAGGAGCTCGAGGTAGTGGAGACCAAATTAAACAGCTCGCAGGTATGAGAGGGTTAATGGCTAAGCCTAGAAAATCTATGATAGGTGGTGGTGAAATTATTGAGAGTCCAATTCAGTCTAATTTTAAAGAGGGTCTTTCTGTGATGGAGTATTTTATATCAACTCACGGTGCCAGAAAAGGTTTAGCTGATACAGCTCTTAAGACTGCAGATGCTGGTTATTTAACAAGAAGACTGGTCGATGTTGCACAAGACGTTACTATTTATGAAGATGATTGTAAAACAATTAATGGAATCACCGTATCTGACCTTAAAGAAGGTGAAGAAATTGTTGAATCACTTGGAGAGCGTATTTTGGGAAGAACTTCTTCAGAAAAAATAGTTATTGATGGTGAAACTGTTGTTAATCCTGGAGATATTTTCGATGAAAAATTGGCTGATGTTATAGTTGAAAATAATTTTAATAGTGTAAAAATAAGATCAATTCTTTCATGCGAATCTAGAAGAGGTGTTTGTGCCAAATGTTACGGTTGGGATTTAACCAGAAGAAAGCTTGTTACAAAAGGTACAGCTGTTGGTATTATTGCTGCCCAAAGTATTGGTGAGCCAGGTACACAGCTAACTCTTAGAACTTTCCATATTGGTGGTACAGCTACTCGTATTGCTGAGGAATCAGATAAGAAGTCACGATTTGATGGTACAGCTAAGTTTACTAGCGACTATGAACCAGCTGAAACTTTAGATGAAGATGGATTCAATGTTGTTAGATGTTTATCGAGAAATTCAAAATTGTCAATTGTTGACTCAAATGATAATGTTTTAGATGAATTAAATATTCCTTATGGAGCAAATGTAAATGTTAATGAAGGCGACAAAGTTAAAAAGGACATGACTCTTTTTTCATGGGATCCTTATACAGACTTAATTCTTGCGAGACAGTCTGGAGTTATTAAAATGAAAGATTTCATTGAAGGTGACACTTATCAAGAAGAAGCAGTTGACGGTGGTAAAAAACAGAAAGTTGTTACTGAATCTAAAGATAGAAGTTTAAGTCCGCAAATTGAAATCTACAGCAAAAAAGGTGATATTTTATCTGGTGGAACTATTCTACCAGTTAAAGCTACTTTGGTTGTAAACGATGGCCAAGATGTCACTAGAGGACAAACATTAGTTAAAATTCAAAAAGAAGTAGGAAAATCTAGAGATATTACTGGAGGTCTTCCAAGAGTTGCAGAATTATTTGAAGCTAGAAAGCCTGCAAATCCAGCAGTTGTAACGGAGATAAATGGTACTGTTGAATTTGGAAAAATTAAAAAAGGCGTTAGAAAGGTTTCAGTAGTACCTGCTAATGGTAAGTCAATTACATACAAAATTCCTTATGGTAAATACGTTGTTGTCCATGAAGGAGATTTTATCACAGCTGGTACGCCTTTATGTGAAGGAGCCATTTCTCCATCTGATATTTTAACTATTCTTGGTCCAAATGCTGTTAGAGAATATTTGGTAGATGAAATTCAAGAAGTTTATAGACTTCAAGGGGTTGGAATTAATGATAAACATATTGAAGTAATTGTTAATCAGATGATGAAGAAAGTCGTAATTAACGATCCTGGTGATAGCAAATATCTCCCTGGAGAAAGATTAGATAAGCAGGATTTATTTGCAGATAATGATAATATGAAAGGTATGGTAGTTATTGATGAATCTGGAGATTCAAACCTAGATGTAGGAACTATGATTTCACAAAACGAAGTTAAAGAGATTAATAAAGATTTGAAGTCTCAAGATAATAACGTTATAAAGTTCCATAAAGCTAAGCAAGCTACCTTTGAACCAATTTTAATGGGAATTACTCAATCATCGTTAAATACAAATAGTTTTATATCAGCTGCTTCATTCCAAGAAACAACAAGAGTCTTGACGGATGCTGCTACAGCATCTAAAACAGATTATCTATTAGGTTTAAAAGAAAATGTTGCATTAGGAAGGTTAATTCCTGCTGGAACAGGTTTTCCTGAGCTTGATAAAGTTAGGCTTACTAAGGATGAAGAATCTGATATTGTTGAAGAGTAAAGTTAGATTATTAAGATTATGATTTTTTAGTCCAATTCGAATAATCCTACGCGTAGAAGAAAAAGTTTGATTCTTCCGTGTTATAACAATATATTCGCCCGGACTTTTAATATTTAAAAGGAAATATATATGCCAACTGTAAATCAGTTAATAAGAAAGAGTAGAAAAAAAATAGCCAATACATCGGCTAGTAGGGCACTTGAGAAAAGCCCTCAAAAGAGAGGTGTATGTACACGTGTTTATACTACTACTCCTAAGAAGCCTAATTCTGCGCTTAGAAAAGTAGCAAGAGTTAGATTGACTAATGGTATTGAAGTCAATGCATATATCCCTGGCGAAGGACACAACCTCCAAGAGCACTCAATTGTATTAATTGAAGGCGGTAGAGTAAAAGACCTTCCAGGTGTTAGATTTCATATTGTTCGTGGTTCATTGGATACTGCAGGTGTAAATGATAGAAAAACAAGTAGATCTCGTTACGGAGCTAAGAAACCTAAGAGTTAATAATGAGAAGAAGAAGACCAGAAAGAAGAACAATTAATCCAGATCCTAAGTTTAATGACTTACAAATTTCTAAGTTTATGAATTATCTTCTTACAGATGGTAAGAAAGGTATTGCAGAAAAAATATTATATGATGCCTTTGATATAGTCCAAGATAAAAGTAAAAAGAATCCTATTGATATTTTTAAGAAGGCTCTTAATAATGCATCTCCACATGTTGAGGTAAAATCAAAAAGAATTGGTGGTGCTACATATCAAGTACCAATTGAAGTTCCTTCCAGAAGACAGTTTTATCTTGCTTCACAATGGATTATTGAAAGTGCTAAAAAAAGATCTGGTAGTTCAATGTCTAATAGACTTGCTGGAGAAATTTTATCTGCATCTAATAATGAAGGTTCTGCTATAAAGAAAAAAGATGATACGCATCGTATGGCTGAGGCAAATAAAGCATTTGCTCATTTCGGGAGAGGTAGATAATGTCAATCGATTTAAAAATTGTTAGAAACATAGGAATTATGGCTCATGTTGATGCTGGAAAAACCACTTTAACAGAAAGAATGCTTTATTATGCAGGTAAAACTCATAAAATTGGCGAGGTTCACGACGGGGCAGCTACAATGGATTGGATGGAGCAGGAGCAAGAAAGAGGTATCACTATTACATCCGCTGCTACAACTTTTTATTGGAATAAAAATAGAGTCAACTTAATTGATACACCTGGTCACGTTGATTTTACAATGGAAGTTGAAAGGTCCCTTAGAGTGCTGGATGGAGCTGTAGCGGTATTTTGTGCAGTTGCTGGTGTAGAGCCACAAAGTGAAACTGTTTGGCGTCAGGCAACAAAATACAATGTTCCTAGAATAGCATTTATTAATAAAATGGATAGAGTTGGTGCAGATTTTTATAATGCTATTGATACCATGAAAAAAAGACTTGGTGCTAAGCCATTACCAATTGCACTTCCTATTGGAGCAGGTGAAGATTTTAGAGGAATTATAGATTTAACTAATATGAAAGCTATTCAGTATAATGAAAGCTCTCAGGGCGCTGAATTTGAATACATTGATATTCCAGATGAATTAAAAGCAGATGCTGATAAATGGAGAAATTTTTTAGTTGAAGAAGTTGCAAGTTTTGATGATGCGTTAATGGAAAAATATTTAGAGGGTAAAGAAATATCTCCTGATGAGATTAAAGGCGCTTTGAAAAAAGGATGTCTGGAGAGTGCTTTTGTTCCAACTTTATGTGGATCAGCATTTAAAAACAAGGGTGTACAAAGAGTATTAGATGCGGTTATTGATTTTCTTCCTTCTCCAGTAGATATAGGAAGCATACAAGGATCATCTGTTGATAATCCTGATAATAGTGTAGAAATTATAAATTCTGTCGATGGTTCATTCACCGCTCTCGCATTTAAAATTGCTACTGACCCATTTGTAGGAAAATTAACTTATATCAGAGTATATTCTGGTTCTTTGAAAAAAGGTTCTTTCTGTATTGATTCAAATACTGGCGAAAAACAAAGAGTTTCAAGAATTCTCCAGATGCACGCTAACAAAAGAGAAGAGTTAGATGAAGCTAAAGCAGGTGAGATTGTTGCTGTTATTGGATTAAAAGATGTGAGAACTGGACATACCTTGTCAGAAAAAGGCGATGTTACTTTAGAATCTATGGAATTCCCTGATCCAGTTGTTTCTGTATCAATTGAACCTGTTTCTAAAGGCGACCAAGATCAGTTAGCGAAAGGAATGAATAAACTAAGTGAAGAGGACCCAACCTTTAAAGTGAAAGTTGACAATGAAACTGGTCAAACTGTTATTTCAGGGATGGGTGAGGTTCACCTAGAAATTATTATTGATCGTTTAAAAAGAGAATTTAATGTAAATGCCAACGTTGGTAAGCCACAAGTATCATTCAGAGAAGCTATTCAAAAACCAGTTGAGAAAATTGAAGAAAAATTTGTTCGACAATCTGGTGGTAGAGGACAATATGGTCATGTAGTAATTAATGTAAAGCCAACTGCACAAGGTGAAGGATACAAATTTGTAAATAGTATCGTTGGTGGTGTAATCCCTAGAGAATATATTCCAGCAGTTGACGCAGGTATTCAAGAACAGCTAAAAAATGGTGTTTTATATGGTTATCCAATCCCTGATGTTGAAGTTGAATTAGTTTTTGGTTCATATCATGATGTTGATTCTTCTGAAATTGCATTTAAAGTTGCTGGATCAAGAGCAATAGCTAAGGCTTGCAAGTCTGCAAATCCTGTATTGATGGAACCGATTATGGCTGTTGAAGCAACTACACCGGATGATTATTTAGGCGATGTTATTGGTGATATTAACTCTCGAAGAGGTAAAGTTGAGTCGATGGAACAGCAAGGTTCTAATCAGCAAATTAAAGCTGCAGTTCCTCTAAGTGAAATGTTTGGATATGCAACGGATTTAAGATCTCTTTCACAAGGTAGAGCAAATTTTCATATGGACTTTAGTGAATACGCAAAAGTACCTGCTTCAATTACAGAAAAATTGATGAAAACAGAAGCAAAGGACGGAGATTAATCAATCATGGCTAAAGATTTAATTAGAATTTCATTAAAAGCTTACGATCACAAGTTGCTCGATAAGTCAGCTGAAAAAATTATTAGAACTGCAAAGTCAACTGGAGCTATTATTTCAGGACCAATTCCTTTGCCAACTAAAAGAACTGTTTATACTGTTTTGAGATCACCATTTATTGATAAAAAATCTAGAGAACAGTTTCAAACAAAAGTTCATAAAAGAGTAGTAGATATTGTTAATTCAACACCTAAGACTGTGGAGTCTTTGATGAAACTAGATCTTCCATCAGGTGTAGATATTGAGATTAGAGGATAAATAGATAAAATGTACGGCTTAATTGGTAAAAAAGTTAAAATGACCCAAATTTTTAATGAAAATGGTCATGTTGTACCAGTCACGCTTGTTGAAGCAGGTCCTTGTATTGTTTCTCAAATAAAAGATAAAAAAGATGATGGTTATAACGCAGTTCAGTTAGCGTATGGTAAAAAATCAAAAAACAACACCAATAAACCAACAACAGGTCATTTGTCTAAAGCTGGATTAGAAACAGCACAGGTTTTAGCAGAGTTTAAGTCAATAGAAGATTTTGAATACAAGCTTGGACAACAGTTTGATGTTTCAATTTTTAATGTTGGTGAAATAATTGACGTAAGAGCTAAATCAAAAGGTAAAGGTTTTGCAGGTGCTATTAAAAGACATAACTTTGCAACACAAGATGCGACTCACGGTAATAAGCATACTGAAAGAGCTCCCGGTTCTATCGGACAAGCATCATGGCCATCAAGAGTTTTTAAAGGCATGAGAATGGCTGGAAGAATGGGCTCAGATAATGTAACAGTTAAAAATTTAGAAATAGTAGATATAGACAATAAAAATAATTTATTATTTATTAAGGGAGCAATTCCTGGTGCAAATAATTCACCAGTATTTTTGTTTAAAAAATGAAGATTAAATCAATAGATACTAGCAAAGATTTTACTTTGAAAGAAAATGTTTTCAAAGTTGAAATGAACTCGCAAGCAGTTTATCAGTCTGTTGTTGCAGAAATGAATAATTCTAGACAAGGAACTAGTTCATCTAAAAACAGATCTTTGGTTTCTGGTGGAGGAAAAAAGCCTTTTAGGCAGAAAGGTACCGGTAACGCTAGACAAGGTACTAGCAGATCTCCATTGAATAGAGGCGGAGGTGTTATTTTTGGTCCAAGTCCTAAATATTATTTCAAAAAAGTTAATGCTAAAACTAAGCAGCTTGCTTTTAAATGCATATTATCTGACAAGGTTAAAAATGATTCATTTAAAGTGGTTGAATCATTTCCTAATCAACCTAAAACCAAAGAATTTATATCCTTTTTAAGAAAAAATAATCTTGATGGTAGAAAGTTAACAATTATCTCTTCAGTTATCGACGACAACCTGTCTTTAGCATCAAGAAATGTACCTTATGTTTCTTTAGTTAAAGCCAATTCTTGTTCTGTTAAAGATTTATTTGATAATGAGTTAATACTTATTGATGTATCTGGACTAGAGGATCTTTCAAATAGATTTGGAGGCAAAAGCTAATGAAATATTTTTCAAAAATTTTGATTAGACCTATAGTTACTGAAAAGATGACAGCCTTACAAGAGACAGAAAATAAATACGTTTTTGAGATACCTTCTGATATCAATAAGATTGATGTTAAAAAAGCTGTAGAACAAAAATTCAATGTAAAAGTTTCAAAAGTTGCAATTTCTAGTAGAAAAGGTAAAGCAAAGCAAATGACAGTTAAAAGTAATGGTCGAACTATAAGAACTGATGGATTTGCTAAAAGTAAAAAAAGAGCCATTGTTACATTAATAGATGGTTATAATATAGATTTATTCAGCGTATAGGTGTTATAAATGGCTATTAGACAACTTAAACCAGTAACTCCAGCATCTAGATTTACTTCTAGACCAGATTTTTCAGAAATTACAACTGATAAGCCAGAGAAGTCTTTGGTAAGAAAACTTAAGAAAACTGGCGGTAGAAATAATAAAGGTCGTATCACTTCTAGAAGAAGGGGTGGCGGCCATAAAAGAAGTTATAGAATCATCGATTTTAAAAGAAATAAATTTGATATTGAGGGTAAAGTAGCAACAATTGAATATGATCCAAACAGAAGTGCATTTATTGCTTTAATTCACTACATCGATGGTGAAAAAAGATATATTATTCAGCCTAATGGGTTAAAAGTTGGAGATAAAATTATTTCAAGCGAAAAGGCTGAGCTAAAAACTGGAAATGCTATGCAGTTAAAAAATATTCCATCTGGACAATTCGTTCATAATATCGAAATGATTCCTGGAAAAGGAGCACAGATGGCTAGAAGTGCAGGTGCATATGTTCAAGTTATGGCACGCGACAACAATTATGTTACGCTTAAAATGCCATCAGGAGAAGTTAGAATGGTTCCTGAAAAATGTTTAGCAACTATAGGTGTTGTAGGAAATAAGCAACACGAGTTGGTTCGTTCAGGAAAAGCTGGAAGATCAAGATGGCTTGGAAGACGACCAAAAGTTAGAGGTGTAGCGATGAATCCAGTTGATCATCCAATGGGTGGTGGTGAAGGTAAAAGTTCTGGAGGTAGACATCCTGTTTCACCGTGGGGTAAGCAAACAAAAGGTTTAAAAACCCGTAAAAAGAATAAAAAATCAAATGCTTTAATTATTAAAAGGAGAAATGATTAATGGCTAGATCCATTAGAAAAGGTCCTCATATTGATATGAAACTTTTAAAAAAGGTTCATAAAATGGAAGAATCTTCAAAAAAGTCTGTTATTAAGACTTGGGCTAGAAACTCAATTATTCTTCCAGACTTTGTAGGCCATACGTTTGCCGTTCATAATGGCAATAAGTTTATTCCAGTTTTCATTACTGAAAATATGGTAGGTCATAAGCTAGGTGAATTTTCTCCAACAAGAACATTTAGAATGCATTCTGGAGATAGAAAGAAAAAATAATGATGGAAATTGTATCAAAAGCAAATAGTGTTAGAATTTCTCCAAAAAAATTGAGAAAAGTAGCTGATTTAGTAAGAGGTTTGAATGTAAATAAAGCTCTTAACTCTCTAAGTCATATGGATGAAAAAGGAGCAGCTATTATTTTAAAAACTCTATCTTCAGCCATTGCTAATGCTGACAATAACGTAGATTTTAATCTTGATATGAATTCAGTTAATGTAAAAACTATTACTGTTGATGAAGGCCCAGCATTAAAAAGATTTAGAGCAAGAGCTCAAGGTCGAGCAAACAGAATAAAGAAAAGAACCAGTCACTTAAAAATTGTTATAGGATAAATAAATGGGACAAAAGACACATCCAAAAGGACTTAGATTAGAAGTTAATAAAAACTGGACTTCCAATTGGTTTCCAAAGAAGAATGCCTATGCTACTGATTTGGCTCAAGATATTAAGTTAAGAAAGTATTTGAAGAAAAGACTGCAAGACGCCTCAGTTGCTTCAATAAATATTGAAAGAACTTCTCAGGCAATTACTGTTGCTATACATACTGCTAGACCAGGTATTGTTATTGGTAGAGGCGGTGAAGAAGTAGCTAGACTTAAAAAAGAAGTTGCTAAGCTGTGTAATACTGAAGATATACATCTAAATATTAACGAAGTAAAACGTCCAGAACTAAATGCAGAATTGGTTGGCCAAAATATTGCGGCTCAGTTGGTGAAAAAAATGCCATATAGAAGAATTTTAAATAAAACCATGCAATCAACTATGAGAATGGGTGCTGAAGGAATTAGAATCAATGTATCTGGTAGATTAGGGGGTGTTGAAATTGCAAGATCTGAAAGATTTATGGAAGGAAGAGTACCTCTTCATACTTTGAGAGCAGATATAGATTATGCGCTTGTTGAAGCTCATACTACTTATGGTATTATTGGAATTAAAGTTTGGATTTGTAACGGATTTGCAAAGGTTAAGAAATAATGTTAGAACCAAAAAAAATTAAATATAGAAAAGTTCACAGAGGAAACCGTAAAGGAATGGCTAAAGGCGGTACGGAAGTAAACTTCGGTAGCTATGGCATGAAAGCGATGGAGCCAGGATGGATTACTGCTAGACAAATAGAAGCAACAAGAATTTCTATATCTAGAAGAGTAAGAAAAATAGGAAAGATGTGGATTAGGATTTTTCCAGATAAACCTATTACAAAAAAACCTCTTGAAACAAGAATGGGTAAAGGTAAAGGTTCACCTGAATATTGGGTGGCTAATGTAAGACCGGGAAGAATTTTATTTGAAGTGGAAGGGATACCAAAAGAATTAGCTCAAGAAGCTTTTAGAATCGCTGGAAATAAGCTAGCAATTAAAACAAAATTAGTATCCAAAAGAGGTTTAGATGAAAATTGAAGATCTTAGAAAATTGTCTGAAAATGACTTGAAATCAAGATTGATTGATAATCTGGAAAGTTTGCAAAAGTATCGTTTCCAGAAATCTATTCAACAATTAGAAGATTACAAGCTTATTTCTGAAATGAAAAAAGAGAATGCTAAGATTAATACTATATTAAAAGAATTATCTTTAAATGGAGAAAATAATTAATGGATAGAAATTCTCAAAGAATGGTAGGAAAAGTTATTTCAAATGCAATGGATAAAACTGTTGTAGTGAGCGTTGAAAGACTTGTGAAGCACAAGCTTTATAAGAAATATATGAAAAGATCTAAAAAATACTATGCTCATGATGAAAAGAACGCATTTAATGTCGGAGACACCGTTCAAATAGTTTCTTCTAGACCTTTGAGCAAGACAAAAAGATGGAGAGCATCTAAATTTATTAGCGGAAGTAAAAAATAATGATTCAACAGGAAACAAGATTAAAAGTAGCAGATAATTCTGGAGCGAAAGTTGTCCAGTGTTTTAAAGTATTGGGCGGTTCAAAGAAAAGATATGCAAGCATTGGAGATATTATAGTTGTATCTGTCAAATCATCATCACCTGGCGGTATGGTTAAAAAAGGTGAAGTGGCAAGAGCTGTTGTTGTTCGAGTGAAAAAAGAAGTCAGAAGAAGAGACGGCTCTTATATTAGATTTGATGATAATGCTGCAGTGATATTAAATGCTCAAAATGAGCCAAAAGGAACAAGAATTTTTGGTCCTGTAGCAAGAGAATTAAGAGAAGGCGGGTATATGAAAATTATTTCAATGGCCCCAGAGGTATTGTAATGAAAATTAAAAAAAATATGATGGTTAAAGTTGTTTCTGGAAACTTCAAAGGTATGACTGGAAAAGTACTAAAAGTAATTCCTCACTCTCAGCGAGCAATTGTTGAAGGTGTTGCATTAACAAAAAGAGCAGTACGTCCTACACAAGAGAATCCGCAAGGAGGCTTTACAGAAAGAGAAAGATCATTACACATCTCTAACTTGATGGCGCTGGAAGGTGATAATGCTTCAAGAATAGGTTTTAAAATTCTTGATGATAAATCTAAAGTTAGAGTATCAAAGAGAAGTGGTAAAGAATTAGGATAAATGATGAATGTACCAAATTATAAGAAAAAATATTTAGATGAAGTCAGACCTCACTTGATGAAGAAGTTTGAGTTTTCTAGTATTATGCAAGTTCCAAAAATTGAAAAGATTACATTAAATATCGGTATTGGTGATGCAAAAGACAATAAAAAGGCATTGCAGTCAGCTTTAGATGAGCTCATGCTTATTACAGGTCAAAAGCCTGTTGTTACTACTGCCAAAAAGGATATTTCTAACTTTAAAGTTAGAAGAGGTTTTCCTGTTGGTTGTAAAGTTACTCTTAGAAAAGACTTTATGTATGAGTTTTTAGAAAGATTGTGTGCAGTTGCATTACCTAGAACTAGAGATTTTAGAGGTTTGTCTTTCAAGTCCTTTGATGGTATGGGCAATTATAGTTTTGGTATTAAAGAGCAAGTTGTTTTTGCTGAAATAGATTATGATAAAGTTGATTCAATTAGAGGTATGGATGTTATTATTACAACTTCATCTAGAAATGATGATGTTTGTTATGAACTGTTAAGAGCTATGGGTTTACCTATTAGGGAAAAAAATGTTGTAAATAATATTGAGGAGCAGGATGGCTAAAAAATCAAAAATTGTTAGAGAATTTCATTTGCAGAAAAAAGTTCAGAGACATTTTGAATTAAGAAAAGAGTTAAGAGCAATAATTAAAAATCCAAATGTATCTTACGAAGAGAAAGAGAAAGCTATTATTAAGATGCAAAAACTTCCTAGATCTTCCAGTGCTTCAAGATTAACAAATCGTTGTGCTGTATCAGGAAGACCAAAAGGATATATGAGAAAATTTGGATTATCAAGGATAACATTTAGAGAGCTTGCACTCAATGGTGAATTACCTGGTGTAACAAAGGCAAGTTGGTAGGAGAAATATATGTCAATGACAGATCCAATAGCAGATTTTTGTACTAGAATCAGAAATGGTTATGCTGCAAAAAAGAGATGGGTTGATGTACCTTCATCTACCTTAAAGAAAAGATTATCTCTTATTCTTAAAGAAGAAGGTTATTTAGATAACTTTGTTTTTGTAGATAAAGGAGATAGCAAAGAAGATATTAGATTATATCTTAGATATAATGAATATGCTCCTGCTATTACAATAATTGAAAAAATTAGTAAACCTGGGAAAAGAGTGTATGTTGCATGTTCTGAAATTCCTAGAGTATTAAATGGTTTGGGAATCAGCGTTTTATCAACTCCAAAAGGAGTAGTAAGTAATAAAGTAGCTAGAGAATTAAAAGTTGGAGGAGAGTTGCTCTGCAACGTTTGGTAGTATGTCAAGAGTTGGAAATAGATTAATTAATATTCCTGATAGCGTTTCTTTAGAAAATAAAGGAAGCCAGTTAATGATTAAAGGGCCTAATGGAAGTCTTTTGGTAAACTTATGTGACGAAGTTTCAGTCAATATTGATGATAAAGTAATGACTCTTTCAAGAAATTCTGAAGATAAAGTTGCAAAGTCTATGCATGGCACTACAAGACAGTTAATTTTTAATGCTATTGAAGGTGTTACAAATGGTTTTTCAAAACACCTTGAAATTATTGGAGTTGGTTTTAATGTAAAGCCTGAGAGTAGTAGGTTAATATTTCAGCTAGGTTTTTCGCATGATATTGCATTTGATTTACCTCAGGGGATTGAAGCAGTAGCTAATAAAACCTCACTTGAAATTAAAGGCGCTGATAAACAGCTAGTCGGTCAAGTAGCTGCTAAGATTAGATCTTTAAAGAAGCCTGAACCATATAAAGGAAAAGGTATTAGATATAAAGACGAATATGTTCGTTCAAAACAAGGTAAAACAGTTGGAGGGGGCGACTAATGAAAGCTTTAATAGTAAAAAAAGAACAGTATTTAAGAAGAAGAAAAAGATCAAAAAAACCCTTCCCAAAAAAAGATGAAATGAGATTATGTATTTTTAAGAGTACTAGTCACATTGAAGCACAAATCATAGATGATTTCAATCAAAAGACTATTGTTTCTGCTTCTTCAAAAGAGAAAGAGTTTTCAAAGAAAAAGTTGACTAAAACTGAAATTGCAGCACTTGTTGGAACTTCTCTTTCCAAAAGAGTAAAAGGAAAAAAGATTAATAAAATTTATTTTGATAGAAATGGATTTAGATACCACGGAAGAGTGAAATCTTTAGCTGATGCAGCTAGAGAAGGTGGTCTTAAATTTTAAGATGGAGCATGAATAAGTATGATAAATTTTTCAGAACTTGATTTAAAAGAAGAATCAGTTATCAGAATTAATAGAGTAGCTAAAGTTAATTCACGTGGAAAAAGGTTTAGTTTTTCTACCCTTGTAGTTATTGGTGACGGTAAATCATATGTTGGTATTGGTTCTGGTAAAGCTAATGAGGTTATTGTATCAATAAATAAGGCTAAAGAAAATGCTAGACAGAATTTGGTTAAAGTTCCAGTAATAAATTATACTATTCCTCATGAAATAATTGGAAAGCACGGAGCTAGTAGAGTTTTATTAAAGCCTGCTCCCTATGGTACAGGTATCATTGCTGGTTCTGCGGCAAGATTAATTATGGAACAAGTTGGAATTAATAATATTTATTCAAAAGTATTAGGATCTAACAATGCTATGAATGTTGCAAAAGCTGTCATGAATGCATTAACTAGCTTACAGGATGTCAGAGTTGTAGCTAAGAAAAGAGGAAAAACACCTAAAACACTTTTTGAGATTTAAAATGGCTAAAAAACAATTAAAAATAACACAAATTAAAAGCAGAATTGGATATTCAAGAAAAGCTAAAGCTACTCTTGATGCATTAGGGCTCACTAAAATGAATAAATCAGTTGTTAAAGAAGCAAATGACGCTATCGTGGGTATGATTAAGAAAATTGATTATTTAGTAAAGGTAGAAGAAGTATGAAACTAGTTAAACCAACAAATGCGCTCAAAAAATCTAAAAGAGTTGGAAGAGGTCATGGTTCTGGTTTAGGAACCACTGCAGGTAGGGGTCATAAAGGCGCCGGTCAGAGGAGTGGTCACAAATATCGTTTTTGGTTTGAAGGTGGTCAAATGCCTTTACATAGAAGAGTACCAATGAGAGGATTTAATAATTCTAATTTCTCAAAAACATTTGAAATAGTGAACCTTTCACAAATTTCCAAACTTAAAGTGAAGAATGTTGATGCTGAAGTAATGTCAAAAAGTGGACTTATTTCTTCTAGTCTTGCACCAGTTAAAGTATTAGGAAACGGATCCATTGATAAAGCGGTTAATGTTACCGCATCTTCATTCAGCGATTCTGCAGTAAAAAAAATTGAGGATGCTGGAGGAAAGGCTAACACTCTGTGATTGAAAAAATAAGAAATATTTTTGCAATACCAGAGCTTAGGAGAAAAATTTTATTTACCTTAGGTATTCTAGTAATTGTAAGACTTGGTTCTCAGGTGCCAATTCCGGGTATTAATCCTGACGCACTAAGACAAACAATGGAATCTTTAAATGATACATTCTTTGGCTTATTCAACTTGTTCACTGGTGGAGCATTTGGTCAAGCTGCAATTTTTGGTTTAGGTATTATGCCCTATATTTCTGTTTCAATTGTTATTCAAATTTTACAAACTACACTTCCTTATTTTCAAAGACTAGCTATGGAAGGTGAGAGTGGAAGAGCAAAAATTACTCAAATAACAAGATATGGAACTGTAGTTTTAGCGTTTGTTCAATCTATTTTTATCGCTTTATTACTTGAAAGTTACGGTATTGTTTTAGATCCAGGTTTTCTTTTTAGATTTACTGCTGTAGTAAGCATTACTACTGGTACTATGCTTTTGTTATGGCTTGGTGAAAAAATTACGGAACACGGAATTGGAAATGGTATTTCTTTAATTATTATGGTGGGTATCATCGCTGGATTTCCAAACGTAGTAATTTCTGAAATCTCATATTTTCAACAAGGTGTCAGAGGAATTCTTTCTGAATTATTTTTAATGCTTCTTTTCTTCTTTTTAGTGATGATGATTATTTTGGTTCAACAAGGTGTTAGAAAAGTTCCTGTTCAATACGCAAGAAGAATTGTAGGTCGTAAAGTATATGGAGGTCAAAATACTTACTTACCTTTAAAAATTAATACCGCTGGAGTAATTCCAATTATTTTTGCTCAATCCATAATTCTAATTCCAGGTACTATTGCAACGTTTTTTGGACAGGATGCAACTCAATCAAACTTTATCTCCTTATTTGCTATGGACCACTGGTTTTCTAATACGATGTTTGCATTGTTGATTATATTTTTCACTTATTTTTATACTGCATTACAATTTGATCCAAATCAAGTATCTTCAACCCTAAAACAACAGGGCGGTTTTATCCCTGGTGTTAAACCAGGAAAAAAGACTGCAGAGTTTATTGAAAATATTTTAACTAGAGTTACACTACCAGGCGCTTGTTTCTTAGGTTTTATAGCTCTTATGCCATATTTCCTTCAGCAATTTGCTGGATTAGATTATGCTTATGCCTCATTTTTTGGCGGAACAAGCTTGCTTATTGTTGTTGGAGTTGGATTAGATACTTTAAGCCAGATAGAGTCTCATTTATTATCAAGACATTATGATGGTTTTTTAACTAAAGGTAAGGTACGAAGTAGACGTGGTTGATATTAATAATCATATTGAAGTTAATGCTATATCTGAAAGCTGTCAGATTCTTTCAGATACTCTTGATTTGGTTGAGAATAGTATTTTTCCAGGTCAATCAGTTTTGGAGTTAGATAAAATAGCTGAAAATTACATTAGTTCATGTAATGCCAAACCTGCCTTTAAAGGATATGATGGATTCCCAGCTTCTCTAACAGTCTCCATTGATGATGAGATCGTTCATGGAATTCCAAAAGATGTAGTACTTGTTGAAGGACAAATTGTAAGTATTGATTGTGGAGTAATTAAAAATGATTTTTATAGTGATTCAGCAAGAACAATAGCTGTGGGAAAAATATCTGAAGAAAAGCAAAGATTGTTAGATGTAACAAAAAGAGCATTAGAAATTGGAATTAAAAATGCTGTTATTGGAAATAAAATATTTGATATAAGCAATTCAATACAAGAATATGTTGAATCTGAAGGCTTTTCAATTGTTAGAGAGTTGGTTGGTCACGGTATTGGTAGGCAATTACATATTAAGCCTCAAGTTCCAAATTTTTCTAACCCTGTAACTGCAGATTTAAATGTTGAATTGAAGGAAGGAATGTGTCTAGCTATTGAACCTATGGTAAATGTAGGAACTAGACATATTAAAACTGATAGCGATGGATGGACAATTAGGACGGAAGATGGCAGTGCAAGTGCGCACTTTGAACATTCAATTCTTATTACTAAGTTCCAACCCAGAATTTTAACGTAAGAAAAAATGACAAAACAAGAATCTATAGAAGTAGAAGGTACTATTAAGGAAGCTCTACCTGGAGCAAGATTTAGGGTAACCATAAATCTTGGAGGAAAAAAGCATGAAGTTTTAGCTCACGTAAGCGGCAAAATGAGAATGCACTTTATTAAAATGCTTCCTGGAGATAAAGTTGATTTACAATTATCTCCTTATGATTTAAGTAGAGGAAGAATAACATTTAGGCAATAATTATGAAAGTAAGAGCTTCAGTTAAAAAAAGAACTAGAGATTGCATTATCGTCCGCAGAAAAGGACGTATTTACGTAATTAATAAGAAAAACCCTAGATTTAAGCAGAGGCAAGGATAATGGCTAGAATAGCAGGTGTAGATATACCAAAAGATAAAAAAGTATCATATTCTTTAAGATATGTTCACGGAATTGGATTAAAGACCGCTCTTGATATTTGTGAGCAAGCTAAAGTTGATCCTAATACTCGTGTTACTGACTTATCATCAAAACAAGAAGATGAAATCAGAAAAGTTATAGTAGAACTAAAGCTTCTTATTGAGGGTGAGCTTAGAAGTGAAAATTTAAAAAATGTTAAAAGATTACAAGACATTGGTAGCTATAGAGGTGTGAGACATAGAAAATCTCTGCCAGTTCGAGGACAAAGAACTAAAACCAATTCTCGAACAAAAAGAAGTAAGAAAAGACAAACAATTTCATTAGGTAAGAAGGCAGTATAATATGGCGACGCAGACTAGATCTAATAAGAAAAAGAAAAAAATTAATCCAAACGGTATTGTGCATATTAAAGCAACATTTAATAACACAAATATTACAGTTTCAGATGAATTTGGTAATGTTGTTGCTTGGGCAACAGCTGGAAAGGCAGGCTTTAAAGGTTCTAGAAAAAACACTGCCTATGCAGCAACTGTTGCTTCAGAGAAAGTTGCTAGTGAAGTTGTAAGTATGGGGATGACTACTGTAGCAGTAAGAGTTAAAGGTCCTGGCGCAGGAAGAGAATCAGCTATAAGAGCTTTATCTACTGCAGGGTTGCAAGTTACATCAATTTCTGATGTTACTCCATTACCTCATAACGGATGTAGACCTAAAAAACAGAGAAGAGTATAAAGAATGGCAAAATTAAATACACCTAAAGGCAAGTTAGTTAGAAAACTTGGAGTAAATATTTTTGGAAATCCTAAGTTTGATAGATTGTTATCAAAAAAAGGGTATGGTCCAGGACAGCATGGTAAATCTGGTAAAAGATTCTCTACATATTCTGTTCAGTTAAAAGAAAAACAAAAAATTAAATTTACTTATGGAATGCTTGAAAAACAGTTTAGGAACTATTTTGAAAAAGCTTCTCAAATGAAAGGTGAAACTGGGCTTAATCTTCTTGTTATGCTTGAATCTAGATTAGATAATGTAATATATAAGCTAGGTTTTGCACCGACAAGACCAGCTGCAAGACAGTTAGTTAGTCATGGTCATTTTTTAGTAAATAACAAAAAAGTTAATATTGCATCGTTTAGATTAAAGCCTGGCGATTCAATTACAGTTAGAGATAAGAGTAAAAAATTAGATATTATTTTAAATGCGATTAAAATGGTAAAAGGCGATTTAAACATTTCATGGTTATCTGTCGATAAGGCAAAAATGGAAGGAACATTTGTTAGTTTTCCAGAACGAGATGAAATTGATTTAACTATGAACGAACAATTAGTTGTTGAATACTATTCAAGATAAAGGAAGAGATATGAGTAACTTAAAATTTAAAATTTCACATAAAGTTAATGAAGATAATTCAAGTAATTTTACTATTAAACCATTAGATAGGGGTTACGGAATTACTATCGGCAATTCTTTAAGAAGAGCTCTTCTTACGGCTGTGCCTGGCGCTGCAATTACTAATGTTAAAATTGAAGGTGCTCATCATGAATTTTCCACTATTGACGGTGTAACAGAGGACGTTGCTGATATTATAATGAATTTAAAAGGCGTACGTTTTCACTTGTTTGAGAGTACAGTTGAACCAATATTTTTAAAAGTTATAGGTCCTAATGCTTTTACAGCTGCTGATATTCAGGCTGTTAGCGATGATTTCACTATTTTAAATCCGGATCATCATATTACAGATATTGCTAAAGGTACAACACTTGAAGTCGAATTGAGACTTGGAATTGGAAAGGGTTATAAATCAAGCGATGAGAATAAATTAAATAACTCCCCAGTTGGTATGATACCTATTGATAGTATTTTTAATCCAGTGACAAAAGTTTCATTTAATGTTTCTCCGCTTCCAGGAGCAAAAGAAGACACAGAGATGCTTTCATTGAACGTATCAACAGATGGATCTATTACTCCGATTGATGCAGTAAGTTATTGTTCATCTGTTTTATCAGAACATTATAATATTATTAATTCAATAAGTAATCCATCAATTCTAGAAATAGATAAACCTGTTAGTGAAGAAATTCTACAAATTCGTAAACTTCTAGAATCATCTATTGATGAAATGGAACTTTCAGTAAGAAGTCATAATTGTCTAGAAGCAGCAGGTATTACTTTAATTGGTGAACTTGTTGATAAGGAAGAAACTGAAATGCTTGAGTATAAGAATTTCGGAAGAAAATCATTAAACGAGCTTATTGAAAAACTAGAAACAATGGGATTAAAGTTTGGAATGGATACTAGTCCTTACACTGAAGACGAAGCATAATGAGAAAGAGAATATCATCAAGAAAGTTTGGTAAATTATCTGCACATCGAAAAGCTATGATGTCTAACCTTGCTAGTTCATTAATTGAACACAAGCGCATTAAGACAACACATCAAAAAGCTCTAGAGTTAAGAAAATTTATTGAACCAATGATTACAAAAGCTAAAAATC
Organism: Fidelibacterota bacterium; assembly: GCA_016777965.1. Lineage (GTDB taxonomy): Bacteria > Fidelibacterota > Marinisomatia > Marinisomatales > Marinisomataceae > Marinisoma. The sequence continues at coordinate 96,423 of JADHQL010000001.1, read as the reverse complement.
ATACTGTTCATAATAGGCGTGAAGTTTTGAAAAAAATCCACAATAATGATGCAGTTAAGACTCTTTTTGATGTAATTGCTCCAAGCTACACTGATAGACCTGGAGGTTATACTAGAATTATTAAGCTTGGATCGAGAGCAAATGATGCTGCTAAAATATCTTTAATTGAATTTGTAGACAAATTTAATTTTGATACTGAAAAAGTAGTAGATGTTACTGAAGAATCTCCAGTTGAAGAAGAAATTAAAGAATAATTAAATTTCTTTAATAATTTTTACTAAGTATTTCTCATCAATTTCACAAAAAGCATCGTATATATTTGAATCAATATCCAAAACATATTTTATGCCTTCAATATCAAAGGGAATGCAAAGCTCTGATTTGCTATTGTTGTCACATACAATGTGACCTTGAAAAGTATTTACATCTCCAATATTTAAAATTTTATTTTTTAAAATTGCAGTACCACATACTCCATTAAATTCAATAGGACTGCAAGGTATTTTGTTTGCACTATATTCTGATACAAGTAGTTTATCATTTTCTTGAACATAAAAACCACAAAAAATCCAACTATCAAATGATTTAAAAAGCAATTTTGAGATAAATTTAAGCTTATTACTTTCAGATGTGCTTTTAACACTTTCGATACATTTTATATATATTTTTTCTTTATTTTTAGATGATAACATTATCCTGAAAATATGAAAAATATCAAAAAACCAATAATCATTTCTGGTATACCTAGATCAGGAACAACTCCACTAGGTAATGTGCTATCATCTATTAAAGGGTTTTCGATGATTTATGAGCCATTTAACGCGAACCAGGGCATAATTGATGTTCAATTCAATTACCCTTATCCTGGCAAGAATATTTCTGTTGATGAATTCCAATCGATCTTTAAAGATCTTGTACAATTTAAATCTAGTTTTAAGAAAGGATATTTAAAGAATGATAGTTTAGCAAAAAGAATCTTTAAGACTTTTTTTGGAAATGAAAGCTCTTTATCCTATTTCAAGACTAAAAAAAGCTCAAGTGCTAATCAATTATTGATAAAAGATCCATTTTTATTATTTAGTTCAAAAGAGCTATGCTTAAATCATAAAGTAATAATTTGTTACAGGCCTTTGATGCCTCTAGCTGCTAGTTTTAAAAGAATGAAGTGGGACTTTAAAGAATTTAAAGACTTAATAAATTTTTTTCCACCAAACAGTATAAAATCTTACGAGTTTAAAGCTAGTGATAAAATATCAAGCAATGTGATAGGAGCAATACAGTTCTATGAATTGTTTTACCATTATATAAACAGTATAAATCCAAACAAAAACTTATATTTTTTTTCACAACAAGAATTTTCTACTGATCCCATTGAAGAAATTACAAATTTATTGAAATGGCTTAAATTGGAGGTTTCTGTTGAAATAATTCAATTTTCACAATATTTAAATAAGGGTAAAAGTTCTCAGATTCACATTCCAGATAAAAGTATACAACATGACCCCAACTACAATAAAAAATATAGTAATGAATATTATAAATTAGTGCTTACAAAAGAGGAGATTGAATTAATTGATACTTTTGTAGCGGAGGAGAGATTTGAACTCCCGACCTTCGGATTATGATTCCGCTGCTCTAACCAACTGAGCTACTCCGCCATAAACGGCTAAAGTTATATCACACAGAATTAAATGTCTAAATTATTTTACTTTTTTAATTTTTTTTTAAAAAACTCTTTGCTTTTTTTTAATGTTTTGTAATTTCATTCATTGACGAAATAAATAGGAGATAACTAGCTCAATGAATTATAAATCAAAACAAGATTTTTTAGAGAACGTAAATTCAAAATTTCCGAATGAAAAGGAATTTCTACAAGCTGTTGAAGAGGTCATTGGTTCTATTTGGGATACTGTTCAACAAAATCAGGATTATTTAGATGGTAATATTTTAGATAGAATCGTTACGCCAGAAAGAATGATTATATTTAGAGTTCCTTGGGTGGATGATAATGGAAGTGTACATGTTAACTTAGGTTATAGAATACAGTTTAATTCTGCTATAGGACCATATAAAGGTGGTTTAAGATTTCACCCTACAGTAAATCTTGGCGTTTTAAAGTTCCTCGCTTTTGAACAAATTTTTAAAAACAGCCTTACTGGATTGAATATGGGTGGCGGTAAAGGTGGATCAGATTTTAATCCTAAAGGAAAATCAGATAATGAAATCATGAAGTTCTGTCAATCTTTTATGACTGAGTTATCAAGACATATAGGTCATAATACCGATGTTCCAGCTGGAGATATTGGAGTAGGCGGAAGAGAAATTGGTTTTATGTTTGGTCAATACAAAAGAATTAGAAATGAATTTACTGGGGTTTTGACTGGAAAGAGGACTCTTTGGGGAGGAAGCTTAATCCGTCCTGAAGCAACTGGATATGGCGCAGTGTACTTTGTCGAGGAGATGCTTAAAACAAGAAATGAATCTATCTCTGGTAAAGTTGCCACTATTTCTGGTTCTGGAAATGTTGCACAATTTGCTTGTGAAAAATTAATTCATCTTGGAGCAAAGCCTGTTACTTTATCAGATTCTTCTGGCTATATATATGATCCCGAAGGTATTACTTTAGAAAAACTTGAATTTGTAAAGAAATTTAAAGAGAATAGTTCAGCAAGAATTTCAGAATATGCTAAAAAGTATAATGTTGATTTTGTTGAAGGAAAAACTCCTTGGGAAGTAAAATGTGATATTGCTTTACCTTGCGCAACACAGAATGAATTAAATGAAGCTGATGCAAAAGCTTTAATCAAGAATAGATGTTTTGTTGTTGCTGAAGGAGCAAATATGCCTTCAACCACTGAGGCAGTTGAACATTTTATCAAAGAAAAAATATTGTTTGGCCCAGGTAAAGCAGCTAATGCTGGCGGAGTTGCGGTTTCTGGAATTGAAATGAGTCAAAATAGCACAAGAATGCCTTTGAGTAGTAAAGAAGTTGATAATCTTCTTAAAGGTATTATGATAAAAATTCATAAAACCTGTGTGCAATTCGGTGATAAAGGAGACTTTATTAATTATGTTGATGGTGCCAATATAGGTGGATTTGTGAGAGTTGCTGACTCAATGATTGACCAAGGAATTGTTTAAAATAATTTGTATCTTATGCAATCATGTTGCGTAAGATTTCTACAATAGATTTTAAGTCGTCAAATACGGCATCTGGAAAAACAGTTCTTATTCGAGTTGACTATAATGTTCCAGTTGAGAATGAATTAGTCGCTGACGACTATAGAATACTTAAATCTATTCCTACCATAAAGTATTGCTTAGAGCAAGGAGCAAAGGTGGTCTTAATGTCACACATGGGAAGACCTAAGGGAAAATTTAATAGTAAATATTCTCTCATTCCTGCAGGCGAGAAGCTAGCTGAATTATTAGAAATGCCAATAAAATTTTCTGAAGATTGCATATCTGAAGATGCTATTGATGTTTCAAAAAATTTGAAAGATGGCGAAATACATTTACTAGAAAATTTAAGATTTTATAATGAAGAAACTGAAAATAATTCAGATTTTGCTTCACAACTGGCTAGACATGGCTCCATTTATATAAATGATGCTTTTGGAACTGCTCATAGAGACCATGCCTCAAACTCTGGTATTACAAAACATTTTGCTACCAAGGGAATGGGTCTTCTAATTGAGCAGGAAATGAAATTTCTTTCTGAAAAGCTTGCAAATCCTTCAAAACCGCTTTCATTAATCATTGGAGGATCAAAAATAGATACAAAAATTGCTGTAATTGAGAATTTTTTAGATCTTGCAGACAATATTATTATTGGTGGCGCTATGGCAAATACGTTTTTACTTGCAATGAACAAAGAAATCGGTATTTCTTTAGCTGAAAAGGATAAGGTTGATGTAGCAAAAAATTTATTAAAAAAAGCCTCAAAAAAAGGAACCAAAATTATACTTCCAATAGATTTTGCAGGAGAGCTTGATTCAATTGGTTCTGGCAACATCAATGTTGCTGATGCTAATGATATTCCAGAAAATATGATCTGTGAGGACATTGGAGAAAAATCAATAAAGCTATTTTCTGATATTATATCTTCATCACAAACTTTATTATGGAATGGTACTGTAGGAGTAGCTGAAAATCCTAATTTTGCAGTGGGAACAAATAGAATTGTTGATGCTATCATAGGAAACCAATTAACTTCAATTGTTGGAGGTGGAGACACTGTAGCTGCTATAAGAAATTATGATAATAGTTTAATTGAACAGTTTTCCCACGTATCTACCGGAGGCGGTTCTTGCTTAGAAATGCTATCTGGTAGAAAACTACCAGCATTGGAGATGTTAAAAAAATGAATAAGAAAATATTTGCTGCAAACTGGAAAATGTACCTTAATAGCAATGAATCCAGAGAATTCATGTTAAAAATAAATGCCAATAAAGACCTTTTTTCAGAGTTTGAAATTATGATTTTTCCAAGTCATACTGCTATTAGCATTGTTCAAGATTTAGCCAAAGAGTTTGATAATATTAATATTGGAATGCAAGATTGTGATGCACAAACTAGTGGAGCTGTTACTGGTTCAAACTCTATTACATCTCATAAAGTAGATTCATGTATTGTAGGTCACTCTGAAAGAAGAACTATTTTTAATGAAAATAATGAATTAATTGAGAAGAAACTTAATAATTGCTTAAACCAAATAGGTTCAGTTATTCTATGTATTGGTGAAAAGCTTGATGAAAAAGAAGAGAATAAAACTTTTGAAGTAATTAAAAAACAGTTATCTATTTTACCAGATCAAATACCAGGAAAAAATCTTGATATAGCCTATGAGCCTGTTTGGGCAATTGGGACTGGATTAGTTGCTTCAAAGCAATACATAGAAGATGTTCTTTCATATATAAATAATTTAATAAAAGAGTTATATTCCGATGAAGCTAGGCCTAACATTCGTTTGTTCTATGGAGGGTCGATTGACGAAAATTCTGTTGAAGAGCTATCATCAATTTCATTGTTAGATGGGTTTTTAATTGGTAGTGCTAGCGCAGATTTTGAAAAGTTTAAAAATATGTTAAATAAAATGAGGTAATATGATTCAATTTTTAATAACGATACATACAATTATTAGCATTCTTTTGATTGTAGTTGTTTTGATGCAATCTGGTCAAGGAGGACTTAATTCTATGATGAGCGGTACAGCAAATTCTATGCTAGGATCATCTGGAGCTAATGATTTCATTACAAAATTAACAACAGGTTTAGGTATTGCATTTATTGGTTTAGCAATGCTTATAGGTGCTTTAAGTGGAGAGTCTAGTCCATCATCCGAGTCTATTTTGCAAAAAGATGCTGAATCAAGGCAGGTTGATGAAATGATTCCACAAGAATTTTCTCTTCCATCAGTGGGAGAGTTGATTCCTGAAGAAGATTCCTCAAACTAATTTTTGCCGAAGTGGTGGAATTGGTAGACACGCTAGCTTGAGGGGCTAGTGGAGGCAACTCTGTGTGGGTTCAAGTCCCGCCTTCGGCACGAATATTTTTCTAACATTATTTTTAAAAGAATTATTAGATTAAGAAAAATTTGAAATAAACATAAGGTGACAAAATGAAAAATTTCATATTAGTACTTTTAACTTGTTCTGCTTTATACGCTCAAACTTCGGCGGTTGCATTATATGAAGAATCTCAAAAAGCTCTTTCAACTGGAAATATTGAGCTTGCTGGAGAAAAAATTAGAGCTGCAATTGAAGCTGATAAATCAAACGAAAAGTTTAGATCAGAGTTTGATAGGCTTAATAACTTAAGAAATACGAGGAATAACGCGAATAGAGCTGTTCAAGATGGAAGATTTGATGATGCTATCCAAGGGTTTGGTGATGTACTTCAAAGTGTTCCAAATTCTGCTGAATCTCTATACGGAACTGGTAAAGCCTATGAAGGAAAGAAAGAGTTTATGATTGCAGTTGATTTTTATAAAAAATCTCTTCAAGTAGATTCAGGATACGATAAATCTAAAAAATCAATCTCAAATGTTGCTAAAAAGCTTTATAACAGTGCAAATGAAGATTATAAAAATGGAAATCTTGAGTCAGCGCTAACAAAATACAATCAAGTACTAATGATAAACTCTAGAATATACCAAGCTCATTTTCAGATTGGGGTTCTTCAAAGAAAGATGGGAAATTTATCAATGGCAATTGAAAGTTACTTAAAGGCTTTAGATATCAAAAAGACATATGATAAAGGTTGGTATAGTTTAGGTCTTGCTTATAAAGAGAATGGTGATATTGAAAATGCTATGAATTCATTTAAAGAAACAGTTCGTTTGAATAGCAAATATTTCAAAGCTCACAAAAGTTTAGGGGATATTTACATTGATACTGAAGAATTTGATAAAGCTATTACAAGCTTTCAAAAGGCTATTGATATACAACCAAATTATTCATTTGCATATCATTCATTAGGAATTTCTTATGCAAAAATCGAAAATTATGAAAAATCTGCTGAAGCATTATCGAAAGCTGTAGAAATTGAACCAAAAGAACATCTATCATGGTTTCATTTAGCTGAAGCTTACAATAAACTAGGTGACTGCGAATCTGCTAAAGAAGCAGCCTTAGAATCTACAGATTTGAAAAAGAACTTCGGCGGGGGTTGGTTTGAACTCGGCATCGCTGAATATTGCAGTGGCTCAGGAAATAAAAATGTATCTATTAATCATTTTGAAAGAGCCCGAAATGATCGCGATTGGAGAAAGATGGCTGAATATGAAATTGATCGTGTAAGAAATCCTGAAAAATATGAGCAATGATCAAAGCTGTAATATTTGATTTAGATAATACACTTTTAGATTTTATAAAAATGAAAAGAGAGGCGGTAATGAACGCTCTCTTATCAATGAAAGAAGCTGGTCTTGAAATTGATATTGAAGATTCCTATAAGGAAGTTATGTCAATTTATGAGACTGAGGGATGGGAGCATCAGCAAGTTTTTGATAAATTCTTAAATGATCAAATTGGCTATGTTGATAACAAATACCTTGCTTCAGCCATTGTAGCATACAGAAGAGGTAAAGAGGCCAATTTAAAAGCATATCCAAACGTACATCGAACATTGAATCACCTTATGAAATCTGGAATTAGGCTTGCTATTGTATCAGATGCACCTAGTAGAGAAGCATGGATGAGGATTTATTATTTAAATCTACACCATATGTTTGATGTAGTTGTTACTTTTGATGACTCAAATGAAAGGAAACCTTCTCCAAAACCATTCAATCTTGTTTTAGAAAAATTAGGTTTAAATAAGGATGAAGTAGTTATGATTGGAGATTGGCCTGAAAGAGATGTTGTTGGGGCAAATAGTTTAGGAATAAAAACAATTTTTGCTAGATATGGTGATACTTTTGGAGTAAAAGATTCTGGTGCAGATTGGGATATTGATGATATTTCAGAATTAATAGATATTGTTAAAGCTGTAAATGAAAAATAATTTGTCTACCGGTATTGATATCGTATCAATTAATAGAATTAAAGAAATTTTAACTTCTTCAAAAAGAGAACGATTTTTAAAAAAGATTTTCTCTTCTAATGAAATAAAAGAAGCCGAATCAAGAAAGAATGAGGCCCAGTTTTTTGCTGGTAGATTTGCAGCAAAGGAAGCTGTAAGAAAAGCTACTTCAACACCTGAAAATTCTTCCAAATTAACCTTTAAATCTATTGAGGTTTTTAATTATGATAGCGGTAAGCCAGGAGTTGACCTTAAAAACAAATCAGTCGTTGATATTTCAATTTCACATGATAGGAACTATGCTGTAGCTTTTTGCGTAGTGCAATAATGGATTATTTTGAAATAAACGGATCAAAAACATTGAACGGTGTTGTGGAGGTGGGTGGAGCAAAAAATGCTGTACTTCCTCTAATGGCTGCAACCATTTTAAATAAGGGTAAATTAAGAATATCTAATGTTCCCACACTATCAGACTCTATAACAATGTCTAAACTATTAGAAGAAATGGGAGTAGAAGTAAAATTTGAATCTGATAATTCAATTTTTGTTGATTCATCAAAGCTTGATACTCCATTTGCACCTTACGATTTAGTCAAAACAATGAGAGCATCTTTTTATGTCCTTGGACCCTTGTTAGCAAGGTTTGGTAAGGCAAAAGTATCTCTTCCTGGAGGCTGTGCATGGGGTCCTAGACCTGTAGATTTTCATTTGGAAGGACTTAAGGCATTGGGAGTAAAAATCTCTATTGAAAATGGATACGTTGTTGCAGATGGAAGTAATTTGACTGGAAACAAAATTCATTTTCCTAAAATATCAGTTGGGGCTACTGGAAATGTTGTTATGGTTGCAATACTTGCTAAAGGTAGAACAACAATAACTAACGCTGCATCAGAGCCTGAAATTCAACAATTATGTGAAATGCTAAATAGTATGGGTGCAAATATCTCAGGAATTGGATCAAACATTCTTACAATTGAGGGAGTTAGCTCTCTAAATTCTATTTCGAACATCTCAGTTATTCCAGATAGAATTGAAGCAGGTACATTCTTAATTGCAGCTGCAGCTATTGGCGGAGAAGTTGAAGTAACAAATATTATACCTGAACACTTAGATAGTGTGATAAATTGTCTACAAAAAGCTAATATTCAGTTAGAAGTAAAAGATAGTTCAATAGTTGTTAGGTCTAAAAAAGAAGATATATTATCCACAAACATTGAGACTAATGAATATCCTGGTTTTCCAACCGACTTACAGGCTCAATGGATGATGTTGATGTGTTTAGCAAAAGGTAATTCTACAATAAAAGAAAATATTTATTACGATAGATTCACGCATATTATGGAGTTAAATCGTCTTGGTTGCAATATTAAGCTCGAAGATTCTGTTGCTATAATTGAAGGAGATAGAAAGCTGATTGGAGCAGATGTAATGTCAACAGATATTCGGGCATCTGCAGCATTAATTATCGCCGCTTTATGTGCTTCAGGGACTACTAAAATAAGTAGAATCTATCATATCGATAGAGGATACGACAATATCGAAAAAAAATTAACCAATATTGGTGCTGAAATTTTTAGAAAAAAATAATCGAATTTGTATTGTTTTTGAATTAATTCTTTATAGATTTACCTGCAGACATGAAAATTGTTATTATAGGCGCTGGTGAAGTAGGGTTTCACGTTGCAAAATCACTAAGTGAGTTAGACTACGATATATCAGTTATCGATATTGATCATGCCAAATGCTCAAGAGCAAATGAACATTTAGATGTAATTGTAAATCAAGGTAATGGCTCTGATGAAAAGCTTCTTAAAAATATTAATGTTGCCGACGCAGATTATGTATTTTGTTTAACAAATTCAGACGAAACAAATCTTATATCTTCATTACAGTGTAATAATCTTGGAGCTAAGAAAATAATTGCTCGATTAAGAGATTTAGATTATTCTAGAAATGGAAACGCCATCCCTCCTGAAAAATTTGGGGTAGATATGGTAATTCATCCAGAGAAAGAAGTTGCAAAAGAAATAATTAGACTAGTTAAGCATCCTTATGCAGATAAATTTTATGAATTTGAGAGTGGTAAAGCTGTTTTATTTTCAAAAAAAATAAACCATCTATCAAAGCTTGCTGGTATAACTGTTGAAGAATTTCACAGATCTAACGAAGATTTTAAAAGTTTAATTGTTGCTGTAATTAGAGGAGAAAAAATGACAATTCCTTCATCAACTTTTAAATTTGAACCAGAAGATTATATCTTCTTCTTTGTCAAATCATTGAATCTTAATTCACTACTTGAAAAGCTTGGAATAAGAAACTCTGACTCCAAAAGAGTTATGATAGCTGGTGCGAGTAAAATTGGAAGGTTAGTCTCTTCAATGCTTGAGGATGAAATGTCTGTCAGGCTGATTGAGAAATCAAAAGAAAAAGCAACACAAATTGCTAACGAGTTAGATAAAACAATAGTTTTGAATTCGGACGCTACAGATATTGAATTTCTAAGAGGGGAAAATATTTCAGAAGTTGATTCATTTGTGGCTGTAACAGAGGATCAACAATTAAATTTATTAGCTGGAATATTAGCTAAACAATTAAATGTAAAACAATCAATCATTCATGTAACGAACCCCGATTATGTTAGAAATATGTCTGAACTTGGAATTGGTTCAATAGTAAGTAAAAACAATGTGAGTGTTAACGCAGTAATTAAATCTATCAGAATTGACCAAAAAGAGCATGTTATTCAGCTTTTTAGTTCATTAGATATGGAAGCAATTGAACTTGTTGCTGAGAAAGATTCTAAAGCTTCAAGATTGCCAGTCTCAAATCTAAATCTTCCTCATGGATGTATTTTGGCTTTAGTTAATCACAATGGTCATATTAAGATTCCATCTGGAGATTTTCAAATTACAGAAAATGATACTGTTTTAATATTTTGTATTAATTCAAAGATAAGGGAAGTAAGTAAAATCTTTAAGTCTGAATAATGAGTCTTAGGCCAACATTTAGACTTTTATCTATTTTAATTGCAATATTATCTGTATTTCTTTTAATTCCTGCAACAATAGAATACTTTGATTCTTCTAGCTTATATCTTTTTCAAATATCTGCAATTTCAATTTTTTGCGCTATGCCAGTGTGGTATTTTTCAAGAAAAGCTAAGTCTTTTTCAAACAAAGACGTTTTCTTAGTTATTGTTTTGTGCTGGATTTCAGCTGCAATATTTGGTTCAATTCCATTTTATTTATCTGGGGAATTTACTGGATATTCAAATGCATTATTTGAGGCTGTTTCTGGCGTTACTACCACTGGTGCTACAATTTTAACTGATATTGAAAATATGCCAAGAAGTATATTGTTATGGCGCTCATTTCTTCAATGGTTTGGTGGTCTTGGTATTGTTATTTTCACAATAGCATTATTGCCATTGCTTGGAGTTTCTGGAGAAAAAATCTTTAATTTAGAATACCCTGGACCTTCGTCTGAAAAAATAACTCCTAGAATTAAAGATACCGCTAGATTGTTACTAAAATTTTATATTGGATTTACATTAGCGCTATTTCTTTTATTGTCATATAATATGTCTTTTTTTGATGCAATATGTCATGCAATGACAACAATGCCATCTGGAGGTTTTTCAACATTTAGTGATAGCATAAATGGACAAAGTGATTATGTAAAATCAGTGATTTTAGTTTTTATGTTGATCACTGGAACTAATTTTGCACTTCACTTTAGAGCAGTAAATCTAGGTCTTAAATCTTATCAGCGAGATAGAGAGTTTCAATATTATATTTTTGTTTGTTTATTTTTCATAGGCTTAATTTTTTCTTTTGGGTTTTTTACTGATGGAAATACTTCTCCATTGGATGTTGCTTTTCAAACTATTTCAATTATTACAACAACTGGTTATACTTCAACGGATTATAGTAGTTGGACACCTTTTATTTCACAATATTTACTCTATATTTTGATGTTTACTGGAGCAATGGGCGGTTCAACCAGTGGAGGTATTAAAATTATTAGAATTGTAGCTTTATATAAATATGTTAGAGTTGAATTAAAAAGAGCTCTTCATGAAAAAGCAATCATTCCTGTTAGAATTGGAAAAAAAGTTTTATCAGATGAGCTTATAAGAAAAACATTAGCATTTTTCCTATTTTATATCCTATTCTTCTTTTTAGCATCTGTCATTTTTGTAATGTTAGGAGATAATTTAGAGTCTTCCATTGGCGCAGCTGCTTCAGCTATGGGTAACATTGGCCCGTCTATCGGAGAATATGGAGCCATGGATAATTATGATGGTATGCATATAGTTGGCAAGTATCTTATGATGTTTGGAATGATTTTAGGAAGATTAGAAATCTTTGCAGTTTTAGTTCTCTTTACTAGAACATTTTGGAGATCATAAAATTAGTATACAGTCCAAAATTTTAGGCCTTCCTAAACAACCCGGTATTTATCAATTCAAAGATAAAAATGGTAAAATTATTTACATTGGTAAGGCAAAAAATCTAAAAAATAGGGTAAAGTCTTATTTTCAAAAAAAATCTTACAGAACACCAAAAGAACAATCTTTATTAAAAAGAATTGAGGATTTCGAGTGGATTGTTTGTCAGGATGAAGCTGATGCATTTATTACTGAAGCAACTTTAATTAAAAAGTTTAAACCAAAGTATAATGTTCAATTAAAAGATGATAAGTCATTTCCATACCTAAAAATAACCAATGAACAGTTTCCTAAGGTATTTATTACAAGAAAAATATTTAATGATAAATCAAAGTACTTTGGACCTTACACTGATGTTAAATCAATGAGAAGGTTGGTAGACGTTCTTTATAAAGCATTCCCTGTAAGAAATTGCTATATAGAGCTAAATGAGATTGATAAGGAAACGAAACAACCTTTGGTTTTAAAAAATGGATTAGGTATTAGAAAAATAACAGAGAATGAATATCAAGACATGGTTGCTGATATGATATCCTTTTTAAAGGGTGAAACAAAGGCTGTAGAAAAAAAACTTTCAAAGCAAATGGATTATTTTACTTCAAAAATGATGTACGAAGATTCAGCAAGAGTAAGAGATCAAATAAAGTCAATAAATTCATTTAAAGTTGGTCAAAGAAAGTTAGAAGCAGATTTCTCAAATAGAGATGTGATTGGTTATCAAAACAAGGATAAACATTTTGTAGTAGTTATCTTGCGAATTAGAGAAGGAAGAATACTTAGTAGAGAAAAGATTTCTTTAGATTCTGATGAGTCATTAGATAATATTTTAAGATCAATTGTAATCAATTTTTATATGAATGCAGCTTATATCCCTAATAAGATTTATTTTCCTGAACTTCCTGAAGAATCCAAAGAACTTGAATTTTGGTTATCAGAAAAAGCAGGAAGAAAAGTAGTATTTTATGTTCCTGAGAGAGCAGTCAAGCTTCAAGAATTAAAACTTGCTAATAGAAATGCAAAGTTGTTATTAAATGAGTGGTTATTAAACATTGAAAAGCGTAAAGATTACATTCCAAAATTATTAAATGAGTTAAAAGATATTTTAAATCTTAATAAACCTCCAAGATTGATTGAAGCGTTCGATATATCGCATTTAGGAGGTACAGATACTGTAGCTTCTATGGTAGTATTCAAAGATGGTAGACCATTTAAGAGTGCCTATAGAAAATATAGTATTAATGTTGATAAAGTAGATGATTTTGAATCAATGAGAGAGGTAGTTTATAGAAGATACAAACGTCAGTTAAAAGAAAAAAATACGTTACCTGATCTTGTATTGATTGATGGTGGAAAAGGGCAACTATCCGCTGCGATAGAATCACTCAGAGAATTAAAACTTGATTTACCAACAGTAGCACTTGCAAAACGTTTGGAAGAGTTATTTTTACCATCACAAAAAGATTCTCTGCGCATTGCAAAAAATTCACCTGCCTTAAATATTTTAAAACAGTTAAGAGATGAAGCACATAGGTTTGCTGTCACATTTCAAAGACAAAAAAGAACTAAAGGAATTAATAAATCAAAATTTGAAGATATTCCTGGGGTTGGAAAGAAAACCGTTGAAAAAATATACAAGCGATTTCAAAATACTAATGATATGAAAGATTTATCAGATAAAGCATTATCTTACAAGCTTGGTATAAGTCAAAAGATTGCAAAAAAAATTAAAGAAATAATTTAAAAAAGGTCATTTTCTTTCATCCAATCGTCTGAAAGAAACTTTCTCATATAATTTCTAATACTATCAGGAAGTATTACCAAGCAATTTTGCCCTTTTTTGAGTGATTTTGCTGCTTTTAAGGCTGCAAACATAGCAGAGCCACATGAACCCCCAATTAATAGTCCTTCTTTGCGAATAAGAGCTCTTGCAGTATTAAATGCTTCTTTGTCATTCACTTTGACAAAATCATCTATATAATTGTGGTCACAAGTTTTGGGAATAAAATCATAACCAATTCCTTCAATCTTATAAGGTTGTCCTTTATATTCATCTTCACCGCCCAAGATAGAGCCATACGGATCAGCTCCAATGATTTTTATATCTTTAATTTCTTCTTTTAATCTTTTTCCGACTCCAGTAGCAGTTCCTCCAGTACCAACACCCATAACCACCATATGTAAATCTGTTCCGAAGTCATTTAAAATTTCTTGAGCAGTATCATGGTAATGTGCATCAGGATTGCAACAGTTAGTCCACTGATCTAAAATGTGACTATTTGGAATTTCTTCATTTAATTTTTTTGCAACTCCAAAATTACTTTCTGGATCATCATGAGCTGCCTCCGTTGGAGTACGTACTATTTTTGCACCTAGGGCGTTGATAGTCAGTTCTTTTTCCATGCTCATTTTTTCAGGCATGCAAATAATTAGTTTGTATCCTCGTACAGCTGCAGCTAAAGCCAGTCCAATTCCAGTATTGCCAGATGTTGCTTCAATAAGTGTATCGCCTGGCTTGATACGACCTTCTTTTTCAGCATAATCAATCATTCTAAAGGCAGTTCTATCTTTTACAGATCCTCCAGGATTAAACATTTCTATTTTTGCATAAAGATTACATTCAAGGTCTTTGCCAATAGAATTTAATTTAACAACAGGAGTTGAACCGATTGTTTCTAGAATGTTATTATATATCATGCATAGATATTAAAAAAAAAGGGGCGAAAAGCCCCTCTTTTTTTTCAATTGGTAGAACTATTTTACAGAAATTTTTCTACCAAGTGATGATTTTGTTTTTGGAAGTAGAATTTTTAATACTCCATTATCAATTTTTGCAGATATTTTATCTGTTTCAACATTGCTTGGAACACTAAAGGTTCTTTCCATTTTACCATATTCATACGAATCATATTTATCAGACTTTCTTTGTCCTGAAATTTTTAAACGATTGCTATCGAATGTTACTTCAATATCGTCTTTGGATATTCCAGGAACATCCATAGTCAAATAATATTCATTTTCATTTTCATTATAATAATTTGAAACATTATTCGTATTCATTAATGAAAAGCGCGGATCATATGATAAGTCATTGAAAAATTGATCAATAATATTATCAAATGTATCTATTTCATTGTTTAATGGTTTCCATTTTATTAAACTCATTTTATTCTCCGTTCAATTGTTAATATTTACAGTATTATAGTTGCAAATGGAGTACCAATTAGAAAAGATATGCAAGTTTGGCATGAATTAATTTTAAGCATTGCCATTTTTTCAAATTGTTGTAAAATTGTATGAATTTTTGACATAAAAAATGAATTTTAAAAAAATATTATCACAAGCAAATAGTAAAGCTGAATGGGTAGGCCTTCGTTATGTTGAAGAAAAACAAAATATTCTTTCAACTAAAAAGTTTGCTTTAGACAATGTGCAGCGCAATGCTACTAGAGGAGTTATGATTGATGTGATGGTAAATGGACAATTTTCTTATTATGCCACTCCATTCCTCGATGAAAAACATATTCTTGAATGTATAGATATTGCTGTTAATAATGCTCAGCTAGCATCAAAATTTTCCGTGTTTAAATTTGATCATGACGAAGTTAGAAAAGGTTATGAAGGTACATATAAAACAAATTTGAAGTCTCCGTTGAGCAATTTATCAGTTAACGATATAAAAGATTTAGCATTTCTTGGATCAAAAAACATGATGAATTTTGATAAAAGAATTGTTCATGCAGCTACCACAGTAGAATTAATTGAACGTAACACTAGAATTGTAAGCACAAATGGTGCTGATATTGATCAGAAAATGGATATTGTCTTGGTGGAATTATCCTCTACAGCTCAAGATAAAAATGACTCACAAACTCGTAGTAATCATGGTATGAGAGGACATTGTTTTCAAGCTGGCGCTGAGTTTATAGAAGATTATGATATTCAAGCAGAAGCAAAGCAAATTTCAAATCAGGCTATAGAACTATTAGAGGCCGATCAATGTCCAACAGAAGTTTGTGATTTGGTGTTGGCTCCTGATCAAATGATGCTTCAAATTCATGAAAGCGTTGGGCATCCATTAGAGCTTGATAGAATTTTAGGAGATGAAAGAAATTTTGCTGGTTCCAGTTTTGTTAACCTTGAAGACTTTGGAACATTACAATATGGTTCTGAATTAATGAATATTATTTTCGATCCAACTGTCGATAACCAGTTGGCATCATACAATTATGATGATGGAGGAATGCCTGCTACAAAAGAACATTTAATTAAAGATGGTGTTCTTGTTAGAGGGTTAGGCGGTATTGAAAGTCAAATACGTTCTGGAGTTGATGGTGTATCAAATCTTAGAGCATCATCTTGGAATAGAATTCCAATTGATCGAATGGCAAATATTAACCTCGAGCCTGGAGTTTCAACCAAGGAAGAAATTATTGGAAGTATTGAGCGAGGAGTTTATATGGAAAGCAATCGTTCATGGTCCATTGATGATTACAGAAATAAATTTCAATTCGGGTGCGAGTATGCAAAATTGATTGAAAATGGGGAATTGACCAAAGTTGTAAAAAATCCAAATTACAGAGGAATCACTAATCCATTTTGGAGAAGTCTTTCTATGACAGGTAATGAGGATACTTACGAAGTGTTTGGTACTCCAAATTGCGGAAAAGGTGAACCTAATCAGGTTGAGAGAGTTGGGCATGCTTCTCCGTTGTGTAAATTTGATAAAGTTCAAGTATTTGGAGGAGCATAATGAAAAAAGAAATTTTTCAAGAAATTTGCTCACAAGTATTTAGCTCTTTAGAAAATAATGAACAATTAACTATTTATTTAGAAGGTGAGAACTCACAGTATTTTCGTTTTAATGATTCAAAGTTGCGTCAAAGTGGAATTATTGAAGATTATGCAGTGACTATTTCACTTTTTTCAGGTAAAAAATCACTTCAAGCTGCAACTACAGTATCTTCAGATATTGAAAGTTCTGTAAATAATTTAAGAAATGAAATTCATGCACTTAGAGATCCTTTATCTCTTATACCAGAAAATGAATTTGCAAGCTTTCCTGATAGCTTTGAATCCGTAGAAATGATCAAGTCTGGACAATTACCAGACAGAAATGAAATATTGGAAGCTTTAATGGATATTATTACAAAGGATTTTTTGACTGGAGTTTGGACTTCTGGTAAGATTTTTAGAGCATGTTCTACTTCAGAGGGTACAAATCATTGGTTTGAAAAAGATTCATTTATTTTTGACTTTTCTTTAATAGATGAAAAAGAAAATATGGTAAAAGTTCTTTTTCCAGGAAGTTCTTGGGATAAGGATAAGTTTGATGTAGCATTCGAGGAAGCATCTAGTAAGCTGAAGCTCATGAATAAACCAAAAATGGAGCTTAAACCAGGAAAATACAGAGTGTGGTTTGAGCCAAATGCTGTTGCAGATTTTGTAGACATGTTTAATTGGAATGGAGTAAGCGAATCTTCATTTAGAAACGGATCAAGTTGTTTGCTAAAAATGAGAAATTCTGAGCAAAAATTATCACCTTTATTTTCTTTGAATGAATCTTTCTCTTCAAGAGCAACAGCTCCTTTTAACTCCAGAGGAGAAGTTTCAAAGGATGTAAATATTATTAATAAAGGTGAGCTTAATAGTACCTTAGTTAACTCTAAAACTGCTTTAGAGTATGGAATATCATCTAATTTTGCAGAAGAAGCTAATTCATGGGGCATGGGAGAATACATGAGATCACCTTTAATGGAGGCAGGAGACATTGATAAAGATGATCGTTTGCAAAAATTAGGAACAGGTATTTTTATATCAAATATTCATTATCTTAATTGGAGTGATTCGTTAGGAGGAAGAATTACTGGCCTTACAAGATATGCGTGTTATTGGGTTGAGGATGGTAAAATGGTTGCCCCAATTAAAACAATGAGATTTGATGATTCGTTTTATAATTTTTTTGGAAGTAATTTAGAAGGCGTTGGAAAAGAGATTTTAGCACGACCAGTAATAGAAACTTATGACGGAAGAAATCCTGGAGAAACCACTTGTCCAGGTATACTGGTTAATGATTTTGAATTAACTCTCTAAATCTCTATATTTCGACGCTATTTTAAAATTGGCGTCGTACCCAAGTGGTTTAAGGGACCGGTTTGCAAAACCGTTATTCGTCGGTTCGAATCCGACCGACGCCTCAATGTGTAGCCCGGGTGGTGAAATTGGTAGACACAAGGGACTTAAAATCCCTCGGAGATAATACTCCGTGCCGGTTCGAGTCCGGCCCCGGGCACAAATCTTATGAATCACTTTATTTTTTTTCATGGAGTAGGCATTCGCTCTCATTTCTGGCGCATAATAGTACCAAAGCTTGAAGAAAAATCTATAGAGTATTCACTAATAGATTTAGACTTTTCTTCGCTAGATAATGCATTTGAATCTTCAATAAAGTCTGTCAAAGAAATCATGAAAAAGTATCCTGACAGAAATTTTGTACTCGTCGGACATAGTTTAGGAGGATTGTTTGCAATTTATGTTGCTCAACAGCTTGGAGATGTCATTCATAAGTTAATTTTTGTTAACACAGGTCTTGCGCCAAAGAGAGTAGCTATGAAAGCAATGCAGCAGATGCAAATTAATCGTATATCAAAATTTATTAAAAAGATTGGAATGAGAATGCTTTTTAGTGGAAAGTTGCCTAAATGGTTAACAAGATCGCTTTATTTTACTGATGACACACCTGAAAATATAAAAATGGAGTTGTCAAAACATAAAGTACGTGAAAATCGTACATTTTTAATGGAGCATTTCAATTCAAAAAGTATATGGAATTCACATTTAGAGCGTATACATTTTAGCGGTCCTGATAATGTTCTTTCAGTGTTTGGAAGCAAGGATAAAACTACTCCGAAAAGAGCATTTATGCATCTTGTTAAAAAACTTAATGCATCGTATAGTATTTATCCTGGAAGTGGACATAATGATATTATCACAGCGCCTAAATACAATGATAAATTTATTAAAGAGATAATTTTATTTGCTAATAATGCTTGATTTAGATAAATATATTAAAGTACTACTTTAAATATAAATTTAAACACTACTATAATCATATAATCCTTGGATTGATATGTACAATTTACTAATATTGTTATAATGAGACCTTTCCATTTAGCCTTTCCGGTTACAGATTTGAAATCCACTAAATCCTTTTATGTAAATATATTAAAATGTGAAGTTGGAAGATCATCTGATGCATGGATTGACTTCAATATGTTTGGTCATCAAGTAGTAGCTCATCTTGTTGATGAAAACAATCACCCAGCTTCAAATATTGTCGACGGAGATGAGGTCCCTGCCTCTCATTTTGGAGTAGTGTTAACTATGTCTCAGTGGAAAGAGTTAAAAAATCATTTATTAGAGCAAAAAATTCAGTTCATCATCGAGCCTAAAATTCGTTTTAAGGGAGAAGCAGGTGAGCAGGCTACAATGTTTTTTAAAGACCCCTCAGGAAATGCGCTTGAATTTAAGGCATTTAATGACGATAATCAGATTTTTGCAAAGTAAGGAGAATTTTATTAATGGATAAAACAGCAGTTGCTCACTGGGCACCGGAAATTGGGGGTCAATTTTGGTGGAGTGGTGTTTTCTTTGTTCTAATTTTTGTTCCTTTCATGTTGTTTATAGGTAAGAAATTATCTTCTAAACAACGTGATTATATGTTGTATGGAATGGGAGCCTATCAGTTAATCAAAGTGTTTACTGTTCAAATGTCCCATATTTTGTCAGATAATTATATTTTAGCGACACATCTTCCTATACAATTATGTGGAATCTCAGGAATTCTTGCTGGTGTTGTAGTGTTTTACAGAAAACAACTGCTTTTTGAGTTTTTATATTATTTTGGTATTATAGGATTTATCCATTCGATTTTAACACCAGAATTTACAGGAGGAACATCTCCTTGGAACATTTTTGATTATTATGTCGGACACTCAATGTTGCTAATTATTCCAGCTTGGCTTATGATTTATTATGAGAATAGATTAAGACATAACGCATGGTGGACAAGTTTTATTTATTTGCAGCTTATCGTGGTGCTGGTTTCACAGGCCAATTATATCATAGGTAATGGTGCTAATTACATGTATTTAGCTAAAGCACCGATAGCAGATAGTCCATTCGTTTTACAAGATCCATACCATATAATTGGATTTGAAGTTTTTGCAATTATTCATTTTTATGTTCTTGACGTTATTGCAAGGCGGATTTTCGATAAATGACACTACTGTTAGCATACTTCTTCTTAGCATTAGTTTTATCTTTTTTATGCTCGCTTCTAGAGGCAGTTTTGCTTTCTACGCCTGCATCATATTCATCTATTTTATCCAAACAAAATGCTTCTCAAGGAAATCGTTTAGAACGTTTTAAGGAAAATATTAATCGTCCTCTAGCAGCAATTCTAACATTAAACACATTCGCACATACACTAGGAGCTGCCGGAGTTGGAGCGCAAACCTTAGAATTGTATGGAGAAAGTGCAGTTGCCATTGCCTCTGGAATTTTGACTTTATTGATTTTAGTGTTTTCTGAAATTATACCAAAAACTATTGGAAGTGTTTACTGGAGAGGTTTAATAGGTAACACGACTTTAATTATAGAAGTTTTAATATTCTTTACTTATCCATTAGTGCTTCTAGCAGAATATATTTCAAACTTTGGCAAAGATGAAGCTACTGTAACTAGAGAAGAAGTAATTGCAATGGCAGAAATGGGTGAAGATGAAGGTGTTCTTGAAGAACAAGAAACTGATATTATTGAAAACACTTTAAAACTAAAAGACGTGAAGGCAAAAGATATTATGACCCCTAGGTCAGTAATATTTGCGTTAAAAAGCGATTTTACGGTTGGTCAAGTGCTTGAAGAGCATGAAACATTAGATTTCACTAGAATTCCTATTTTTGAAGGTAATTTAGACGTTATAAAAGGTATGGTTAATCGATATGAAATCATTAATCGTAAGGCGGATGATCAGTTTAGTACAAGAATGCATGAAATTTCACAAGAAGTTCCATTTGTTAATGAAAACGACCCAATTGATAAGGTTTTGGAATTGTTTATAAAAAATCGTGATCATATGGCTTTAGTTAAAGATAATAGCGATATGCTTACTGGCTTAATCACCTTAGAGGATGCAATTGAAACCATTCTTGGACAGGAAATTGTTGACGAGCATGATTCAGTAGTTGATATGAGAGATTTAGCTGAATCAAAAGAACAAGAATAAATAATTAATTAAATATTTGAGTTTTTAAAATCCTACATTAACTTCACCATCAGTTATGGCAAAAAAACAAACATTTACATCAAAGCTAACTAAGCAAGACAGCAACTTTAAATATGTAAAACATATTAAGTCTGTTAAGTCTGAAGATACTGGTCATATCAAGTTCTTAGAAAACATGGTAAGATTAGAAGAAAATGAGAATCTTGATCAGGCTTTGAAAAGAATGGAAGAAGAATCCAAGCAAGTTTTATCGTTTGGAGAAGTTCTTGAAGAGGCGTCTACTGAAGAACAGCCTACAGAAGAAGCTCCTGTAGAGGAAGCACCAGCAGAAGAAGAATCTACAGAAGAAGCACCAGCTGAAGAAGAACCTACAGAAGAAGCACCAGCTGAAGAACAGCCTACAGAAGAAGATCCTGTAGAGGAAGCACCAGCTGAAGAAGCTGAACCGGCAACTGAAGACGAATCAGCTGAACAAGCTGAAGAATCCTCCGATAAATAATTTTTGGAGAGGTGGCCGAGTGGCTTAAGGCGCACGCTTGGAAAGCGTGTAGAACGCAAGTTCACGCAGGTTCGAATCCTGTCCTCTCCGCAAAAAAATGTTAATTAAATCTTTCATTCATTATTCCTTTCATTTTATAGCTCCTGTATTTATTGCTAGAGCCTTATTTAAGGAAAATTGGGTTAAGGCATATCTTTTGATGCTTGCAACAATGTTAATTGATTTAGATCATTTAGTTGCATCTCCTATTTTTGATGCTAATAGATGTAGTATTGGCTATCATCCACTGCATACCATTTATGCCTCAATATTTTATTTAGCACTATTATTTAGTCCATCTTGGAAATTAAAAGTAGTATCTATCGGATGTTTATGGCATCTTTCTACTGATTATATTGATTGTTTGTTGTAATATTTTACAATGAATTCCATGAAAAAAATCAAAACAATAGATAATCTAGAATTTTTTACCGTCTCTGTAGATTCAAAAAAAGAAATACCTTTTATAGATACCATGGTGTCTGCAGGGTTTCCTTCGCCGGCAGACGATTATTTAGATTTACCTATTGATTTAAATGAATATTTGGTAGAAAACAGCGCTGCAACATTTTATATCAGAGTCTCTGGTAATTCTATGCAAGACGAAGGAATTGACGATGGAGACTTGCTGGTAGTTGATCGATCAAAAACTCCTAAGAATAATGATATTGTCATTGGTGTATTGAATGGTGAATTCACCGTAAAAAAAATTCAAAAAACAAAAACCAAATTATTTATGGTTGCAGCAAATAAAGAGTATAAGAAAATTGAAATTACCGAAGAGATGGATTTCTCTGTTTGGGGAGTTGTAACCTATGTCATTCATAAAACAAGATAGCTACATAGCTATTGTTGATTGTAATAACTTTTACGCTTCATGTGAGAGAGTTTTTAATCCTGCATTAAACAACAAACCTGTTATTGTGTTATCAAACAATGATGGATGTGTTATTGCACGCTCACAAGAAGTAAAAGATTTAGGTATCCCCATGGGAATTCCAGTTTTTAAGATTAAACATCTTGTTGAGATTCATGACATCCAGATTTTTTCATCAAATTTTGCGTTATACGGGGACATATCTAATAGAATTATGAATATCATTCGCTCGGGTAACTCTGAGATAGAAGTCTATTCTATTGATGAAGCATTTGTTACTATCAATCCTCGCTATACAGATCCCATAGATTATGCTACAACACTTAGAAACAAGATCTATCAATGGACCGGAATACCGGTATCAATTGGAATAGGAAAAACTAAGACCTTAGCTAAAGTAGCCAACCATTTATCCAAAAGAGACATAGGAAAGGATAATGTTTGTTTAATTGATAGTACTAATGATCAGGATTTATTGCAGAAAGTTAAAGTACATGATATCTGGGGAATTGGAAGAAGAAAGCAGAAATTTTTGAAGATTAATGGCATTTATAATGCCTATGATTTGAAACAGGCTAATCCAGAATGGATTCAGAAGCATATGACTGTAATTAGCAGGCATACAGTAGATGAGTTAAATGGTATAAAAAAAATAGAATTAGAGTATGAAAATGCAACTAAGAAAAGTATTTCAACTTCTAGGTCATTCTCTAGGATGATTTCTGATCTTAATACCTTGAGAAATGCTATTTCTTCGCATGCTTCCAGATCTGCTGAAAAGCTACGATCACAGAATAGTTTTGTAAATTCGATCGGGGTATATTTATGTACTAATCGTTTCCGCACTGATTTGCCACAATATCGCCGGTATATCAACGTTCAACTACCTGTTGCTTTAAATGATACCAGTGGCATCATTAACGCTGCTTTAGAAGGATTGTATGCGATTTATAAAAATGGATATGAGTATAAGAAATGCGGAGTGATATTAAACGACTTAGTACAAGCAAATGAGGTGCAACAATCACTATTTTACAACCGTAGAGACAAGGATGAACGTATTAGTGCGTCTATTGATCAAATCAATCAAGCTTTTGGGTCAGATACCATTAGATACGCTGTGCAAGGAGAGAATGAGTCCTGGTCAATTAAAAGAGAAAAACTTTCCCCAAGCTACACCACAAATTGGAACGAATTTTTAACATTAAAGGTTTAGTAAGTATATAATAAAATCTAAAAATGAAACACTATATCATGATACTAATCTTGTTTAACACTTTTTCTTTAGGCCAAGAAGTATCGACGGGCAATATCTTAGAAGATCATGACAAAGCAGTTAAAGGAATATTGTCAGATGAAATTAAAAAACAAACTAAAATTATTAATAAGTCTTTAGCAAAACAGAGCAATGATGTGCTTTTTGCGCAGGCAGGTTATTCATTTATGGGTATTATAGGTACTATAATTTTGGAAGGGAATAATTCAAATCCAGTAAACTTTATTCCTATTATAATTGGCCATACGATTGTTCCATTGCGTGAAATGAGAGAAATCAATAATAGCGCTGAACCTAAATCTCTTAAAAAGATGCGTAAAAGCAGAGTTAGGGTTAATGCGATGCTAGGCTCAATTCCATTGATTAAATGGGGTATAGTTATGATCAGAACACCAAAAGCGCTGTTTGACAGTATTTTTTAATGAAAAAAGTACTTATAGCATCAAGAAATCCAGTAAAAATTAATGCCACTAAAAAGGCTTTTGAAGAAGTCTTTACTGATCGTTTTGAATTTGAAGGAGTTTCTGTTGATTCTTTGGTTTCAGACCAACCCATGTCAAATGATGAAACCTTGAAAGGAGCAACTAATCGACTTCAAAACATTCAACATCTTAAAGCTGATTATTTTGTTTCTATTGAAGGCGGAATAGACTTACTTGATAATAATTATGAAGCATTTGCTTGGATTGTTGTTTCAGATAAGCAAAAAATTGGTAAAGCAAAAACAGCAACATTTCAATTGCCGATAAAAATTTCAAATCTTATTAAAGAGGGGTATGAGCTTGGAGATGCTGATGATTTGGTGTTTAAACGCTCTAATTCAAAACAAAAAAATGGAGCAGTGGGAATCCTTACAGATAACTTAATTAATAGAACAGACTATTATTCACATGCAATTATTTTAGCATTAATTCCTTTTACAAATACAAAACTTTATTAAAAGGTATTATATTCACACATGTTTAAAGCCCTTCACGAATTACGAAAGAATACTAGAGAGTCTGGTATTAGAGAAGCAATCAGAATCATGTTCAAGAAATATGGCTGGAAATTGGGTGTTGCCATTTTTATGTATTATCTCATTCGAGATGTCACCCTGTATATTGTTATTCCTTATCTTATCTATCGTGGTTTTATAGGTTAGCTTATTTCGAGAGCATGCCTGGAAGCGAGACTATATTGAAATCGATTTCAATCATATCTCTAATCACTTTGTCTTTTGCTGCATCTCTGGAGGTTTGAACCTTGTTCCAAAATGAATTTGGATTATCTAAATGCATTTCAGAGCGATACTCTACACCAAAAGCACTTCTATCAAATGATAGTTTTCCTTGAGCAGTTTTAATATTGGAATCAAGATCAACAATGGCTTCAAAGCTTATAGAATTAGTTTTGTCCTTAATAGTCATATCTCCATTAATCAACATTTTGTATTTACCGGTTTCGAGCTTTTCAAGTATTTTGCTTGATTTAATATTCAGCTTTGCTTTTGGATATTTTGTGACATGAAAAAAATCAGGACTTTTTAAGTGACCAATTAATCTTTCTTTTGAACCAGCAGATAAGTCATTATTTGTCATAGAACTCATATCCATTACTACAGTTCCCGATATAATATTATTTTTTAATAAAATATTTCCGTTAGACATTTTTAATTCACCATCATGATTTGAAACAGCAAACTTTAACCCTCCTAGCCAAGCAATCTTGCTTCTAGTGGTGTCAAGAATAATTCTAGAATCTATATTTGTTTCATCCATTTTAAGCGCAGATATATTTGAGGATTTTTTTAATGGTTTGAGTTCTGGCTCTTGATTATTTAATAGTTGTCCAAACATTAAATTGGTCAATAAGATAATAAGTAAAATTTTTTTCATAAGTACTTTGTTTCCTTTTAAATATTTTTGAAAATATATTTCGTTGCGAAAATTAATATATTTAGTTTTTAACAACAAGTAAGTATAAAATTTACCTAGTAATTATCTTTTATTTTCATTTATAATTTATAAATTACATTGTTTTTTTTTGGAGGCATGGCAGAGCGGTTGAATGCACTGGTCTTGAAAACCAGCAAGGGTGCAAGCCCTTCAGAGGTTCGAATCCTCTTGCCTCCGCAATGAAGAATCCTCGAGTAAGATTCGCACCAAGTCCTACCGGCTATTTGCATATTGGTGGTGCAAGAACTGCTTTATTTAATTGGCTTTTTGCAAAACAAAATAAGGGTCAGTTTTTGTTACGAATTGAGGATACTGATCTTGAGCGATCTAAAGCCGAATATGTTAATCAAATTACCGATGCTTTATCTTGGCTAGGACTTAATTGGGATGAAGACATTATACTTCAATCAAACAACAAGATAAGACATGAAGAAATGATAGCAAAAATGCTTGATAATGGTACAGCCTATCGTTGTTTTCTTCAAAAAGAAGAGCTTGATAAGTTGCGATTAGTATCTGAACAAAAAAAAGAAGTATTTCGTGTACCACAAACGTATAGAGATTTATCAGAAGATGAAGTCAAAGAATTGCTCAATCAAGGTAAATCATTTACTGTCAGATTAAAAGTTCCAGAAGGTGAAACAGAATTTACTGATTTAGTATATGGTACAATCAATGTTCAAAACAAGGACTTAGATGACTTTATCATTGCTAGATCAGATGGATCGCCCACCTATAATTTTGTGGTAGCTATAGATGATTCAGACATGAATATTTCTCATGTTGTTAGAGGGGATGATCATTTAGCAAACACTCCAAAACAAATCCTTGTATACAGAGCTTTGGGTCTAAATGAACCAATTTTTGCTCATTTGCCAATGATTTTAGGTTCAGATAAAAAAAGATTAAGTAAAAGACATGCCGCAACCAATGTGCAAGAGTACAAGGATAAAGGATTTACTGCCACTGCAATATTGAATTATTTGTCGTTACTAGGATGGAACCCTGATTCTGATAAAGAAATTTTTAATCAAAAAGAGTTGATAGAAAGTTTCCAATTTGATCAAGTACAAAAAAAATCAGCCGTATTTGATGAAAAAAAATTATTATGGATTTCACAGCAACATCTAACAGAGATGAGCGTTAGAGAGACTATGAATGAAATTTATAAACTAAATCCTGATTGGGGAGATGGACTTGATTGGAATTATTTAAAAGAAATTGTAAAGCTGATTAAAGATAGGTCAAAAACAATTACAGAAATTGCTGAAATGTCAGGACTATTTTTTCAAGAATCACTTGATTACGATAAAGATTTAATATCTAAAACCTTTAATGAAGAAGCTGTTGCTATTTTAACAGACTTTAAAAGCGCTTTAGAAAATTGCGATACATGGAATAGATCTGAAATTGAACTTATTTTTGACAATTTAATGGCACAGCATGATGTGCAGATTGGAAAAGTAATGAAACCTATAAGGGTTGCGCTTACAGGTATTACTTTCGGTCCTGGTATATTCGATCTAATACTATTACTAGGGAAAGATATTTGTTTAAAACGTATTCGTAAGCTTTTGTCTATATTAGACTAAAAATTTATCAGGTTGAAGCTCTGATATTTGATTGATAAATTCTTAACTGATTTACATATGCGCCCGTAGCTCAATTGGATAGAGCGTCTGGCTACGGACCAGAAGGTTGTGGGTTCAAGTCCTTCCGGGCGTACAAATGTCTGATAACAATCTAACTCCAACCTCCCATGAAGATTGGATGAGAAAATGCTTGAGGTTAGCAACAAAAGCTATGCTTGAGGATGAAGTTCCAGTTGGCGCCATTGTGGTGCATAAAGGGAAAATTATTGGCCAGGGATACAATCAATGTAATTCACTAAATGATGCAACAGCTCATGCTGAAATGCTGGCGATTACTGCAGCTTCAAATACCATAGGAGACTGGAGATTAAACGATTGCACCATGTATGTTACTAAAGAGCCTTGCCCAATGTGTGCTGGAGCGATAGTCAATAGTCGAATTGAATTTTTATATTTTGGCTGTTATGATGAAGATTATGGAGCTTGCGGTTCAAAGTTTGAAATTTGTGGTAATGTCAGTTTAAATACACCTGCTGTAGTACGAGGAAATTTGCTTGCAGGTGAATCCTTTGCTCTACTTCAAGAATATTTTTTTAAAAAAAGACAGAAGAAAAAAGAATTTTAAATAATAAATGGCAAGATTGCTTTTCTGTTTTTTGGATAAGACTCAAACTTATTATGATACCATTGATGCCCCTTAATAGCTCTTGGCACGAGATTTGCCATGGTCCAAATCATAAATGACAGTCCAGCAAAAGACCAGGTCATTATAGCAAAAGCCATCCATTCAAGAATTTCTCCTAAATAGTTTGGAAATGAGACATATCTAAACATAAAGCCTTCAGGAATTTTGTATTCACCTGATTTAGATCGCAATGACAATAAAATATTGTCAGATTTTATATTGATAAATGCACCGATTATAAATAAGCATACACCTACAATAAAATTCCAATTTGACATGTATTCAGCAGAATATTCCTGAATACTACCAAAATAAGTCCCATTTATATATCCATTCATCACATTAAACAAGAATGCAAGCACTGTAATAAGAAGTGGCATTTGAGCAGGATTATTTTGTCTTAAAGGATAAATAACACTTCTATTAAAGTAGTGAAGCGTCCACAATGACATAAAAGTAATGTTTGTTGGTGTTTTTTCTGTATATCCATTTAAAAAGAAATATAGCAAGGCAAGAGGCGAAATGATCTCCATGACTATCCATCCAAGTTTACTTGGAATCATTGGACCCCAATTGGTTTTTGAAAATTTACCATAGGGTGCTGGAATTTTTAACAGTGTAATAAAGGTAATAAAGCCTATACTCAGCCAAATTAGAACTAATGATTCAAAATTTTGTAACATCGATAACAATTTATGAGTAATATTTAATTCTTCAAATATCAGATATATGCAGCACAAAAATATTATAATTACAGGAGCAACAGATGGAATTGGCTTAGCAGCTGCTAAATCTATTGCCAAAAAAGGCTGTCATGTTAGTTTAGTTGGAAGAAATCCCGATAAAGGTAAAAAAGCTCTTGAAACAATCATTGCACATTCCGGCAATGAAAATTTAAACTTTTTTGAATGCGATCTTAGCTTAGCTGCTAATGTGAAAGATTTAGCAGACAGAATTAAACAAAAGCACAGCAAAATTGATGTGCTGTTAAATAATGCTGGTGGTGCAAATAAAACAAAGCAAATCACATCTGAAGGGCTTGAAAAAACATTCGCCACCAATCAAATGAATTATTTTGTTCTTTCTACAGAGTTATTGGATATTCTTTCAGAATCAAATGATGGAAGAATAGTGAATGTTGCTTCCAATGCGCACATTGGCGCAGAAATTGATTATGAGAATATCAATTCTGAAAAAAGCTTTTCTGCCTGGACTTCGTATTGTGTTTCAAAGCTAATGAATATTATGTTTACCTATCAATTAGCATCTATGCAGGATAAAGTGTCAGTTAATGTATTACATCCCGGTTTTGTAGATACCAATATTGCAGGCAATGAAGGAAATTTGATAAAATATATTGTAAAATTTGGAGCGAAAATATTTGCTAGAACTGTTGATAATGGCGCAGACTCCAGTATTTATTTGTCAACTTCTAATGAGGTTAAGGGTGTGTCGGGTAAATATTTTTTTAAATGTAGAGAAATTAAATCTTCCAGAGCTTCCTACAATCAAGAGGATTGGAAAAAAGTTTGGAACTTATGTGAGGATTTCAAAAAAAAACTAATATGAAAAAAAAGATTTTAACTAGAAGCGATTATGACTTTTTTACAACAGCTGAAACCAGGTGGAGGGATGTAGATACTTTAGGACACATCAATCACACAGTTTACCTCAGTTTGCTTGAAACAAAACATAAAGATTTTATTGATTATATTTATGGAAAAACTACTTATAATCTGGGATTAAAAAGCACCGCAGCAGGGTTACTAGCTTCTATGGATGTTACCTATATCAAGCAAGTTCATCATCCTGTTAAACTTGATATTGGATGTCGTATTACTAGGGTAGGAAACAAAAGCTATGACGTGCACCAAGGTATTTTTGTTGAAGGAGAGAATGACCCATCTTTTCAAACGATTCATACCTTTGTAATGTTTAATTTTGTGGAGCAGAAATCAATTCCAGTGCATCAAGTGGTTATAGACAATTTAAGGGAGTTAACATGATTACATTATTATCACCATCAAAAAAGTTAAATTTCAAACATCAAGATGCTGTTTCAGCATCTACACAATGTGATTTCATTGAAAGCGCACAAGAGCTTGTCAACAAAGCAAAAAATTTAACATCACAAGATTTAAAAGATTTAATGAAAATTAGTGATTCACTGGCAGATTTAAATAAAGAACGTTTTAATAATTGGTCTTTGCCATTTAATCTAGATAATGCAAAGCAAGCTATTTTAGCTTTTGATGGAGGGGTTTATTCAGGACTAGAAGCAGAAACATTTAACCAGAATGATTTAGAGTTTGCTCAAGATCATTTAAGAATTCTTTCTGGGCTTTATGGAGTATTAAAACCTTTAGATTTAATTCAGCCATATCGACTTGAAATGGGTACAAAATTTGAAAACGCTAAAGGAAAGAATTTATATGATTTTTGGAGCAATGAAGTGACTAATAATCTTAATAAAAACATTAAAAAACATGAAAATAAGACCATTATTAATTGCTCCTCAAATGAATATTTTAATGTCATCGATCAAAAGAATCTTGATAGCAACATTCTAAATACAGTATTTAAAGAATATCGAGATGGTGAGCTTAAATTTATTTCGTTTAATGCTAAGAAAGCTCGGGGTTTATTAGCAAAATTTATAATTAACAATAAAATCACAAGAAATAAAGATTTAAAAGACTTTGACTTAGAAAATTACAAATTTGATTCATCTTTGTCAGATGATTCAACATTTGTTTATACAAGATAATAGGAGGAAATAATGAAAAGAATATTAATATTATTTTCATTTTTAGCAATTAGTTGTCAGTCTAACTCTGGCGAAATGCCAAGACAAGCTGGCCAAGCTTCAAATGAATTAATGAACGGATTAGAAGCAATGCATCATGTTCGCTTTGCTGAAGCAAGAGCATTGTTTTTAGAGGGTATAAAAAAAGATTCAAATTGTGCTTCATGCTATTTGAATTTAGGTAATGCAGAGCAAGATAGAGTTCTAAGAAGAGAGTATCTTGAAACTGCTTTAGATTTAGCAAAAAAAGGGCATCCAGAAACAAAGTTGATGGAAGCAGCTGTTAATTGGATTAACGGTGAAGGCGGAAGATTTGATGCATATCCAGATTTATATAAAAAATATAAAGGTGATAACTTTCTAGCTGCGGGAGCATACAGATTTCAAGCATCTAACGAGTTTCCTGATTATGGCGTTGGACTTTTAGAAGAAGCGGCATCTAGATTAAACAAAGGTCATTTATATAATTTATTAGCTTACTCATATATTAGAAATTATAATGCACCTGGAAATGACAAAGATGATGAACTATACGAAAAAGCATTAGGATATATTGAAAAATATATAGAGTTAAATCCAAACGAAGCTAATGCATACGATTCCTTAGCAGAATTTTATTTAAATAAAGGTGATTTTGACAAAGCTATAGAAAACTATCAATTAGCATTTGAAATTGATCCTGAATTTGAATGGGCTACAAGAAATATTGCAGTCGCTAAGTACCAACAAAGAATATCAGTAGAGGATACCGGACTAATTAAGTGGACTAGCGAAAAACAAGATGCTAAAAATCTGTTTAATCAGGGAATGTGGCAGTTTTACAATTTAGAATGGGAAAAAGCTAACAATTCATTTTCAGCAGCTATTGAAATGGATGAAAGCTTTGCTATTGCTTATGCTATGCGTGCAAGAACACATTTTTTCATGCAGAATCAAAGTGCTGGTACTGAAGACTTAGATATAGCAGTAAGCATGTCAATTAATGCTTCTGCAGAAGAGAAAAAAATGATCTTAACATTGTATAATGATAATCAGCTTGGAACCAATTCTTTTGATAAAGTAGTTGAAAGATTGGTTATTAAATATCCTGATGATTCATTTTTAAGAATGGAATCTATATTTGCAACAATCAGTGATATTGGACCTGACATGATATTGCGCAGAGGAAAGGAATTGTACGCAATGAATCCTAACTTTACGCCAGCATTAAATATTATGGGTTATGCTTACATGCAAAAAGATGAGATGGACTTAGCTAAAGAAATTTTTCAAGAGCAAGTTAGAAGACAGGGCGGAAAGGCTAATCCCTATGATTCTTTAGGAGATTATTATTTAGAAGTTAATGATAACGCTATGGCGTTAAAATACTTTGAACAATCTGCAAAGATGGGATTAAAAGCTAGTGAGTCAAAAGTTGATAGTCTTAAATTAATTTTATAATAATAAAGGAGAGAAAAATGGCAATAGTAAATAAGAAAAACTTTAATGAGTTTGATGAATTAAGAGAGCCAGATAAAGCAAGGATTGAGTTGTTAAATTTTCCTGCTGGAACAGTAGGAAGATTTACTTTGCAACCTGGATGGAAATGGACAGAAAGTGTAGGTCCAATAGCAGGTACTAAAACTTGTCAAGCACCTCATTTAGGGCTCGTTATTAAAGGAAGTTTGACTATTTTTGGTGACGATAATTCAGAAGAGACATTTGAAGCTGGAGATGCATATCAAATTCTTCCAGGCCATACTGCACAGGTTAATGGTGATGAGGAGGCTGTATGTTTTGAGTTTGATTCATCCACAGCTCAATCATATGCTAAATAGATACAGTTTAACTTATTAAAAAAGAGCGTAGAGTTTTTTTATATTTCTACGCTCTTTTAATATGTTTGATTAAATTCTAAAAATAAAGGAAATAAATTGTCAGAAAATTACCAAGTTTTAGCTCTTAAATGGCGTCCAAAACAATTCAAAGATGTTGTTGGTCAAGAGCATATTACCACTACACTCCAAAAGGCTTTTGAAAAAAATCGTATCGCCCAAGCATTTTTATTTGCTGGACCAAGAGGAGTAGGTAAAACAACAACAGCTCGTCTAGTAGCTATGTCTTTAAATGGTGCAGATACACCAACTACAGAATATGATTTAAAATCTGAATCAGTTTTGGATATTATTGATGGAAAATCTATGGATGTGATTGAGATTGATGGAGCCTCCAATAGAGGAATTGACGAAATGCGTGAATTGCGAGAAAATATCAAATTTATGCCTGTTTCTGGAAAGTTTAAGGTTATCATCATTGATGAGGTTCATATGCTTACTACGCAGGCATTTAATGCTTTATTAAAGACATTGGAAGAACCTCCTCATCATGTAAAATTTATTCTGGCAACTACAGATATACATAAAGTTCCACAAACGATTATTTCAAGATGTCAAAGATTTGATTTTTTACCACTTTCAAACAAAACAATAAGTGAAAGATTAAAATATATTGCGAAAAGTGAAAACCAGTCAATTGATGAAAAGTCATTATCAATGATTGCTTCAAAATCAGAAGGAAGTATGCGAGATGCATTAAGTTACTTAGATCAAGTCCTTGTGCTAGGAAATGACATCACTTTTGATATAGTACAGGATTTACTTGGAGTAGTTCCTTATGAAATTTTGTTTAGTATCTCTGATGCTTTACATGATAGAGATGGAGATAAGCTTCTTGCTGATTTAGAGGTTATTAGGAATAAAGGTTATATAGTTGAAGATTTATTAAAAGATTTAATTTTGCATTTCAGAAATCTATCAGTTTTGAATTTTAAAAACGGATTAAAG
The DNA here is from genome assembly GCA_016777965.1 of Fidelibacterota bacterium. Taxonomy (GTDB): domain Bacteria; phylum Fidelibacterota; class Marinisomatia; order Marinisomatales; family Marinisomataceae; genus Marinisoma. Next base: position 62,633 of record JADHQL010000001.1, on the reverse strand, counting down.
CTTGCTGGCGTAGATTCTGAACTTTCTAAAAAATATAATCAATTAAGTTACAATTGGAGTCACAAAGATATAATTAGACTGTCTAATAATCTATCAACACTTTATGCTTCAATACGACAATACTCTGATCAATATTTGTTATTAGAAATGAACTTAATCAAGCTCTTAGAGTTTGATTCAAGCGTTGATATTGAAGAATTTTTAAAAAAAGAAATTATTCAGCAACAGCAGGTAGAAACTCTAAAAGAAAAAACAGTAAATAATACCCCTGATGCAACCTCTACAAAAAAAGAGAAAAAAATAGATTTAAGTGAAGAATTGTTGAAAAATAATTGGAATCAAATTGTTAAAGAAGTTTCAAAAAAAAGAGGATCAATCGGAGCGCAGTTATCTGGATGCATTCTTGGAAACTTAAAAGGTAGTAATCTTGAGGTGATTTCTTATGATAGTTCAGAATTTAATCAAAAGCTATTAAAGGAAGGCTTGGAGCTTGTAAAGTTAATTATTGATGAAAAGTATGGTTCCAATGTTAATGTTAGTTTGATTGTTGATACTGAGGTTGTAAAAATTGAAGATAAAAAAGATGAAAAAGTTAATGAAGATGATATTGTATCTCTATTTGATGGAAAGGATATGTTATAATGTTTGGAAATATGAAAGAAATGCTTAAACAAGCGCAAAATATGAAATCTCAAATGAAGAAAATTAAGAAAGAGTTGGAGAGTATTCAGGTAGAGGGAGTATCTGCTAATGGTGCATGTAAGGTTACGATGACAGCAGATATGAAAACTCAAAATGTAGAAATAGATGAAACGCTTTTAAGTAGCGAAGCCTATGTAATTGAAAATGCAATAAAGGTTGCTGTTAATAAGGCACTTGAAGATGCTAAAGATACATCAGCTAAGAAATTAAAAGCTGTAACTGGTGGTTTAACTGATGGATTACCAGGATTTTAATGGCAAATGCTACTAAATATATTGAAATATTAATTGAGTCTTTGACGAAGTTTCCTGGAGTTGGAAGAAAAGGAGCAGAAAGAATAGCATATTTCATAGTAAAGTCCGAAAAGTCATTAGGCAAGAATTTGATTAGTGCCTTAAAAGAGGTTGATGAAAAGCTTGATATTTGTCCGGATACAGGAATGTTGTTGCTTAAAGGCGAAGAATCTCCATTGAGCAGTGAGTCTAGAAATTCTGAAATTTTGTGTGTAGTTGAAAATATGGAAGATGTTATTAAAATTGAAAACACCAATAGTTTTGATGGGTTGTATCATGTACTTGGCGGAGCTATTTCCCCATTAGATGGTATTGGTCCGTCAGATCTATCTTTTGACAAGCTTTTAAAAAGAATTAATTCAGGATTAAAAGAAGTTATTATTGCAACCAATCCTAGCACTTCTGGAAATGCCACTGCGCTTTATCTTGAAAAAATTTTAAAAGATAAGAACATTGAACTATCACGCCTTGCTGTTGGTTTGCCGGTTGGTAGTAATTTGGAATATATTGACGACAAAACTATTTCTTCTGCCATTTCAGGAAGGGTAAAATTAAGTTGAAATTTTTTCTAAATTTTCTTACTTATTCTAGAATTCTGCTTACTCCATTAATCATTTATTTAATTGTAAATGACAATTTTCTTTATGCAGGTATAATTTTTGCATATTGCAGTTTTAGCGATGTTGCTGATGGTAAAATTGCTAGAAAATATGATTTGGTTTCAGGTCATGGTAACTATATGGATCCATTAGCTGATAAAGTTTTAATGATAGGAGTATTATCAGCGTTATTAGTTTTAGATACAATACAGCTTTGGCCTTACATAATTGTAATAGGTAGAGATATAATTATAACTATATATAGAAACTATCTGATTGCGAAAAATAAACCTCTTGAAACATCAAAATTTGGAAAGCTAAAAACAGTATTTCAACACGGTATGGTTCTAATAATATTGCTTGTAAATCCATCACAATTGATAGTTGATTTAATTGTCAATATTAATGCAATCTATGCTGCGGCAACCGGAATTCATTATTTTGTTAAAAATGGATTTTAGTAAAGGATTTAATGTTCAGCTTGCCACCTTATTTGGCATTGGAAAAATTCCCGGAGGTGGTACTTGGGCTTCCCTTATAGTTTTACTTATTGCATTATATGAACAAAACGCAGAAACAGCTTCATTTCTAGCATTTTTTACTTTAATTATCGGTCCAAATGCTTACACAAAGCTTTCCGCTCTTGTTGAATCTGAAGATCCAAAAGAATATGTTTTAGATGAGGTTATAGGAATGGGTATTGCTATTTCTGGAGTCTATATTTTCACAAGCATTCTTGATCAGCTTTCGTTTAATCTTATAGAAACTCTTTCCGCAACAAGTGAGCTTTTCATATTAACATTTATAGTCTTTAGATTTTTTGATATTTCTAAAATTGGTCCAGTTGGATGGGTTGAAAATAATCCAAAAGAAAAAGCATACAATAAGGTTATAGGTGATGATATTATGGCCGCACTTTTGTCCATAATTCTTGTAATAATTTTTTTAAGTGTTAACTTATGGATCATGCAATGAGAGTTGGAATTATAACAATTGGAAATGAGTTATTAAGTGGCTTTACCGTAGATCGTAATGCTGCTTGGATAGGTCAACAACTACTTTCTTCAGGAATTAAAGTTAATGTTCATCATACTATACCAGATGATATTGGCAAAATTTGTGACACATTAGAATATCAGTGCAAAGAATGGGAGTGCGACCAAATTATTGTTACAGGAGGCCTAGGACCAACTGTAGATGACATTACAGTGGCAGCATTTCTTGAGTATTTTGATGATTCGCACTCTTTTGATAAAGAGTACTGGCAAATTTTATCGGAAAGATTTAAAAGATTAAACTTCAAAATGCCCAATCTTAATAAAAATCAAGCATTTAAATCTAAAAAAGGAATAATGATTCCAAACTTAGTTGGTACTGCAAGAGGGTTACATTACACTAAAAAACATGATTCAGTTTTAAGAAGTGTTAAGGGTTTAATTTCAGGAGATAAAAATAGAATCAATTTTTTTGCACTTCCAGGAGTTCCCAAAGAAATGAAATCTATGTTTACAAATTATGTATTGCCAGAAATTGAAAAATCATTAAAGAAAAAAGTGGTTTGTAAAAGTATTAGAACAACAGGGGTTCCTGAGTCTATTCTTCAAGAAAAAATTACAGATATCATTGATGCCAATAAGGAAAAATTTGATATTGCATTCTTGCCTCATAAAATGTTAGGCGTTGATATACGACTCACATCATCAGATAGTCAATTAGTTGAAGATTTAGTTAATGCAATAGTTCCAAGAATAAAAAAATATGTATATGGTTATGATAACGATAAGTTAGAACAAGTAATAGCTGATCTGCTTATTCAAAATAATCTCACAGTAAGTACCGCAGAATCATGCACTTCAGGTTTACTAGCATCAAGATTAACAGATGTTCCTGGAAGCTCTCAATATTTTAAAGGTGGAAGTGTCTGTTATAGTAATGAGTTAAAAATTAACGACATTGGTATAGATAAGGATTTAATTGAAAGGTATGGCGCGGTAAGTGAGGAGGTTGCTGAGTCTTTAGCAAAAAATATTGCTCAAAAAAATAATACAGATATAGGAATCGGGATAACTGGAATAGCTGGTCCAGATGGCGGAACAGAAAAAAAACCAGTTGGATTAGTATTTGTTGGAATATTTTATAAAAATAATTTATATATTAAGAGGTATAATTTAACACCTGACAGAATCACAAATCGTGAATTAACTGTTACCTTGTGTCTTAATGAAATACGAAAAATTTTAAGAAATTCATAAATATTAAAGGAAAGTTGTAATGGCAAAAAATGTAGATAAAGTGTTAGAAGCAGTTCAATTAGATATTAATAAAGAGTATGGAGATGGATCCATAATGAGATTGGGTGGAACTGCCAGTCTTGATGTAGAAGCTATTTCAACTGGATGTCTTTCACTGGATGTGGCTTTAGGAGTTGGAGGTGTACCAAAAGGAAGAATTGTTGAAGTATTTGGACCTGAATCATCAGGAAAAACCACTTTAGCTTTGCATATTGTTGCTGAGTGTCAAAAAAATGGCGGAAAAGCAGCATTTATTGACGCTGAAAATGCATTAGATCCAGAATATGCCAAAAATCTTGGATGTAACGCAGACGACTTATTGGTTTCACAACCAGATTCTGGAGAGCAAGCACTTGATATTCTTCAAAAGTTGCTAGAAACAGCTGCTTTGGATGTAATTGTTATTGACTCTGTTGCAGCATTAGTACCTAAAGCTGAGCTTGACGGACAGATTGGTGATGTTACAGTTGGCTTACAGGCAAGATTGATGTCACAAGCTTTAAGAAAGCTTTCTGGTCCAATTAACAAATCTAGAACATGTGTAGTTTTTATTAATCAAATCAGAGAAAAAATTGGTGTAATGTTCGGTAGCCCAGAAACAACTCCTGGTGGTAGAGCGTTAAAATTTTATTCATCAGTAAGATTGGATATTAGAAGAATAGCTGCTATTAAAGAAGGAACTGACATGACTGGAAATAGAACCAGAGTGAAAGTGGTAAAAAATAAAGTAGCTTCACCTTTTAAAATGACTGAGTTTGATATCATGTATGGTAAAGGAATCTCATATGCTGGAGATTTACTGGATTTAGCTTTACAGGGGGGCGTAGTTGAAAAAATGGGCTCTTGGTTCTCATACAAAGGTGATAAGATTGCTCAAGGCCGTGAAAAAGTTAAAATTCTACTAGAAACTGATGATAAGCTTATGGAGAGCGTATTATCTGATGTTAAAGATTATTTAGAGCTGAATTAAGATTCTTTAATAATTTTTAAAAATTCTTTGTGCACTTTTTTATTAGAAGCAACAATACATTTATCAAAATTATATTGATTTCCGTTTTCATTTGAAACAAATCCACCTGCCTCCGAAATGATGATATTGCCGGCTGCTGTATCCCAAGGTTGTAAATTATATTCCCAAAATCCTTCAACAATACCTTTTGCTACATGACACATATCTAAGGAAGCTGCCCCCAATCTTCTAACACCATGTGAATTAAGATTTATATTCTTTATAACTTGCAAATTTTTATCAATATAATTTTCATCGTATGGTATAAAACCAGTAACATATAACCCTTCATTAAAATGTTCTCTATTTGAAACAGAGATTGGAGAATCATTGCTAAAAGAACCACCATCTTTAGAGGCAAAAAACTTTTCGTTGTTAGGGATATCATAAACAACCCCAACCAGCGGTTTGTTTTTAAAGAAAACGCCTATAGAAACAGCAAAAGAAGGATAATTATGTACAAAATTATTGGTACCATCAATTGGGTCAATGTACCATGTATAATCTGAACTCAATTTATTTGATCCTAATTCTTCTGAGACAATATTATGTTCAGGAAAGGATTCTTTAACTTTTTTGGTGATTAGTTTATCAGCTTCAACATCAGTTTGAGTTACAAGATTTGAAATTTCACCTTTGGACTTATAAGATTTAATTTTTTGAGAAGATAAACGAATCAGTTCAGCAGCTTGATCTGAAATTTCTAATGCAGTATCAAGAATGTGATTAGTACTTTTCAAAGTATTTAGAGGAAATATCTTTTAATTTCGTACTTAAAAGAATAATCGCAATAAGGTTAGGAAAAGTCATAAAAGCAAGGGCAGCATCACCAAGATTCCAAACTTGATTTAAAGTTAACATTGAGCCAAGAAAAACCATTATAACATAAATATATCTATAATATGAAATATAACTAGATCCAAACAAGTACTCAGTGGCTCTATCTCCGTAAAATGACCAACTGATGGCAGTTGAAAGAGCAAAGAGAACTACAGCAATGGTAACCATTTCACTACCAAAAGGAATTCCTTGTGAAAAAGCATAACTTGTAAGTAATACACCTTCTTTTAATTCAACAATTGATGAATCAATTCTTAGGGAATAAAACTCAGTCAATTTCCATGAACCAGTAACCATAATTACTAAACCAGTTAAGGTGCAAATTATGATAGTATCAATATATGGCTCTAATAAAGCAACAACACCTTCTCTGGTGGAATACGGTGTTTTTGCTGTTGAATGAGCAATAGCAGCTGAACCTTGACCTGATTCACTTGAAAATAAACCTCTTTTAACACCCATTAACATTGTATTTAAAAATGCTATAAATGCTCCTGAAGCAACGCCTGTAGCAGGAACTAATAAGGATGGTGGATTAAAAGCCATTGTAAAAATGGTATTAAAAGAATTACCAACTTGATCGAAGTTTGTAATCACTATAAATAATGCACAAAAAACATAAATAGCAGCCATTATAGGTACAAGAAAACTTGTAACATCACCTATTCTTTTAATACCGCCTAAAATAACTGACCCCACAATTGCAGCACAAATTAAACCTATTGCCACATGCATTATAGATATACTTGAAACGTCACCTAATAAAGCAACTTCTTTTGTAGACATCAAAAAATTATCAGTTCCAAAAATAGAAGCTAATTGACTGTATAGCTGCTGTGTTAGGGTGTTTGATTGAATAGCATTTCCTGTAAAGAAGGAGCAAATGATTGTAAAACATGCAAATACTACTGCTAGCCATCTCCAATTAAGACCTAAACCGTTTTCTATAGTATACATTGGTCCTCCTGCAGTATTTCCTTGAGAGTCTGTTTCTCTGTATTCAACAGCGAGAGCACATTCAGCATACTTTAAAGCAGTTCCAAAAAAAGCTGTAATCCACATCCAAAATAATGCGCCGGGACCACCAATTTGAATTGCAATAGCTACTCCAGCAATATTTCCAATACCCACAGTAGCTGCTAAAGCAGTTGAAAGTGCTTTAAAATGGTTTAAATCTCCTTCGTCTTCCGTGCTATCGTAGTCACCTCTGGTAACTTTAATACCGTGTAAAATGCGAGTTAATTGTGGAAATCCTAGTTTAAAAGTCATGTACATACCAGTTCCCAATAAAGAAATAACCATTAGGGGTATGGTAGCTAAGGGAAATGCTTGTTTGAAATCATCTGAAAAAAGATTTCCTGGAAAACTCCAAATTTGTTCAAAAAAGTGAACTCCATATCCTGGAATCAATAGTAAAATTCCTATAATTGAAAAAACTAGAAGCGTATATAGAGTTTTTGACATGGACACATAAATATTAATTATTTTTTTAAAAGATGTACATTGATTTTTTATTATTAATTTAAAAAATGATTATTGCGGGCGTTGATGAAGTGGGTAGAGGCTGTTTAGCTGGTCCAGTGGTAGCTGCAGCAGTAATTCTAAATAATTCTATTGATTCTCTTAACGATTCAAAGAAATTGTCAAAAAAGAAAAGAGAAGTTTTATATAGCGAGATTTTAGAAAATGCTAGTTCAATTGCAGTTGGAGTTAAATGGAATGATTATATTGACAAGCACAATATTAAAGTAGCATCTGAAGATGCTATGAAAGATGCAATAAGCTCATTAAAAGTAAGGCCAGATAAAGTTTTAGTTGATGGATTTTCATTAGACATTCAAATTGAAAATGAAGGTATTATAAAAGGCGATCAAAAATATCAGCAAATTATGGCTGCTTCAATTATAGCAAAAGTAACAAGAGATGAAATAATGCGATCATTTCATTATATTTATCCAGACTATGATTTTATTTCAAATAGCGGATATGGAACAAAAAAACACTTGGAAGCATTGGACAAATACTCATATACACCAATACACAGAATAACCTTTAAGCCGATATCATCCAATATTAAATAATGCAAAACTTCATTAAAGAAATAAAATCACTTTCTGTTTTAATTTTGGCCATCCTTTTCCTAAAAGAAACAGTTGTAGAGCTTTATATTGTACCAACAGGAAGTATGGAAAAGAATATATTAAGAGGAGACATGCTTGTTGGAAGTAGATATATCTATGGTATGAAAGTTCCTCAAAAAATTTGGGTTCCATTTACAGCTGTAAGTATTCCTACATTTCTTCCAGATTATAGATTTCCTGCATTCAAAGATGTAGAAAGAGGAGATGTAGTAGTTTTCGAATATCCCCGAGATAATGTATATAAATATGTAAAAAGATGTATCGGTTTACCTGGTGATAATGTTAGAATTGAAAATCGAAAAGTATTTGTTAATGATATAGAGTATCTATTGCCTGAAGGTGGTCAATTTTTATCGCAAGAACCATCATCCGAATCCTATATTGATGACAGTATATTTATGAATCTTGGAAATAAAGATAATATGAAAGATCTTAGAATTCCTAAAAAAGGTGATTCATATAAAATTAACGAAGATATGAATTGGGAGCTAATTATCCCTTTACTATTATTTGAAGGAAATAAAGTTGAATTGGTATTTAACGATCAAAAGCTAACCTTTACCAACGAAGATCCGTATGACCTATATAGAAGAACGGGTGATAGGAAAGTATTTGATAATTATGTTCCGCAACCTAATGCTTCATTAATTAATCCATGGATGTCAGTAATGAAAAAAGAATATTTAAAATATTTAAAAATAAATGATAAAGATATCAGCGAGATTGATACATATTCTTTAAAACAAGATTATTATTGGACGATGGGAGATAATAGGGATAATAGTGAAGATTCAAGATTTTGGGGTTTTGTTCCCAAGAGTCATATTCTTGGACAACCAGTTATTACTTGGTTTTCATTAGACTTAGAAAATTATTTACCTAGACTTTCCAGAATTGGAAATATTCCTAAATAAAAAAAATGTTTTCATATTGAATTTTCATTCATTAGTTTCTGTGGACTAAAAAAAAAGTGAGGTATTTATTATGTTATCTAGTACTGAAAAGATTTTAAGTGTTGTTGTTCTTGCTCTAACTTTAGCAGTTGGTTTTTCATTAATGCAATATGGATCAGCTATGGATGAAATGGCTCAATTAAGAGGTGAGCAAGCAGAACATGTAGATATGGTTAATAAAGAATTTAAACAAAGAGTTAAAGCTGTTCAGTTAGAAAACATTGGCCAGGGTAAAGAGATTAAAAGAGGTCAAGATATGATTTTAGCAAATACAAAATTAATTTATGCTAAGGCCGACTCTCTAGGAAATTTAATTGATGACCTAGCGTACGAGATTAAACGAGTTGATAGAGATTTAACAAAAAGAATTCAAAATGTTCAACGTGATCTTGAAGGGTTAGAAGATAACTTTGATTCAGAAAAGCGTAGAACTAGAAGAGACTTATCAGATATCAAGAAGCAGTTAAAAACACTTAACGATGAAGTCTTTCCCCCAGAAGAAGAGAATTAAGTTTAATTAGTTTAAAAAAAAGGGCTTTTTTAAGCCCTTTTTTTTGTACCGAGGGTCGGGCTCGAACCGACATGAGATTGCCCTCACTGGTGTTTGAGACCAGCGCGTCTACCAATTCCGCCACCCCGGCAAAGATGTTGACAAATTTCAGATAAAGTATGTAGTTTGTCAATAACCAATATTAAAAGGAGTAAATTGTGTCATTTAAAACAGTACCACAAATGTTTCAACATTTAGTAAGCGAAAGACCAACCTTAAAAACTTTCTATACAAAAACTGAAAATGGTTGGGAAGGAGTAGAGTTAGCTGATCTTCAAGTGATGGTTGAGGATTTTGCAAATGGATTAAAAAATTTAGGAATCAATGATAATGATAAAGTTGCTATCATTGGTGCAAATTCTCGTAAATGGGCAATATCTGACTACGCAATTGCTCATATTAGAGCTGTATCTGTTCCAGTTTACCCAACGCTTATTCCAACGCAATCTCAATATGTTGTTGAACATTCAGAAAGTAAAATAGCAATTGTACAAGATGAGGTCCAATTAGATAAAGTCTATTCCTTGATAGATGATGCTAATTCAAATTTAAATACCATTATTATTATGGATGACGAATATAGTGGCAACAAAGAGAATGTTATCAATTTTGGTGATGTATTTAATATGAAAAATCAAGTACATGATATTCGTTCACTTTCTGCAACTGTTCAGGAAAATGATTTATTAACTCTTATTTATACAAGCGGAACAACAGGTCATCCTAAAGGTGTTATGCTTAGCCATGCAAATATTTGTAATAATTTACTTTCTATAGATCCGATAATTAAAGACGCTATGGAGCTTAATCCTGAACTAAAACCTAAGGATGGTATAGAGCGATTTGTATCATTTCTTCCAATAAGTCATAGTTTTGAAAGAGTTGGTGGACATTATTCAATATTTAGTCAAGGAATATCTATTTACTACGCTGAAATGAATTTTACTCCTGAAATTCTTTTTGAAAATATTAGAGAAGTTCGACCAACATTTTTAACTGCAGTTCCAAGAATTTTTGAAAAAATTCATGCTAAAATTTTAGATAAAGTTGCTTCAATGTCTGGTATTAAAAAGAAGCTTGCTGATTGGTCTATATCTGTAGGTTTGCAAACTGTACCTTATCGTACAAAAAATCAAGACTTACCATTTTTTCTTGCTCAAAAATATAAAATAGCTGATAAGCTAGTTCTCAATAAGTTTAGAGCTGCATTAGGCGGCAAGGTTAGATCATGTTCTTCTGGTGGATCTGCATTGTCTAAAGAAGTTGGCTCATTCTTTTGTGGAATTGGTATCTCTATAATTGAAGGTTATGGACTAACAGAAACTAGTCCTGTAATGACAATAGGTCGTCCAGATTTCTTTAAATTTGGAACTGTTGGAAAAGCAATACCAGGAGTTGAGGTTAAAATTCAATCAGATGGAGAAATTGTTTGTAGAGGTCATAATGTAATGCAAGGATATTACAAAAATGAAGAAGCAACCAATGAATCAATTATTGATGGGTGGTTTCACTCAGGTGATATCGGTGAATTTGATGAAGATGGGTTATTACGCATCACTGATAGAAAAAAGAGCTTGATTGTAACTTCAGGAGGAAAAAATGTCGCTCCTCAACCAATGGAGGTTTCGCTTACCTCAAATAAATATATAGAACAATGTAATGTTGTTGGAGATGATAGAAATTTCATTTCAGCATTAATAGTTCCAAATAAAGAAAATCTTTTATCGTGGGCGAAAGAAAAAGGATTATCAGGCTTAGATTATAACGCTTTATGTTCGCATGAACTTGCATATGACTTATTTGATGCCATCGTTAAGGATACGATGACCAACTTTTCAAGATATGAATCAGTAAGAAAATTCACTTTAATTGCAGATGAATGGACCGTTGACAGAGGAGAATTAACTCCAAAGATGTCTATTAAGAGAAAAGTGGTCATTGAAAAACATAAAGCCGAAATTGAAGCAATGTACAATTCGCCAAATATACCTGTAACGTCATCCGATGATGAACTTCAACTTGGCGGTTAGGTTATTATTAGTTTTATCGATTTCATCGATGTTTTATAGTTTTACTAATGTAAAAGAGCAGCCATATGTCGTTATTTTAGGAATTGCACAAGACGGGGGTGCTCCGCATGCAGCCTTGAAACAAGTTAAATCTTTAGTTAACTATTACATCTTTGATAAAAAATAATTAACATTATATATTATTAACAAATATGAGGTAATTATGAAAAAATTATTACTATCACTTATCTTTATTTCCTTTGCTTTTGGTCAAGTATTACATATTCAAAGTTATGTCGGAGCTAAAGATGGAGTAAGAGTAGCTGATTTTGAAAAAGCTATGATTCAACACAATAAAGCTCATACTGGACTAGGAGCAGTAAACACATTTTCAATTGTCAACGGTCCAAATGCTGGTAAATACGTTAGGGTAGCTGCTGCACAATGGCCTACTCCTTTGGATATGGTAGATGATGTTTTTGACGCTATGTCAAATCATGATCCAGTACCTTACGATAAATGGGGATCAATGATTGAGCAAGTTGGTGGTACAGAGTTCTGGACACTACGTCCTGATTTAAGTAGAAACATGCCGACTGTTGATGGAGCAAATGTCAATAATCAAGGACCTCCTAATTTTATTACTGTTTATTATTATGGCGTTCAACAAGGTGGAACTGCTAACACAGAGAGTGTCTTTGGAAAATTTAATGAGTTAGCGAAGCAAAGCGATAGCACTAGACCTTGGATCGCAATGACAAAAACTTTGGGTGGAAACGTTTCAGTGTATTCATATTCAACACCTCACATGACAATGTCAGAAATGTTAGGGCCACATCAATTAGAATTTCAAGAAACACTTCAAAAAATGTATGAGGAAGATCCAGATTTAGACTCAAAAGTAAGAGGAGGTTGGAATTGGATTTGGAGTGAAACTTGGAGATTTAGACCTGAATTAAGTACAACTGTTGATTAATATTGCTTTTTTCTAAATTTATAAAGAGCCTATTATTTATTGTTAATAGGCTCTTTTTCTATTAACATTCTATTATGTACAATAAAAAGTCTAAAGTAGAGCTTAAAAAAAGCTTAGAAAGAGAACAATTTGAAAGAATTACTTGTTCTTTTTACAAATACGTTACAATAGATAATCCTGAATATTTTCGTGATAAATTATATTTTGACCTTAAGAATCTAAATATTCTTGGCAGAATTTATGTTTCAAAAGAAGGAATCAATGCGCAAATAAGCATTCCAGAGCATAACAAAGAAGATTTTAAATTTTATATACATTCATTTGATGTTTTTAATGATATCAAATTTAAACATGCTGTTGAAGAGGGCATCTCTTTCTTAAAATTAAAAATTTTAGTTCGTGATGAGATTGTTGCCTATAAAGTACCCAAAGAATCCTATGATATGAATAAGACAGGAGTGCATTTAAAACCAGTTGATTTTAATCGTTCTATTAAAGAAAAGGATTCAATTGTTGTTGATATGAGAAATTACTATGAAAGCGAAGTGGGTAGATTTAAAAATGCTGTTATTCCTGATGCGCATTATTCAAAAGAATTATTACCCACGGTTGCTAAAGTTTTAGAAGGAAAAGAAGATAAAAAAGTACATCTATACTGCACAGGAGGTATTCGCTGCGAAAAAGCTAGCTCGTATCTCATTAAAAAAGGTTTTAAAGAAGTTTATCAACTTGAAGGTGGAATCATTCAATATGCTCACGATATGAAGCGAAATAATTTAAAATCTAAATTTATTGGTAAGAATTTCGTGTTTGATGATAGAATGGGAGAACGTGTAACTAATGACATTATTGGTAAATGTCATCAATGTAAGACACCATCGGATGATCACAAGAATTGTAAAAATGATGCATGTCATTTATTGTTCATTCAATGTGATAAATGTGCTGAAAAATATAATGATTGTTGTTCAAACGCCTGTAATGAATTTTTACAATTGGATATAGAGACACAAAAAAAAATAAGAAAAGATGAAAATAAAAAGGTTTCAAGTGCTAAATTATCAAATAAATTTAGACCTAAACTTTACAAACTGTTTAATTACTGGAAATAATACAATGATAGATAAATTTCAAAATTTTATTTTAACACCAATTAAGGTGAGCTATAAGGACAGATCGAACTATACACCGATAGAAAATTTCATATTAAATCCTATTATTTTAGCTTTAATTGTATTTCTAGTCACTTTTCAAGCTTTTTCTCTAAATGATGATCCGAAAACATCTGCTTCAGATGCAGCGCTTAGCAATGCGATGATTTACTTTGAAAAAGGAGATTTTGATAATGCTGTTTTACAACTAGAGGCTGTTGTTGATAGCTTTTCTGGTACTATAGCTGCCCATCAAGCTAAGTTTTATCTTGGAAGAACCGCATTTATTAATGGAAATAATGATAAAGCCCTTGTTTATTTATCTGAAAGCGTTTCTAAAATAAAGTATGATAATCTTAAAAAAGAAGGATATATCATGCTTGCAGAGTTAGAAAACGACACAAAAATGTTTGACAAGGCAATGAAGTTTACTGATTCTGAAAATGAAATTAAATATATCAGTATTCTTAAAGCTAAAAAACTAGCTCAAAATGGTCAGTCTGATCAATCAATAATGCTTCTTGAGTCATTAGATTCCGATAATCCGGCATATAATCAACTTTTTGAAGAAGTTTATGGATACGTATTAAGTATTAACTAAGTTACTTGTTAATACGATATTAATTAAATATATTCGAATGAATTAAATGGGCTACGGCCCATTTTTGTTATAATGAAAAAATTGAAGGGTTATTATGATTAATAGAGATTTAATTGAAATTTTCATTGAATTAGCAAGAGAAAAGAATATCGAGCGTTCAGAGCTTGGCACAATAATTGAACAATTATTCTTATTCATTATTGAGAAAGAAACTGGTGAATCTGATAATTGTAGTGTCATTGTTAATCTTGATAAAGGTGAAATTGAGATATATGTTGAAAAAACAATTGTAGAAGAGGTTGATGATGATCACTTCGATATTACCTTAGAAAGAGCTGTAGAGCTAGAGCCAGATTTAGCTGGCGAATTAAAGTTAGGAGATACTTTTGTTGAGGTGATTGATCCTGCACGATTCGGTAGAAGGTTGGTTGCAAATGCTAGACAATTTCTAAATAAAAGAACAAGAGAAGTTCAGCAACAATATATTTACGAGGATTATGTTCAAAGGATAGGAGAAGTTATTATCGGGACTGTTCATCAGGTGCATCGAGAAAATACTTTTGTAAATATTGAGCAAACAGAATTAAGAATGCCTAGGAATGAGCAAATTTTTTCTGAAAGATTTCGAAGAGGCGATACAATCAGAGCTTTAGTTAAATCAGTGGAAGTCACACCAAAAGGTCCAGATATTTTAATCTCTAGAAGTGACGATCTTTTCCTATACAAGCTTTTTGAAATGGAAGTTCCTGAAATTGAAGATGGGATTATTGAAATTAAGGGAATTGCAAGAAAACCAGGAGAGAGAAGCAAGATTATTGTTCATTCTGTTGATAAACGAATTGATGCGGTTGGTGCTTGTGTTGGTATGAGAGGAAGTAGAATTCAATCTGTTGTTAGAGAGCTAAACAACGAAAAGATTGATATTGTTAATTATTCAGAAAAATCTGAAGTATTTGTTACCAGAGCTCTTTCCCCAGCAAAACCAGTTGATTTATACATAGATGATGAAAGAAAATATTGTGTTGCAATATTTGATGAAGGTGGTCTTGAAAATGCTGTTGGAAGAAGCGGTGTTAATATTAATCTTGCTTCAAAGCTAACAGGATATACAATTGATGCTTACACTAAATCTGAATATGATGAAGTGCTTATAAATCAGAAAACAACTCTTGAATCATTAGATGGAATTACAAAAACGTTGAGTAATAAACTTGCAAAAGTAGATATTGTTTCAGTTGCAGATTATTTAAACGTAAAGAAATATGTTCTCACTGAAGAGCTAGCGCTTAATGATAAAGAGATAACTTCAATAAGTGATACAGTAAATTCATTTATTGAAATTACGCATAACAAAGAAGAAGAAGTAGAAGAAGTAGTTGAAAGCACTGAAGAGGGTGTTGAGTTAGATTTAACTGATGCAGAACAAAATATTGAAGCAGTTAAAAATGATAGTGAAGAAGTTGAATCAACTGATGAAGAATCAGCTGAAGAAGTAGAATTGCCGGATAAAGAAGTTGTTGATTCTGAAGAAGATTCTGACTCAAATATGAAGGAAAAAGAAGAGTAGTTAATGTCTGATTCAATAAGAATATTCCAGTTAGCAAAAGAGCTAAATATCTCTCATACTGATATCTTAGACTTTTTAAAGTCAAAAGATATTGCTGTATCTAGTCATATGTCACCAATTGACGGTAAAACACAACAAATAGTTTATACAGAGTTTGCAAAGGATCGTCAATCAGCAGAAAGAGACAGAAAAGAGCAGGTTAGAAAAGAGATTCATGACTCAAAAGTTGTGATGAAAACTAAATCTGTCAAAAAGTTTAAAATTATGTCTGTTGAAGATCAACGTAAATCGGACAAGAAAAAAGCTGAAGGTCCGATTAATGATGAAAAAGACAATAATAAGACTGAAGGAAAAACAGAGGCTACTTTTGAGAAAAAATCAAAGAAAAAATTAAGAAAAATCTCTTTACGTGAACCAGAAAAGAAAGAGAATAAAAAGCAGATAAAAAAACAGAAAGACGAGCTGAAAAAAGATAGTTCTGCTGTTAAAAGATTAAAGAAGACCCTTGCTTCTATGGATGCAAGTCCTAAGAAGAAATCATATAAGAAATCGAAAAAAGATGTTGGGCTAAAAGATGGAGATCAAAAAAGAACAATTGAGCTTGCTGAATATGCTAGTATTGATGAAATAGCTAAAGTTTTAGACGTATCAACCAGTGAAGTAATTGGTAAATGCTTACAAATGGGTATTTTAGCAACTGTAAATCAAAGACTTGAATGGGATGTCATAGAATTAATTGCTGGAGAATATGATATTGAATTGAGGAAATATGAAGAAGTTATTGATGACTTGTTTACAACATCTCATTCAGAGGAAGAATTATCAAATGCGATAGAAAGAGCACCGGTTGTAACAATTATGGGACACGTAGACCATGGTAAAACATCTATTTTAGATTATATTAGAAAAACAAAAGTAGCAGCAGGTGAATCAGGAGGAATTACACAAAGAGTTGGAGCTTATCAGGTTTTACATAATGATAATAAAATCACTTTTTTAGATACTCCTGGGCACGAAGCTTTTACTGCTATGAGAGCACGAGGTGCTCAATCAACAGATATTGTTATTTTAGTAGTTGCTGCTGATGATAGTGTTATGCCCCAAACAATTGAAGCTATTAATCATGCAAAAGCCGCGGAAGTACCAATTGTTGTAGCTATCAACAAGATTGATAAGCAAGGCGCTAATCCTGATGTCGTTAAAAGAGAATTATCTGAAAAAAATGTCTTAGTGGAAGACTGGGGAGGTAAAATTCAATGTGTTCATACGTCTGCTCAAACAGGTGAAGGTATAGATGACTTAATGGAAGCAATTTTACTTGAGGCCGAAGTATTAGATTTGAAAGCAAATCAAGATATTGACTGTAAAGGTATTGTAATAGATTCAAGATTAGATAAAGGATTGGGTCCTGTTGCAACTGTCTTAATTCAAAAAGGTACTTTAAGCATTGGAACACCATTCATTTGTAATAATCACCCCGGTAAGGTTCGAGCAATTATGAATGAAAATAATGAAAGAATCACTCAAGCTAGACCATCAGATCCAGTCCAAATTCTAGGTTTTGATCAAGTTCCTCAGGCTGGAGATATTTTTGCAGAAGTTGAAAATGAATCAGATTTAAAGAAAATAGCTAATGAACGCCAGAGAATTAAACGTGAAATTGATCTTCAGATGGTTCAAAAAACATCATTAGACAGTATATCAGCTCAGATTAAGGAAGGTGATATAAATAATTTAAATATCATTATTAAAGCTGATTCTGATGGTTCAATTGAAGCTTTAATACAAAGCATAGAAAAAATCAATAACGATGAAGTTGGTGTAGATATTGTTCATAAAGGGGTTGGTAATGTTACCGAATCTGATGTTTTGTTAGCACAAGCTTCACAAGCTATCATAATTGGTTTTGGAGTTCAAATTCCATCAAATACCAAGTTATTAGCTAGTCAAAATAATGTAGAAATTAGAGCTTATAGTATTATTTATCAGATTGTTGAAGACGTTAAGATGGCTGTTGAAGGATTGTTAAAGCCAGATATGGTTGAAGAAGTTATTGGTGTTGCAGTTGTTAAAGAGTCATTTAAAATCCCAAAAATTGGTTTTATCGCTGGATCTCAAGTAGAATCTGGTAAAATTACTCGCGATTGTTTTGTTAGGCTTATTCGCGAGGAAGAAGAGCTTGTTTCAAAAGGTTCAATTACCTCATTAAAGCGCTTTAAAGACGATGTAGCATCTGTTGATTCAGGCATGGAATGTGGTATTTCCGTTGAAGGTGTGAAAAAGTATTTTGAAGGCGACAGAATAGTTGCATATAAAATAAATGAAATTAAGAGAACATTAGCAGACAGTTGAACAATAAACCGTTTTCAAGATCAGAGAGAGTATCGCAACAAGTTTTAAAAACCATCAACGATATCTTAACCAGAGAGATGGATTTAAGGAAATATGGTTTTATAACTTTTTCTTCAGTTAAAATGACAGCTGATTTAAAACATGCAAATTTATACTATAGTGTTTTAAACCCTACTAAAAAGATAGAAATTATTAATGATAAACTGAACTTGCTTGTGCCGGTTTTTAGAAAATTTTTGTCAGCATCTTTAAATTTAAGATCTACTCCAACATTGAAATTTTTCTATGATGATTCATTTGAGCAATTTGAAAAAATTGATAAGCTAATAAAAAAAATAGTTTAGCATGATTTACAATATATATAAACCAAAAGATTTGTCTTCATTTTCAATTGTTAAAAAAGTAAGAAATATTACCAAAGAAAAGGTTGGTCACTCTGGTACTTTAGATCCGTTTGCAGATGGAGTATTAGTGTTAGGTGTTGGAGAATCGACAAAAAAATTATCAAATATCATACAATTTGATAAGACTTATGAAGGTATTATTAAATTAGGAGAAAAAACGGATTCTATGGATTTAACAGGTAACATTGTTGAAGAAAGAGAAGTTTGTGAAATTTCGGAACAGAATTTAATGGATTGCGAAAAAAAGTTTGTTGGAGAATTACTACAAAGAACTCCTATGTACTCAGCTAGGAAAATTAATGGAGTTCGACTTTATAAGCTTGCAAGAAAAAATATTGAAATCAAAACAAATCCAAAGTTAATAACTATCAAGAGCTTAAAAATTGATTCATTAGATGAAAATACCTTAAAAATCACTGTTGATTGTTCATCTGGAACTTATATAAGGGTATTAGCAGAGGATATAGCAGAATATTTAGGTACTTTAGGTCATTTGATAAGCTTAACACGATTAAGTGTTGGTAAATATAGATTGGATGAATCAGTTACAGTAGAAAAATTTGAGGACAAGTGGAGATCATAACATCACTAGAAGATTTCAAAAAGTTATCTAATTCAGTTATAACTATTGGTAATTACGACGGTATTCATAAAGGTCATTATGATGTGTTGTCTTATATTGTTGAAGAAGGTAAAAAAAGAAATATCCCATCCTGTTTAATTACCTTTAATCCCAATCCTTTTTATGTGCTTTCTGATAAACCAGATCCAATATATCTTCAAAGTTTAGATGAAAAACTGGAAACTTTAAAAGAGATAGGTTTAGATATTGTGTTAATAATACCATTTGACAAAGAGTTTTCATTAATGTCTGCTCAAATATTTGCAGATACTGTCTTAAAAGATTTATTTAATCCAACGTTAATTTCTGTAGGTACAAATCACTATTTTGGACATAAAAAAGAAGGAGATTTTGAATTTTTAAAAACTTTTTGCAGTAACTATAATATAGAACTTCATGCGCCTGTAATGAGAGAATATATGGGTAGTACCATATCTAGCAGCTTAATTAGATCATTGATTTT
The DNA here is from genome assembly GCA_016777965.1 of Fidelibacterota bacterium. Taxonomy (GTDB): domain Bacteria; phylum Fidelibacterota; class Marinisomatia; order Marinisomatales; family Marinisomataceae; genus Marinisoma. The sequence goes on along the minus strand of JADHQL010000001.1, from coordinate 43,110 downwards.
AAATGGAAACTCAAGTAAGGTATATGATTATTTAGGAAGATTTTATGGTTTTAATGCAAGAGTTGTTTCTGGTTCAAATCGCGGGAAAACAATGAATTATCCAACCGCAAACTTTATTCCAACTTTTGAAAATCAGTTACTTCCAAGCATTGGAGTATATTTAACTAGGGTTTTCTTAGACGGAGAATGTTATTTTGGAATGATGAATGCTGGTATCAGACCAACTTTTAATGAAAAAAAATTTGTTATGGAAGTTCACATTTTATCTGATAAATTTGGCAGTCTGTACGATAAGAATTTTTATATCGAGTTTTTAGATAAAATTCGAGATGAAAAAAAGTTTGATAGCAAAGAATTATTAATCAAACAAATTGAAAAAGATAAAGAAGTATGTATTGAATTAATAGATACTTTTAAGGAGAAATATGAAATATAGTAAAGAAACAAGTACACTTCTTCAAGACGTGGGTCTTGATGCAAAGAATGTCGGTAGTAGTGAAGCGCAAATTACGCTTCTAACTGATCGAATTAGATCATTGACAGAGCATGTAAAGATGCACAAGAAAGATGTTCATTCAAAACATGGTTTAGTTAAGTTAGTGTCACAGCGAAAGAAGCTATTGAAATATTTAAGAAAAACTAAACTAGATAGTTATGATGAATTAATTAAAAAACTATCGATAAGAGGATAAAAAAAGAAGAAAATGATAAAAGTAGAAAAGAATATAGCGGGAAGACCGCTTAAAATAGAATCTGGACAAATCGCTAGGCAAGCTGGTGGTTCCGTATTTATTAGTTATGGAGAAACAGTAATCTTAGCAACAGTATGTTGTTCACCTGAACCAAGAGAAGGCATCGATTTTTTACCAATGCAGGTTGAATACAGAGAAAAACATTATGCGGGTGGAAAAATACCTGGAGGGTTCTTTAAAAGAGAGGCTAAACCTACAGATGCTGAGGTACTAACTTCACGTCTTACAGATAGACCTATTAGACCTTTAATACCTAAGAATTATAGGCATGAATTGCAAATTATGTTAACTACAATGTCATATGACGGTGTAAATACACCAGATATTGTAGCTGCTATTGGTGCTTCAGCAGCCTTATTATTGTCACCAGTACCATTTGATGGTCCTATTGCTTCTGTAAAAATTGGATTAATTGACGGAGAATATGTTTTAAATCCAACAAATGAACAGATGGAATCATCAGATTTAGACTTAATAGTTACTGGAAAAAAAGATAAAATTTGTATGATTGAAGGTGGGTCTAATTTTGTACCTGAAAAAACAATTTTAGAAGCATTAGATATAGCAATGGATGGAATTAATGATATTGTTGATCTTCAAATGGAGTTTTCAGAACATTTTGACAATTCTTATGAGATTGTTGATACAAAAGTTATAACTGAAGATATTGAAAAGTCTTTAGATGATGCTTACTTGTCAAAAATGGAAAAGATATTTGATTTAGACACTAAGCAAGCAAGAGACGACAAATTTAATGTAATTGAGAAAGAAGCATTAGAACCATATCTTGAAGATGAAGAAATGTATCCAGAAGTTAAGAATTATATTAAAAATATGTTCAAAAACACAGTTAGAAAAACTGTTTTAGATAAAAAAGTTAGAGTTGATGGTAGAGGATTAGAAGATATTAGAGATATTAGCGTTGTAGAATCTATCCTTCCAAGAGCGCATGGATCTGCATTGTTTACTCGCGGTGAAACGCAGTCTATAGCTGCTTTAACTTTAGGTTCTAGTAGAGATGAGCAAATTATTGATTCAATGGCTAGTGATTATAAAAAATCATTCTTGTTGCATTATAACTTTCCTCCATATAGTGTAGGAGAAGTTGGAAGAATTGGTTTTACTAATAGACGTGAAATTGGTCATGGTCATTTAGCTGAAAGATCATTAAAACCTATATTACCATCTTCAGAAGAATTCCCATATACAGTTCGTATTGTATCTGAAATTACTGAATCAAACGGTTCTTCCTCAATGGCATCTGTGTGTGGCGGCTCATTAGCCATGATGAATGCTGGTGTTCCTATAAAAGAGCATGTGGCAGGTATAGCTATGGGCTTAATTATGGAAGATGATGATAATTACGCAGTTTTAAGTGATATTCTAGGTACTGAAGACTTCCTTGGAGACATGGATTTCAAGGTAGCTGGTACAAAAGATGGAATTAGTGCAATTCAACTTGATTTAAAAGTTCCTGGTCTTTCTATGGATATTTTATCAAATGCTCTTGAACAAGCAAATAAAGGTAGATTGCACATTCTAGGTGAAATGAATAAAGCAATTGACAAACCGAATGCATTATCCCAATATGCACCTCAAATTGAATCTTTTAAGATAGATAAAGATAAGATTGGCGCATTAATAGGTCCTGGAGGTAAAAATATTAAGGCTCTTCAGGAAAATGCAGAATGTGTTATTAATATTGAAGATGATGGTACTGTAAGTGTATCAGCAGAAAACAAAGCAAAATTAGATAACGCAATATCTCAAATTAAAGCTGTAGTTCAAGATCCAGAAGTTGGATCTGTTTTCGACGGTAAAGTGACTAAAATTTTAGACTTTGGTGCTTTTGTTGAATTCGCTCCGGGAAGAGAAGGGTTGGTCCACATTTCTCAGCTAGCATGGAAACGTGTTAATAAAGTTGAAGATGTGCTATCTGTGGGCGATGAAGTTAAGATAAAGCTATTTGAAATTGATAAGCAAGGTCGTTTAAATTTCAGTATTAAACTTTTAACTGAAAAACCTGAATAATAAATGATATGAAAATTGGTATTCCAAAAGAAATTATTTCTCAAGAATATCGCGTTTCTATTAATCCAGAAACAGCAAAAATGCTTCTTCAAAGCTCTCATGAGCTATATGTTCAATCTGGGGCAGGTCAAGATAGTGGATATAATGACGAGGATTACTCATCTTTAGGTTGTACAATCGTTGATTCTGCTTCAGAAGTTTTTGATAGATCAGAGTTGATTGTTAAGGTTAAAGAACCCTCATTAGAAGAAGTTGAAATGCTTTCAAATAAGGTAATTTTTACTTATTTGCACCTAAGTTCATCAAAAGATTTAACACGAAAGCTTATGGATTGCAATGTTACTGGATTAGCATATGAAACTGTGGTTATAAACAACCAAACTCCCATGTTAAAACCGATGAGCGAAATTGCTGGTAGGCTATCTTTATTAGACAGTATTGAGCTTTTAAAGAAGAGCAAGGGTGGAAAAGGTAAGTTGATTGCTGGTACAAGCTTAGCTGATCCTGCAAACGTATTAATCATCGGTGGAGGTATTGTTGGATTAAATGCAATGCAAATGAGTTTAGGATTAGGTGCTAGTACAACTTTACTAGATGTTAATAACGAATTATTAAATGATATTAAAAGTAGATATCCAGCAGTAAATGTTGGCGAATCCTCCAAACAAGTAATTGAGGGAATTTTACCTATGGTAGATATTGTTGTTGGTGCAGTTTTAACTCCTGGAGGGAAACCTCCTACAGTTATAACTAGAGATATGTTGAGTTTAATGGAACCCAAATCCATTTTATCTGATGTGTCTGTTGACCAAGGTGGATGTTTTGAGACCTCTAAACCAACAACACATGGAGATCCAACATATGAGGTGGATAACATTATTCATTATTGTGTTAAGAACATTCCTTCCGCTGTTCCATTTACAGCAACCAATGCGCTTAATGAAGCAACAAAGCCATTTATCCTTAAATTTGCTAATTCTGGATTGCACGGTTTATTTAATGATGATAAACTTCTAATGGCGTTAAACACATATAAAGGCAAACTTACAAATGAAGAAGTTGCTGTTGCTCATTCGTTAGACTATTCTGATCCAAAATCACTTTAAATATCTATATTTTTTATTTAAAGTATCGCTTTAATTATATTTTTTATATAATATTAAAGCAATGCTTGAATCAAAATCAAAACTCTATTATAGTATTAAAAAAGTAAGTGAAATGACGGAGCTTAAGCCTTACGTGTTAAGGTATTGGGAATCTGAATTTCCTTCATTAAAACCATCAAAGAATAAGGCTGGAAATAGGACCTATAAAAAGCAAGATATTCAAGTAATACTTGATATTAAGAAATTGCTTTATGATAAAAAATTTACTATTAAAGGAGCGGTTGAAGAGCTTAAAAACAGATCAACTAAAACTTTACCAGAAAAATCATTATCTAATACTCAAGTATCAGCTTTAAATGAGATTAAAAATGAATTAAAGAATATTTTAAATATACTAAATAGACACTAAGGGTGAGAGTCTATTATGGTAGCCACCAAAGCCTCTCAGTTGTTGAGAGGCTTTTTTATTTAATTAATTTATATTTTTTCTTAATTTTTTATGTGAAAATGCGAAATATTAAAAGAATTTTTATTAAGAAAGGTTAATTGTGCGTATTTTCAATACAATAATTGTTGGTATTGGTATATTTTTGGCATCTTTTTTAATACCAGTAATCGGTACAGTTCTATCGATTCCAATGAGCATTATAGGAGCATACTTTTATTACACATATGATAAAAATTAAAACATATTTAGCAATTTTTATTTCAATAACGGGGTTAGTAATGGCAAATGACACAGAGAATAAAAAAGCTGTATTTGCAGCTGGTTGTTTTTGGGGGGTTGAATCTACATTTCAACAAATGGATGGAGTGAAATCTACAACAGTAGGATATATAGGTGGAAAAGTTAAAAATCCTTCATATGAACTGGTGTGTACTGGATTAACAGGTCATGCCGAAGCAGTAGAGATTGAGTATAATCCTAATGAAATTACTTTTGAAAAACTGTTAGATACTTTCTTTGAGCTTCATGATCCTACCACATTAAATCGTCAAGGCCCAGATATAGGCACTCAATATCGTTCAGCTGCATATTTTTCTAACGATGATGAAAAACAAATTATTGAAAGAAAAATTAATGAATTAAATGAATCAGGAAAGTTTACTTCTAAGATTGTAACCGAGATTGAAGCTATTTCTGATTTTTACAATGCAGAAGATTATCATCAAGATTATTACAAAAAAAGAGGAATAGAAGGATGCGCTATTTAATTGAGAACATAATTAAGCTTAAAAATTATACATATCTACTGGCTTTATTAATGTTATTTGTCTTTACGACAGACCTGAATGGACAGTTCAGAAGAAAAAAAGTAAAGCTTAGTCAGACAAATAAAATCGAAGAGTTTATTAATGATTATATTCAAGATCCTTTTATGGTTGAACATATACAATCATTGCAATCTGAATTAGTTAAAATTGGTTTTGAAATATTACCTCCTGAAACAGATGGGGATATGGAAGTTTTAATCAACTTTGAAGATTTTAATTTCGACCCATATTACGGCTCAACTGCAGACCCAAAAACTTCATCAATTATTTTTAGAGATCCAAATACCAAGAAAGTGTTTGCTAAATTTCAAGCAAATCAAGTGCTTGCAGATGATGAATATAGTGGACCAATGACTAATGCTTTTGGAAGCACAACTTCAAATAATATGGGTTATGGCTCCTCAAATAATCAACCAATTGATGTAAATGCAATTATTCTAGATTGGATGAAGCAAATTAAGAACTTCTATTAAATTTGAGCTACAATCATAAATCCATAGAGAGTAAATGGCAAAAATTTTGGTCTGAAAATCGAACTTTTAAGTCTGAGGATATCTCTACCAATAAACCTAAATATTACGTTTTAGATATGTTTCCTTATCCGTCTGGGACAGGATTGCATGTTGGTCATGCTTTAGGATACGTAGCAACGGATATTGTAGCACGTTACAAGCGCATGAAAGGTTTTAATGTGCTTCATCCTATGGGTTGGGATGCGTTTGGCTTACCAGCAGAGCAATATGCTATAAAAACAGGTACTCATCCTAAAAAAACAACTCATCAGAATGTTTCAAATTTTAAAAAACAGATTAATAGCCTTGGATTTTCTTATGATTGGTCAAGAGAAATAAATACAACTGATCCTAATTACTACAAATGGACTCAATGGATTTTTATGCAACTTTATAATAAAGGTTTAGCTTATGAGCAAGAGGTTGCTGTTAATTGGTGCCCTGAACTAAAAGCAGTCCTTGCTAACGAAGAAGTTGTAAACGGAAAATCAGATATTGGCGGACATCCTGTAGTAAGATTACCAATGAGACAATGGATTTTAAAGATTACTGACTATGCAGAGTCATTACTTGATGGATTAGATGATTTAGATTGGCCAGAAAATATTAAAGAACTTCAAAAAAATTGGATTGGTAAATCAGAGGGGGTTGAGTTAGAGTTTGATATTGATGGACATAATGATACTATCAATGTATACACTACAAGACCTGACACTCTTTTCGGAGCATCTTATATGGTTTTAGCTCCAGAACATACTTTAATTCATTCAATTGTCACAGAAGAGCAAAGATCCAAAGTAGAAGCTTATATTGAGGAAACAAAAAAGAAATCAGATTTTGATAGAACAGAAGTTAATAAGGATAAAACTGGTGTTTTCACAGGTAGTTATGCAATAAATCCCTTCAGTAAAGAAAGAATTGAAATATGGATAGCTGACTATGTGTTGATAAGTTATGGCACTGGCGCAATTATGGCAGTTCCTGGTCACGATGAAAGAGATTGGGAGTTTGCATCAAAATATAATCTTCCAATTGTAGAAGTTGTAGAAGGTGGAGATGTATCAAAAGCTGCATACACTGCAAAAGGTAGTGCCAAAATTATTAATTCTTCAAGCAATATAACCTTATCCATGGACGGATTAAGTGTAGATCAAGCTATTAAAAAAGCAATTTCATTTATTGAAAAAAATGCAATAGGAAAAGCCACAGTTAATTACAAATTAAGAGATTGGTTATTTTCTAGACAAAGATATTGGGGAGAGCCTTTTCCATTAATTTATAAGGAAGATTCAGTAGAGTTAATTCAAGAAACGGATTTGCCAGTAATGCTTCCTGAAGTTGAAAATTATAAGCCATCAGATGATGGTAAATCTCCATTATCATTAGTTAAAAATTGGGTTGAAGTAAAAGATGAAAATGGTAATATTATTGGACTTAGAGAAACAAATACTATGCCTCAATGGGCTGGATCTTGTTGGTATTTTTTAAGATTTACAGATCCTAACAATACAAATGAGGCATGGTCAAAAGAAAAAGAAAACTATTGGATGCCGGTAGATTTATATATTGGCGGACAAGAGCATGCAGTACTGCATTTATTATACTCTAGATTTTGGCATCATGTTTTATACGATTTAGGCCTAGTATCGACCAAAGAACCATTTAAAAAATTATATAATCAGGGAATGATTTTAGGAGATGATGGTACAAAAATGAGTAAATCTAGAGGGAATGTAATAAATCCAGAAGATATTATTGATGAATACGGCTCAGATTCGATGAGGCTTTATGAGATGTTTATGGGTCCCTTAAACAAATCAAAGCCTTGGAGTACAAAAGGTTTACAAGGATGCTATAGATTTGTAAATAAATTATGGTCAATTATTGTTGATGAAAATGGTAATTTGTCGTCGAAGATAGTAGATAGTGATGAAAAGGATAAAGACACATTATTTTTACACCATCAAACAATTAAAAAAATAGGCGAAGATATCGAAAATCTACATTTTAATACTGCAATATCTCAACTAATGATTTATTGTAATCATTTACAGAAATGTAATACAATTTCTAAAGAACTTATTGAGGAGCTAGCAATCATATTAAGCCCATTTATCCCACATCTTTCAGAAGAGTTTTGGAGTTTGCTAGGTCATTCTGAAACTATTACATACCAGCCATGGCCACAGTTTGACGAAAATTTGATACAATTAGATGAAGTTACTATTGCTGTCCAAGTAAATGGAAAGCTTAGAGCTAATATTAACGTTGCTAAAGATTCAGCTGAAAAAGATGTTATTTCTGAAGCTCTGTCCTTAGAAAATGTCGAAAAATTCACATCCGTAGGAAATGTTGTAAAAACAATTTATGTACCAAACAGACTTTTAAATTTTGTCGTCAAGTAGATCTGTACCTTTAGACATAATCCAAACTGTTCCAATTAAGCTTAAAACAGCTACCTTTTGATAGGTTGCATGAAAAGTAAGTGATTGAATTGATTTCCATGGCTCAGGACCAATTTCAAGAAATATTATATATCCAAGAATGATTAAGGAACATAAAAATAGGGTATAAGTGACGTATTTAAGACCTTTATAGTAAAATAAGTAAGAATATATACCTAATGTTACAAAAGCACCGTTAAATACTGAATTTGCAAAGAAAATATGTAAAGCATATAACGAAGGAACATCTGCTGGTGTTAAAATGACCCCTAAAAGACTTATAGAGCCAAAAATTGCAGAACATTTTGCGAATAAACTAATTTTAGGGTACTCACTAGAAAAATAATTAGCTGCTTTAACAAGATATATTAAAACTGCAATTAATTGAACAATCATACCAATTGAGAATAAAATAATTGATATGGTATTATCATCACCAGAATGACTTGTTGTACGGCCAAGATCGCTTATAAAATTTCTAAAGAAATTGTAATAGGGAGTAGTTTTGTCGACATAATTACCGCCACCATAGAAAAAACCTGCTGAAGCCAATAAACCGAGGTAGGTAAGAAGCATTAGTCTTGTTGATTTTCCTAGTTTATTATTCATATATAATTAATTATACATAATATGTATTATGCGTAAACTACAAATATATTATGTAATCTCCTTTAGAATTATGTTTATATTTATTAAGTATACTAATTTTTCAACAATGCATCGATTTGTGTAGCAGCGTCTACAATTGCAGACTCTGAAGATCGAAACTTCCACCCTAGAATATCTCGGGCGTTATTAGAGTGATAAATACGCAAAATATCGATGTCTTTTAGAAAGAACGATAATTGCTTATCAAACTTGCCTAATATTCTGGCTAAGAAGGTCGGTAAATTTCTTTTAGGTGCTTTAAAGCCATTATCATTTAGTACTTTAGCAATTTCAGGGAAAAACATATGGTTATTAGATGCAATAAAACGTTTACCAGGTGCTTTGTCATTAATCATCGCCTCAAAGTGCATATCAGCAACATCTTTAATATGAACGATATTAATACAAATATTTAAGGTGAAAGGCATGGATCCATCAATTAAGCGCTTTATAACAAGATTTGAAGCACCAATATCATCTGATAGTGAATTACCAAAGACCATAGAAGGATTAATAGCTACTGCTTCCATGTCGGTCTTCCCTTCATGTTCTTTCATAAAGTCCCATAAATATTGCTCTGCTTTGGTTTTACTGGTTTGATACGGACCTACATCCATGGTTAAATCCGTCCAATCAGTATCATCATATTCATTTTTATGATTAGACCCTCCTACCGATGCAACAGAAGATGTCATGACAAAACGTTTGATATTGTTCTTTAAGGCTGCGTTAAGGCATCGTTTTATGCCATTTACCGCAGGTTTAACCACAATATCATAATCATTGGAGTTGGTAGTTGGGATTGGTGAGGCAATATGTTGCACATAATCGCATCCAGCAACTGCTTCATCCCATCCTTCATCTTTTAATAAATCAAGTTCACAGAATTCAAGCATGCCTACTGTGGATACTTCTTTTTCCGCCGCATCAATCACTTCTTGTTTACGATCTAAAGAGCGTAAAGACGTTCTTACTTGATATCCTTCTTGAATGAGCTTTGAAATCAAATGAAGAGATATAAACCCTGATCCACCACTGACAAATACTTTTTCCATATTAAAAGTTACAAACATTGAAACAAAAATGAAAATTAAATGTACATAGGCTATGAAAGCGATATTAAGAGGCATAACAAATGGAGTTAAAAAATATGTATAATAATGTTGAAAAATTCGTGTTAGCAGGTGTAATTTTGTGTATCGGTTCCTTGTTTTTTCTCATGGATCAATCCGAAGAAGTAGAACTATCCGATAATATCTCAGAAAGCTTTTTTGATGAAGGCACTGTGGATGTAGAGATTACCTCATTAGTTAATAACACCAATATGGGTAATTCAGTCAATGATGAAGCCATGGCTACTGAAACAGTGCCAACATTTCACAATAATGTTGAATCACTAGAAGTAATTGAAACGACCCCTGTACCCTCCTTTAATGTCGCATTTTTAGCAGCTAGAAATGAACTAGGACCTGGAAATACGTTTGAATGGAATGGAAATCTTTATTCTACCAATTATGCAGATGAAGTATTTGAAGTATTAGATACGGAAGTTGCTGTGGAAGAAATACTAATTGACGAGACTGAACCACAACTCAGTCAAGTCGAAAATGACGAGAGTCTTGCTTACAACATACAATAATAGTTATCTCTGATTACCTCGAGTAGAAAAAGGCGTCGCGTCGAAGGCGCCTTTTTTGTTTCCCTTAAGAAATTTTTTAACGTTTTTATAGCGTTGGCTTTTTCTGAATCCTTTATCTATAAAATCTATACATCGTTGTGAGCTATAATTAGAATGCTTTCCATATAGGTTTGCTAATGCATGTAATTCCTTTACGTTATTTGACAGCTTTGACAATGACTCCATTCTCATTTTTAAGGACATTTCAACAAAAGACATTCTATTATTGTCTACAAAGCTAAATACATGCTTTGAAGAAGGAGTAATTAATATATTTCTTTTAGTTAAATCGTGATGATAAATATTGTTATCATGCATATGAATAATAGTCTTAATAAACTTTTCAATTAATTTTAAATGACTGTCAAACTGTTCAAAGACTGGAACGAGATCAAAATCATAGTCATGATATTCAGTAATATAAAAACTTTCATGGATTTGCATAGAATGCTTAGTTACAATATACCCAATCGGCTTCGGAGAATGTAATCCAGCCTCAAGCAATTTTAAGGAAAACTCTAAAGAACGTTGTGCCTTAGGCTTTCTAAAGTTTGCATAGGCAATACGTTGTAAAAAATTAGGTGATTGGAACGATTTAACTGCAAATAACCTTCCATTGAATTCAATTTTTTTAGTTGTATTTCGATCTGAATGTATTGTTATCCCGTCATTCCGATATAAGGAGTCTATGTTGCTTATTAATTCACATAGATTTGTTTCATTTTTTACTAAATAAGTTGATACAAACAAAGTTTTATTTTCCCCCTAAAACTATATTAAAAACTTCATAATTATACTTCTGGAACAGGCATATTGCTACCAAAAATTTTTTTAAGATCTGAAAATCCACCGATTGGTACTCCATCTACAAAGATTTGAGGGACAAAAAAGTCTTCAATACCAATTTCTTTTAATTTACGTTTTGAAATATTGTATTCTTCTACATCTACTTCAAAGTAAGTTATCTCTTTTTCATTAAGCAACTGCTTGGCTCCCTTACAATATCCACACCATGTAGCAGTAAAAATGGTAATTGCTGCACCGTTAAAATCTTCCTCTATAATCGTTTCTTTAGTAAAAGTTGGATTATCGTTATAGGAAACAATTGCCTTGCGTATATCTTGCTCAACTATTATCTCTTGAACAAAAACAGCAAATAAAATTACAACTAGTACTGAAAAGATAGTTTTTTTCACATTTTCCCACTTAAAGTAAACGCGAATATAAACATTAAATTATTCTTCAGTAAGAAAAATCAAGGCCAATAAACATAATGCAAATGGATACATTGTACCACTGGATATTAGTGCACTTCCAGCAACAAAGTATTTCATACTACTCGCTCCTAACATCACAACCGCAATCATAGCTGCCCCAAGAATTTGAAGTTGATTAAATCTGATTCCTAAAAGAAGAAATATAGGTCCAACAATCTCAAACAGTACTACTAAATATCGAAGAAATTCAGGCAATTGTTTTACAAGACCTCCTACCTCATAAACTGGCAACTTATTGATGCCAGCTTTAAAGATAATTGCTGCTAATACTATTCGTGCTACAAATAGTACAAATGTCCTGTAATATGTTAAATCTATGGTCATATTTATAATGTTAAATGCGTTCCATCGCAATATGGTGCATTTTTAGATTGTTTACAACCACAAAGTGCTACTTCTTTTGAAGCATCTGCTTTAAATACGATTGGTTGATGATCTGTTTTAGCATGACTTCCATCACAAAATGGCTGAGTATCAGATTCATTACACTGACACCAAGCATAATTCTTATCTTTTTTAATATCTAATACATGTGGTTCTTTTTGATTGCTCATTTTATCTTCCTTTCTTTTTAAATATTCACGTGCACTCCGCTGCAATAGGGAGCGTTATTTGATTCTTTACAACCGCATAAGCCTACTTCTTCATCTTTTTCAGCGCTAAACACAACCGGTTTTTTGATATCTGTTTCGACTAGTTTTTGTGATTCTTCTGTGATTAAGCTTATTTCTTTGAGATTCTCAACTAAGTTTTCATTTCGTTTGTTTACTTTGGTGTGACTTCCATCACAAAACGGTTGTGTCTGAGATTCAGCACATTCACACCAAGCATAATTCTTCCCTTTTTCGAGTGTTACTATATATGGTTGTTTTTTCATTTTGTTATCCTTTCAAAAAAATGATATGAAAAATTATTAAGTAATATTAAATTTTACAAGTAGGCACTATTTTTTAATATAGTAACAAAAAAAGGACTATTATAATGAAACAACAATGTTTTGAAGATATATGCGGATGCACGGTAGACTCCTGTCCTATCACTTATTCTATGAAGACGATTGGTGGAAAATGGAGACCCATTATTATTATGAGAATAGCACAAAATATTAATCGTTTTGGTGTGCTTCAGCGTAGCATTGACGGAATTAGTAAAAATATGTTAACTAGGGAATTAAGAGATCTTGAAAAAAATGATATTATTACACGTAAAATCTATGCTGAAATACCGCCTAGAGTTGAATATTCATTGACAAAAAAAGGTAAAACATTGGTTCCGGTGTTTGATATGTTAAATGATTGGGCTTTAGACTACATTAAGTAGCATGTTTTCCGATGTCCCATTGATCTTGCAATAAGTTTTCAGCAGATTCTTTTGCATCCTTTTCCAGGCTGGTACCCATTACATCATTCCATCTATTTAAATATCCAAATAAAGCGATGACGCTCATAATTTCTAAAATATCTGTTTCATCCCAATGATGTTGTAATAACTCTTCTAATTCTTGGGATGTACTTACTGGCACTGAGCTTGCAGCGATTGTGAATCGTAATGCAACCTTCTCAGCTTCAGTAAATAACGTACTGTTTTCAAAGTCCCAAGCCTGCTCTAAACGCTTTTTTTCTCCACCATATCGCTCAGCAGCTCTAATCGTATGTGCTTGACAATATCTGCAGCCAACTGTGTTGCTACTAATATAGGCTATAATACGCTTAAATTCGCTTGAAATGGAACCAGCATTATCCATTACAGCTTTATTTAGATTAACAAACGCCTTGGCTAAGTGAGGCTTTTTTTGCATAGTAAGAACAGAATTTGGACAAAATCCTAAGGTCTCATTAAAAAAAGTTACTAAGTCTTGAGTTTCTTTATCTTCGATGTTGGATAAAGGTGTAACTAGTGGCATTATTCTTCTTCGTTATTTGCTTCTAAAGATTCAATAACCGGAGTCACATCTACAGGAACGTTTTCCATATCCATTAAGTCCTGAGGCTGCCCTTGTAATTTTTGAAGATTTCTCACAGATGGTTTCAATCTAGCATTATAGGATGATACCGAAGAATTATACGCTTTACCTAGCGCTAAAATTTTACTTCCCACTGCCTGATATTTATCCTCATAAATTTTTAAACGATCTGTTAAATCTTTGGCAATTTGAATTGCTTGATTCGCATTGGTACTTAATTGGAATTGTCTCCATGCTTCTGATACTAAACTTAGCAACGGTAAAAGTGATAATGGAGATACAACAAATACTTTTCTATCTGCACCATCAAGGAAGAGTTTTCCGTCGTGCTTTAAAGCCATTTGATATGCTGGCTCACTTCCGATAAACATTACTACAAATTCTATAGGCCCATCAAATTGTTTATGGTATTCTTGTTTGGATAGGTTGCGCATCAAGGTTCTACAATTATTTGCATGTTTTTCTTCTAATGCTTTTCTCTGGGACTTATCTACTGTATTCATCGCTTGATCAAACGCTTCTAAAGATAACTTAGAATCAATTGGAATTTTACCGCCACCAGGTAAGTTAATTACCATATCAGGAATGCTTCTATTTCCCGTAGAGGTTTGCTCTACAAAATCGATATACTTAATCATCCCCGCTTTTTCAACTAAATTTCTTAAAATTGTTTCTCCTAAATCACCTGTATCAGAGCTTGAAGTAAGCGCCCTACTTAAACTTGCTGTGGTACCGATTAAATCTTTTAATTTTTCATCCAGCTTTCCCTTGTCTTCAATACGGTCTTTTTCTACTTCAGAAATGTTTTTTTGCAAATCTTCTAAGGATTTTTTTACTGGTGTTAAGGTGAGATCTAAGTCTTTTTTGTATCCATCCCAATCCTTTTTTTGAAGTTCTGCATTTTGCTTTAAAACCTCATCTAACGCTTTTTTTGCTGCATCTACTGCAATAGTGCTAGCTCTTTCGTTTAATAAATCTTCTTTATCTTCTGAAGCAGAGGTAGGCATTTTTTTGGACATTCCGTAAAGAGTATATGCAATCATTCCTAATGCTACTGAGAATACAATGATGAATAGTATTATAAAAAAAGTTTCCATGAATCAAATATAGCACATTTAAGCTATGATTATATAGCTAAACTTAGTTTTTGCTGTACAAATTGAACAATTTCAAGTGCAATATTTGATTTACACGCTTTTTCAAGCCCTTCAAAACCTGGAGCAGAATTTACTTCGCAAATTCTATACCCTTCTTTGTCAATTAATAAGTCCACCCCTGCAATGTCCAGTTTTAATATATTAGCACATTGAATCGCTAAAAACTCCGCATCGCTATCAAGCTCTATAGGTTTTGGAAGTCCACCTCTTGTAATATTTGCTCTAAAATCTCCATCTTTGGATTGACGCATAAATGCACCTACAATTTTACCTCCAACCAAAAAAATTCTGATATCTGTTCCTGCTTTATGACTAATAAACTCTTGAATCAGCAAGTTAGTTTTGTGGTCAACTTCCATTACTACATCAACCAACTGTTCAAGATTGGATGGTTTTTCAGCCAAATAGACTCCTTTTCCATGCATTCCACTTAAAGTTTTTACCACAACAGGAAATCCAATTCTTTTTTTAATAAAATCAAGATTGACTGGATGCTTCGTTAACATTGTTCTTGGAGTTGGAATATTTTCTTGAGCTAATATCTGCATTGTATACAGCTTATCTTTTGCTTTATATATTGCTTCAGAGCTGTTTATAAGGAGAACACCTAATTTTTCTAAATGTCTAAGTACCGCAGTTGAATAAGAGGTAATTTTACTTCCCATCCTTGGAATAACAAAGTTTGGCAGTATCGTATATTCGTTACCAACTTGGATAGATTTTCTATCTTCTCTGGTAACATATATATCAATTAGTCTAGGATCCACAATAAAACATTCAATTCCTGCTTTTTCAAACTCTTTAACAATTTTGTTGGTTTCGTATGATGGTTGTTCTGAAGTAGATAGTAGCCAGCCTTTCATTCTATATTCCTTTCTTTGATTAAAGAATCGAAGGAATATCATCCAAAAAATTGATATTGTAAATAGAAATTTTATATGAAGAAAATTATCTTTCTTCGAACAAAAGATTGCTTGATTTTCGCACTTTAGTTTTATGCTGATACTTGTCATCAGAAGTACGATATCCCATGGGTAATAATACTACAGATGTTAAATTTTGTGATTTTAAATCTAAAATCTCATCTACTTTATCAGATTTAAACCCTTCCATTGGACAAGAATCTATACGCATATCTGCGCAACCAACCATGAGTTGACCTAATGCAATGTAGCACTGTTTTTTAAGCCATTCTGCTTGACGATTAGGCTCCATATTTAAAATACTTTTTTTAGCACCAGCGCCATAATTATCGGTACTTTCTTTGTTATAATCATCATCATTAGCTCTCAACCTATGGAACTCTGCTATCATTTGATCAATATCTTCCTCAAATACGCTACTATAACTACAAAACACAAACAGATGAGAGCAGTCAATGATTTGATTTTGATTGTATGCTGCAGGTAATAATTTTTGCTTTAACTCTGAATCAGTAATCACCAAAATTTTATAAAACTGAAACCCCCAAGATGATGGTGACAGTTTCACAATTTCTTTTAATTTTTCAATATCATGCTCTGAAATAGACTTTGATGAATCAAATTTGGTAGTAGCATATCTCCAATTTAAACTGTCGATTAAGCTCACTGGATACCTATTTCAGGATATTTAATAGCTATTACTACGATTGCAGTAATAATCATAATTAACAATAATATTAAAATAACAGTTTTTAAAATAGTAGCTTCAGATAATTCTTCTAATTTCATACCTACTCTACAACAAAGTCCTTAAGCCATTGTTCATAATCTTTATCAACATTAGAAGTTTGAATCGTTGAAATTTCAGGTATTTCATAATTATGATGTTCTTTGATGATTTGATAAACTTTATCTTCCAATTTTGCAGTTGTTTTTATTAATAAAATTACCTCTCTTGCCTCAACAATTCTTCCATCCATAACATACTTAGATCTCATACGGGGAATCATATTTACACATGCAGCAAGTTTATTATTTAGCAGTGCATTGGCAATAACTTTCATTACCTTATGACTATCAGTGCTGGTCTTAATTATGATCATTATTGGCTATCTACCCAACTGTAAACGATATCTTCTAAAATATCCATGGTTACGCTACCATTTCTTAGTACCACATCATGAAACCCTTGTAAAGAGAATTTATCTCCTAATTTTTGTTCTGCATAGGCGCGTAATTCTTGAACTTTTATCATACCAATCTTATATGAAACAGCCTGTCCGGGCCATACAATATGTCGCTCAACCATCCCTATGCAATCTCCTTCTGGATTTGCAGTATTGTTCATATAATAGTCAATACCTTCTTCTCTGGTCCATTTGTAATGATGAACACCAGTATCAACTACTAATCTACATGCTCTCCAAAGCTCTCCAGATAACCTTCCAAAATCAGAATAAGGGTCTTTATATAAACCTATTTCTTTTGGAAGAGTTTCTGAATATAATGCCCAACCCTCTGAAAAAACGCTGTAGCCACCATACTTTCTAAAACTTGGCATATCTTCGACTTCTAGCTGTATAGAAATTTGCATATGATGTCCTGGGATTGCTTCATGATAGGCTAAATTTTCAAGCTTATATATCGGCATATCTCTCATTCTATACAAATTTGCATAATACGTTCCAGGTCTGCTTCCATCCGCTTGACCACGCTGATAGAATGCAATACCTGCTGAAGCTTCTCTATAAGCCTCTACAGGCTTAACTTGAAGCGGAATAGATGGTAACCCATAAAATAGTTCTTCTATACGATTAGACAGCGTATCTACTACCACCTGAACCTGATCTAAGTACATTTGTCTACCTTCAGGTCCTTCAGGGTAATAAAACTGATCATCCTCTCTCATAAAATCAAAGAATTCTTTTAAAGTGCCATCAAAGTTCACCTGTTCCATGATTTCATAGATTTCTCCATGAATTCTCTCAACTTCACTTAAGCCAATCTCATGAATTTCTTCAGCGGTCAACCCTAAGGTTGTATATCCGTCGAGCGTATGCTGATAATACTCATCTCCGTCTTCAAACTTCCAAACTCCATGATTATTATCTGCTAATTTTTGTTGTTCTTCAAGAAACGTAATTAGCTTTCTATATGAATAGTTCACTATAGTAACCAATACAGCTTCCATTTCGCTTTGATATCTTAATTTTAATGCATCAGACATCTCTAAAGCATTTAATTTTTTCATAAAATCTTCATAGATAACATTTTGTTTTTTGGTTTCTTCAAACGGATATCCAGAAATAATATTCTCAGATGTTTTGATCGCTTGCGGAAATACGAATGCTGGAGCTATTTTTTTCACATCTTGTCTTAGCTTTAATTGAACAATTAAGTCATCCATTAAAGGCTCAACATTTCGTAAGCGGCTAATATAGTCCTTTACATCTTGCTCCTCATCAATACGATGATAATTAATCAAAAATGATGGAATGCTTGAGTGTTTTCCTCCTCGATGAGTAATCAAATAGTTATGAAATATGAAATTATCATTATCAATAGTTCTTTGAAGTCGTTTTTCCATCAAGCGATAGCTAATTTTGGTGGGATCATCTAGCTTTTCAAAGTCTATATTGTTTGTTAAATAATCCAAATCATCTTTCGCTCTATGAGCTTGCTGTCTTGATGCCTGCCAAGTAATATCATCCCATTTATCATAATTTGACTTATAACCTAAGGATGCTTGGAATTCTGGACTATCCAGTACCGAATCCTGAAATACTGATTCAAAGAATTGTCGAGCCTTTTTAACTTCTGCTTCATCCACGTTTGAAGAACATGAAAAAAGCAAAAATGGTAAAATTATAAATAGTAATTTTTTATACATTATATCTCCTGCTAATAAAAATTAATTTAACAATAATTCGGCTGACAATACGGTGTTTTCTACGAGCATAGCGATCGTCATTGGTCCAACACCTTTTGGAACAGGTGTTAAAGAACTTGCTATACCAGATACACTATCTTGATTGACATCACCAACAATCTTTGACTTTCCATCTATCTCAATTCTATTTATCCCAACATCAACTAAACACACTCCTTCTTTGATGTAAGAACTATCTACAAACTTGGGAGATCCTAAAGCGGCAACTAACACATCTGCTTGTTTTGAGAAATACTTTAAATCTTTTGTTCCACTATGACAAAGCGTTACAGTAGCATTCCCTAGTTCTTTTAAGCTAGCTAAAATAGAAATGGGTCTACCAACAATATTACTTCTGCCAATAACCACTACATGCTTACCATTTAGATCAATATTAAAATGCTTTAATATAAACATAATACCTTTTGGAGTACATGGCACAAACCTAGGCTTACCTATGGATAATAAACCAGCGTTTTCAGGATGAAAGCCATCAACATCTTTTGTAGGGATAATCGCATTAAGGACTTTTTCACTGTCTATATGTTTTGGTAGCGGCAACTGTACTAAAATACCGTGAAATTCAGAATCAGTATTTAACTGACTTATTAAAGATAATAATTCGTCTTCTGATACTGTTTGTTCTAATCGAAATACATCAGTTTTCAGTTCTAAAGTTTCAAATTTTTTTGTCTTATTCTTTACGTATATCTCAGATGCAGGATTATTGCCAACTAATACAGCAGCTAATCCAGGAACAATTCCATGATTTTTTAAGTGACTTATTCTACTTTCAAGGCTTAAATAAAGAGCTTTGCTGGCTTCTAAACCAGATAATATAGATGTTTCCATTACGATCTCCCCTAATCTGTAATTTCTTCTATTCGTTCGATCAATGATTTTACTTTGGACTCAACTTCACCTTTGAATGAGTATTCACCTCTACGAGCACCAAATAATTCATCAGAAATATTCATAGCAGCTAAAATTGCTATTTTTGATGCATTCATAGAAGATGGAACTGCTTGTTGAACTTCATGCATTTTTTTATCTACATAAGCTGCAACTTCCTTAATATAATCCTCATTTGAAGAAGCTCTAATTGGGTACTCTTGTCCAAATATTCTTACGTTTACTATTTTTTTATTTGATTCCATATCAACCTCTAATTATCTCTTAATTTAGCATTAAATTTTTTAGCAACAATAGTTATAATTTCAGTAATAATTGAATTTACATCATTATCTTCAAGTGTTTTTTTAGGTGATTGAAAGTTTAGTGAAAATAAAACATCCTTAGATGACATATCATTTTTTGATTGATAAATATCTACAGGAATTACATTTTGTAATATAGACTGATTAACTGATTTCATTGTTTTAACAACATCACCAACTTGAATACTGCTGTCCATTTTAAAATTTAAGTCTCTTTGCATGATTGGGAAGGATACAATATCCTCTACCTTAGTGCTATAACTACCATAATCAGTAAAAATCTCTGGATCTATATCTAGCACTACAACTTCATGCTTATAAGCTATATCTAATTGTTTTAGCAATGAATCTTTAATGATACCTAAACCGCCAATAACTTGTTTTTTACCGTCAATAATTAAGAAATACGGATTGCAATAATGATGTGACTGTTCGGAGTACTCAACTTTTATTCCAAGTCTTTTATCTTCAAAAATATTGGAAGCCACCCCTTTTAAGAATGCAAAAGAAGCAGGTATTGAATCAAAATGTACATTTTTGGAAAATACATCACCATGAACTAAGCATGATAAACTACTTTTCTGAATTATGTCCTTTAATTTATCTGTTTTACCTTCAAAAATTGTTCCATATTCATAAATCAAGGTATTTGCTGATCCGTTACGATAATTATAATCTAAATTTTTCAACAATCCTGAATGAAGAGTTGTTCGCAAAGTATTCATTCTTTCTGAGGAGGGATTCATAACACTAACAGCATCTTTTCCAAACAGCTTCACCTCTTCAACATCTTCAAGTGAGTTATTGTAAGATTGATGAAATCCTAAAGAGGATAAATGATGTTTTAAGGAAGAAATAGTAGATTCTTCATCGTTTGCATATTGCATAATAGAAGAATAATTAAAAGAAGACTTAATATTGTTGTAACCATAACATCTAAATACCTCTTCAATAAGGTCTGTTTCCGCCTTTAAATCAGTTCTAAATGTAGGAATAGAACAATTCAAGCCAGTTTTAGTTTTTTTAGCATCTATGTGAAGTCCTCTCAGTATAGATTCTATGTCTTTTGAAGGAATTTCTTGTCCAGCATATTTGAGCAGTTTTTCAAATGATAAATCAATAGAAGTATTATCTAGGCTCATTGAACATTCATCAGTGATTACAGACTCTAAAGCACCACCAGCAACTTCTTGCATTAACTGGACAATCATATTAAATGCCTCTAAAGCGGCATTTGGATCTGTACCTCTCTCAAATCTTCTAGATGCCTCAGATAATAAATTTAATTTTTTAGACCCTTTTCTGATAACAACTGGGTCAAAATATGCACTCTCAATTAATACTTCTGTGGTGGAATCAGTAACAGAGCTATCTATTCCCCCGATAATACCAGCTAAAGCAACGGTATTTTTTGTATCCGTAATAATCATATGATCAGCACTTAATTCATATGTTTCTTCATCCAAAGCATCAAATTTTTCACCCTTTTTTGCCCAAGAAACCTTAATTGCAGGTTTGGCTAATTTTTGTAAATCAAAGACATGAGTGGGATGACCGATTTCCAAAAGCATGAAATTAGATATATCAACAAGGTTATTGATGCTCTTCTGACCAACTGATTTCAAATATTCGGCAAGCCATTTCGGAGAAGGTCCTACCTTTACTCCCTTTATTGTACCTGCAATATAGCGCGTACAACCGCCTTTTTTATCTAATTCGACTGAAATAACGTCTTTTGACTTTGGGTTTAATTTTACGCTATTTATTGGAGCTTTTAGTTTGGATCCAACAATTGTTGCTACTTCCCTTGCTATGCCTCGATGACTTAATGCAAAAGCTTTATCTGGAGTTACTTCAATATCTATGGCATTAAATAATGGACCTAACACTTCTTTAATAGGTGTTCCTGCCTTATGAGATTCATCTAATACCATAATGCCGTCATGTTCTTCTGAAATTCCAAGTTCTCTTTCCGAACAAATCATTCCAAAACTTTCTACGCCTCTAATTTTAGATTTGCCTATTTTGAAATCGCCTGGAAGAACAGCTCCAACTTTTGCAAAAACTATTTTTTGACCAGCATCTACATTTGGAGCTCCACAAACAACGCTAAAAGTTTCTGATCCATCTGAAACAGAACATAACTTAAGCTTGTCTGCATCAGGGTGCTTTTCTGCTGTTAAAACTTCTCCAACAACTAAGTTTTCTAAAGCATCAAAATCTGATACAACTTCAGACTCAAATCCTCTCATAGTAAGTTTTTCAGCTAACTCTGTAGCTGTCAAGTCAAAATCAACAAACCTTCTAAGCCAGTGCAATGAAACTTTCATTAAAACTGCTCCAAGAAACGTTTATCGTTCTGATAAAAAAGCCTAATATCTTTTATGCCATATTTTATCATAGCAATTCTTTCAATTCCCATACCAAAAGCGAATCCTTGATATTTTTCAGTGTCATAGCCAACATTAGATAAAACATTTGGATTGACCATACCGCAGCCCAATATTTCCATCCATTGATTTAATTTACTATTCCAGATGTCAACTTCTGCACTGGGTTCAGTAAATGGAAAATAACTTGGTCTAAAGCGCATTTTTGTATCTTTTCCAAACATTTCTTGGACAAAATACTCTAAAGTTCCTTTCATCTCAGCAAATGAGGATGTTTCATTAATGACTAATCCCTCAACTTGATTAAACAAACAAAAACTTTTATAACTTACTGCCTCATTTCTGAACACTCTACCGCAACATATATGCCTTAAAGGCGGATCTTGATTTTCCATTAAATGAATTTGAACATTGGATGTATGTGTTCTCAGCACAGCATTAGGGTTGATAAAAAATGTATCCTGCATATCTCTTGCTGGATGATGTTTTGGTACGTTTAATGCTTCAAAATTATGATAATCATCATCAATTTCAGGACCGTAAGCAACGGAAAAACCAATAGATTGAAAAATAGATTTTATTTCTGAAGTAATCTGTTCTAATGGATGGATATTTCCATCAGGTAAATTATATCCTGGCAATGAAAAATCTATATTGCTTGAAGTAGAGTCTTCACTTTTGCTTCCTAAGGCATTTTGATATTGATTAGTTAATTGATTTTTTAGGATATTTAATTCTTTTCCAAAGCGTGGTTTTTCAGGAGCAGGTAGTTTATTAAACTCTTCAAACAATGATGCAAGCTGTCCATTTCTACCTAAGTATTTGATTCGGAAATTTTCTAGATCTTGTGAAGTCTTAGATTTGGATAACTCTTTAGAAAATGATGTCTTTAATCCTTTGATAGTTTTATCTAATGACATCGTATTTTTCTATTTTTTATTTAAGTATTTTACGAGATCTTCAAAGACAGTTGGGTTATTAACAGCTAAATCTGCTAATACTTTTCTATCTAAATCGACCCCTTTCTCCTTCAATAAATGTACAAAATTTGAATAGGATAAACCATTTAATCTTGATGCAGCGTTAATTCTTACAATCCAAAGTCTTCTAAACTGACGTTTTTTCTGTCTTCTATCTCTATAAGCATATAGACCAGCTTTAGTTACTGCATCTTTAGCTGCTTTGAAATTTCTACTTCTAACACCAAAATAACCTTTTGCAAGCTTTACAATCTTGCGATGTCTTCTATGTCTTGGAACTGAACTATTTGATCTTGGCATCTTAACTTCCTGCTTTCGCCATCATTTTTTTTATACGCTTTTCAAAAGATGGGGCTACCACTGTAGCTTTTTTAGCTGCACGCTTGACATCTCCATCTCTTCGGATAAGCATGTGACTATGTCCAGCTTTGTTACGTTTCAGTTTACCTGAACCAGTAACTTTAAATCTTTTTGATACGCTTTTTCTTGTTTTTTGTTTTGGCATATTTAATTCCTATTTCGGGGCTAATATTATAGATTTTTTTCTTCCAGTCAAAGGAGAATCTTTTTCTAACTCTGCATGCTCACTTAACGTCGATAAAACACGCTGCATTAGCTCTTGCCCTAAATCTTGTCGAGACATTTCTCTACCTCTATACATTAAAGTTAATTTTAACTTACAACCTTCAGATAAAAACTTTTTACCCATTTTAAGTTTATTTTCTAAATCATGATCACCAATATTTGGTCTCAATCTTAATTCTTTTACTTTGATAGTTTGCTGTTTTTTCTTGCTTTGTTGTGCTTTCTTTTTTTCTTCATATTTAAACTTACCAAAGTCCATAATTTTACAAACTGGAGGTTTTGCATTTGGTGAAATTTCAACCAAATCTAAACCAGCTTCCTGCGCTTTAATTAAAGCTTCTTTTACACTTACAAGACCAATTTGTTCTTTATTTTGATTGATCAGTCTTACTTTATCAGCATAAATTTTTTCGTTTACCCTTATTCTCTGTTTTTTAATTCGAAACTCTCCTTTCGTTAATTTCAGTTAAAACTTCATTTGAAAATTTATCTAATGATAACTCTTTTTGCTCTTTTATAAACCTTCTTCTAATAGTTACTGTTTTATTTTCAACTTCTTTTTCACCAACAATAATCATGATATTAATTTTTTGTAGTTCTGCATCTCTAATTTTTGAACCTATTTTTTCTGATCGATTATCTAAAGAAACTCTTAATCCTTTAGATTTAAGTTCATTTGTAATTTCCTCAGCATAATCATTATATTTATCGGAAACAGGCAATATAGTTACTTGTTTTGGAGCTAACCAAAGAGGAAAATTTCCTCCAAAATGTTCGATAAGAAACCCAATAAATCGTTCATGTGTACCTAATGGTGCCCTATGTATACAAAGAGGTGTTTTTGAGGTGCCATCTTTATCATTATATGTTAAGTCAAATCTTTCTGGAACTGCAAAATCTACCTGATTAGTAGCTAAGGTAAACTCTCTACCAATAGAACTCCAGACCTGAACATCAATTTTTGGACCATAAAAAGCAGCATCTCCCACCGATTCAACAAATTTCAGATTAGCACTTTTAAGTGCATTTCTAACATCGTCTTCTGTTTTTTTCCATAATTCGGCATTATCAATAAATTTTTCACCTAACCCTTTTGGATCATGAAGACTTAATCTCATTTCATATTTTTCAATACCGAAGATTTTGAAATAATCCATATAAAGATTACAAACTCCAATAAACTCATCTTTAAATTGTTCTTCAGTGCAATAAATATGTGCATCATTCATCTGCATACTTCTTACACGCATTAATCCAAACAATTCTCCCGATTTTTCATATCTATAACATGTTCCATATTCGGACAATCTATAAGGCAAATCTCTATAGCTTTTAGGTGTATTTGCAAAAATTTTGTGATGATGAGGACAGTTCATTGGTTTCATATAATAGTCAATACCATCAACATCCATTGCTGGATACATACTGGAGATGTAATGTTTTAAATGACCGGACTTTTCATAAAGCTCTCCTTTAGTTAAATGAGGAGTTTTAACTCTTAAATATCCGCTTGCAGTCTCTTTCTCTTTAGCTAAAGCTTCCAATTCGTCAATCATTGCGGCTCCATTAGGAGTCCATAATGGTAGACCAGGACCGACTTCATCATCAAAGAAATACAAGTCTAATTCTTTTCCGATTTTTCTATGATCACGTTTTTTTTGCTCTTCAAGCATATTTAAATATTTTTTTAAATCTTTTTCATTTTGAAATGAGGTCCCATATACGCGTTGCAAAGTTTGATTATTCTCATCAGCTCTCCAATAAGCTGCAGATGATGACAACAGCTTAAAGTGCTTGATTGCGCCAGTTGATGGCACATGTGGTCCTCTACAAAGATCGGTAAATTCACCCTGCGAATACACCTTCAAAATCTCATCTTTATCTAAGTCGTTAATAATTTCAACTTTATAATCTTCCCTCATTTTATCAAATAAACCTAGTGCATCATCTCTAGATTTCACTTCATGAATAATTTCAAGATTTTCATTAGAAATATTAACCATCTCTGTTTCGATTTTAACTAAATCTTCATCCGAAAAAGGAGTTTCTACATCAAAATCATAATAAAATCTATTCTCCAAAAATGGACCAATTGCTACTTTAGTTTTAGGAAATAATCTTTTTACTGCCTGGGCCATTAAATGAGCAGTGCTGTGCAAAAGAACGCTATGACCGTCTTTACTTTTTGCGTCCATAAATTGTAAGTCACAATCATTTGCAAGCTGTACAGAAAGATCAGTGAGAACGCCATCAACTTTACAAATTATAGAATCCTTAGATACACCTTTTGTATCATTCATAATTTGAAGAGGTGTTACACCTTTTGGAAACTCTTGAGAGTTTAAACCTTTAATATTTACTAAAATATTACTCACAAAGCAGCATTATCAATTAAAAATATAGCAATGGTAAAAGCGCCGAGCATTCCAGCAACTCCTACTCTATGTCTTCTGACTAGTGCTTTTTCAGCGTCTGTTAGTTCTGATCCAGTTAGATCTGAAGCGATAATTTGTTCTTGCTTATCATCGTAATACTTAGCATAAAATTTATCTAACCAATGCATTCCTTCCTCGCAATTAGTATCATCTGAATCACAATATGTTAGAAAAATTGATTCGCTAGTTCCAGGGATTGGTCTTACATTTTTAGTACCCATTTTCATTCTTTCAAATTCTTCTTGAAGTAATTCAAACTCGGAAACATCTCTTGCGTCAAAATCAAAATTTTGCAACTCATTTGTTAAATATTGAAACTGTGATTGAGTGTACAAGCTTATAGTGTAAACTTGATTGTCCGTAGGCAATGATATCACCGCAGGAAACGTTCTTTCAGTTGATAGCCATGTGGAATTCCATACAAATACATCTGCTACTGCAGCATTGGAATAGATATTAATTCTTGATTCTCCTCTTTGAAGTGATCGATAGTTTTCCTGCCAGTTGTCGCTTGCAGGGTTTTGTGCATCCATATCTCTGGCACTTTGGGCAAACGATAGACTAATAAGGATAATGATGGTTAAAAACGTTTTAAATGAGTCCATTAAAGAAAATTTACTATAGATGTTTTCAAAAAGATATGTTTTTATCATCTGAAAGAAATGACTTCTTGCTCATATGCAAAACAACTAATCCAACGATCAAAATATTCTTCAGCTCTAGCTCTTCCATATTGGGATACAAGCACTTCAAAAATATCATAATTTTTCTCTTCCATATAAGGATTTGCTATAAACATATATGTCAAATTACCATCCTCATTTTTATCTTCTGGGACTAAAAATTTTAAACTTTTAAAAACTTCTGCATCCTCTCTTTTTATAGCAGGCATTATCACTGTTTTTGTTAACATCTCAAACTGCCCAGCTCTTTGAGGAAGAATGTAATTAATGGCAACCATGGTCTTGCCATTTTTTGAATACACTGTGTTTGAATCATTAGCAGATTTATTTTCATTATCTACAACTGATTTATTTCCAATTGATAATGGCATAACGCAGCTATAAAGAGTAAAAGCAAAAATTATTATTAAATGTTTCTTCATGGTTTTATTTACTAGAATAAGTATTGAAATTTGATAAAAAATTGTCTGTTATTTTCGCTAATGCCTGAAAAAATATTATCATCTACATCTAAAAGTTCATTAATACCAAAGTAAAATGCAGAAAAAGCACTAGGCTGGTATGTCAATAAAGGCTCAATAAACCAACTTTTTGAGAAATCGCTATATTGTACTTTAGATCTCAATGATAGCTTTGGATTAAATGCATGTTTTGCTCTAAAGTTTAACAGATATCCATCAAAAAAATCTTTTGCATCTTCATATCCAAGACCAAGTGAAAGCTGTGTATTATCTGAAAGTTGATATTCGGTATAAAAATTAGCAACCAATGTATTTGCAGCTGAAGGAGTTTCAATATAACGTATTATTTGATCACGAAATGAAAGAGTAGTGTAGTACAACACTTTAGAGTTAGGTCTAATACTTGCCCTCAGAGAAAACTCATTCATACCTTTGAAATCCAAGCTTTTGTATACTTTGTCAGAATATTCATATGACAGGTTCAGATTTAAGGTGTTTGCAAATTCATAATTTGCTGTAAGCTCATATTCGCTGTTTACAACTCTGCCATCATAATTTTCTTTATGAACAACAACGCCAGTATAGGATGATTTTAATAATGTATCACTATCATGATATATGGATTTACTTCGTTGAACTTTAAACCATTTTGTAGAATTGTTTCTTTCAAATCCGTTACTAGTTCTAAAACCTGGCGACCTTAGTCGTGCGGTAAAAGATTTTCCATCTGTTCTGGTACGATTTGTAGCATTAAAGCCAACAGCATATCCGCTGATTGACTCACCATCAAATTCTGATGTATATTTTCCATTATCAAATGTTTGAATTTCATCTTCTTCAGGAATGTATTCACCATTTTCTGACTCTTCATGACTAGAAGTTGCTATATGCGCTGATAAATGCCAATTTCCTCCAGGATGAGAGTGTAAATCTAAACCAATATTACCGATATTCCCAGCCCCTTCGAAATTACGAATGGACGTAAAAGCACCTATGTGTGAACCGTATTTTAACATTCTCTTTAATCTTAAAACATGGGTTTGACTTTCACCCAAATCTACTAAAGTGCTGGTCTCCTCAAATGGCAATAACAAAGAAGAATTTTCATCTTTAGCGGAAATTATTCCATATGATGTTTTTCCTATCTTTCCTGTAAATTTTCCAACAACTGAAGGATCATTTATCGTTCTTGAGTAAAATAAGTTAATATAACCTCTTTGAGGATCAAATTTGAATAACTCAGCTCCCTCACTGAAAAAAGGTCTTCGTTCTGGAAAAAATAAGGCATTCACCTCATTTATATCGTTTTGAATATCATCAGATTCAATTTGACTAAAATCTGGATTCAATGCTATTTCAAGCAAGTCAACTGATGAAACATAGTATTTTGCAAATAATGATACTTCATCGTTCGATGAGGTTGTATTATTGATTTTATCTTCCGAGTAACCGCCAACAATTGATGGGATAAATTCTGTTTCCCTTGAGGATTGTGGAGGAACGTCTAAATCTTTTAAAAAACCTAATTGACATGTTTGACACTCAATTCCATCTATTTGATTTGCCCAATGCACAAAATGTCCTTGCATGTCAGGTGTTGTAAATAATCTTCCAAAACTAATTCTCCAAGTTTGAATATCAGCTAAAGAATATCTGAGACTTGAAAAAGGGATAGAAAACTCTGCTTGATATCTATCGTCAAAAATTTGAACAGCAGTATCATAAATGATATCAAGATTTGAATCAAATCCATAGCCGTCTCGACCATCAACTTGAATATTTCCAGCACTAACCCCAATTGCATATGTTAATGACTCATCATCAAAAGTATCAATGGCAATGTAAACTCTATCATCATTACCTTCAACCTCGTCACGATTGGTAATCGTGTAGGTTAAATTTTCTTTGTCAACATAAGCTATAAATGCAACATATAAGTTTTTATTATCATAAGTAATTTTAGCTTCGGTTTTATAAGGTGACGGCAATCCCTGATAAATACCACGATCTGTAAAATCAGTTGCAATTTGTGCATTCAGCCAATCTTGTTCAGACAAATCTCCATCAATTACAATTTTTGAAGTGGATTTTAGTGGATTATAAACTGGTCGTTCCGTTAAATCTTTATAAGACTGACCTAAAGCAAATGTTGTTATTAAAAGTGAAAAAATTATCTTCTTCATATAGCCTGTTATTATAAGTAAAAAAAGTATAAAAAGTATACTAATTATTTGATTGAAAAAATTGAAAGAAGTTCCTTGAAAAATGAACGCCCGAATGACAGAGGTTCGGGCGTTCTGTTTCTTTAAAAGGCCTAAGAGTAAAATGCAATGAAGACAACCTTAAAAAGTATAATCTACTCCTAATGAGAAACTACGTGGCATTGTCGGTCTTGCTCCGTAA
Organism: Fidelibacterota bacterium; assembly: GCA_016777965.1. Taxonomy (GTDB): domain Bacteria; phylum Fidelibacterota; class Marinisomatia; order Marinisomatales; family Marinisomataceae; genus Marinisoma. The sequence continues at coordinate 13,261 of JADHQL010000001.1, read as the reverse complement.
GGACGTCTTGCCGCTATACCGTCATCATCCATGAAATTATTGATACCAACTGATAGTCTAATATTGTCTTGAAGAGCATATCTCAAACCAAGGTCAATAATAGTTAGTTCATCAGTTGCATTTGATTCTGCAATTCTTCCTGAACCAGCAACTGTTCTCATTTCTGATGTTTTCTTCATGCTAATATTTGCTGAAAACTTATCGACATTCAACCCTAGATTTAATGCAATCATTGTATCAGGAAGATATGGTAATTCATCACCTTTAGATACCTCACCCCAAAATCCATCAAATGATTCCTGGAATTCTGACTTTGTGCTTGTCCATGATAATTCTAATGGCATTTGAATTCTGCCATTGTCAACAAGGATTCTTCTTAGATATAGCTCAAAACCTGAGATATCTACAGCGCCGCCATTGAAAAGCTCATCTGAACCACCACCTGAAGCTGCAGTATCTGCTCCTAACAGGTTATCATAACTATTCATAAACAGAGTGAATTCTAAGCTATTTAAACCTTGATTAGATTTAAAACCAATTTCTGTATTCATACTGGTTTCTGGATCAACTGCTTTATCAGTAACTCCAGATGTTCCTGGTCCTGGAGGAGCAAATCCTTTATGAACGCCAACTGAAACAGTTTGGAATTCATTGATTGCATACTCAACACCAATACCTGGAACAATAACATCCATAGTATGTTTTCTTTGTGATGGAGTTTCAGATCTATCAGGGTCTGTCTTGCCCCAATCATCTCTCATAACTGTAATCTCTTCATATCTAGCGCCAGCTGTAACAGTCATATCTCCAGTAGTAAATCTATCTTCTACAAAAAGTGCAGTAGCTTCAGCAGAATCAATTCTGTTTGAATCTGATCCTTTAGTTGCTTGAGTTGTCATTACTAGTTTACCATTTTGCATACTGTAACGATCTTCCCACTGGAATCTATCCATTTCATCGCTATGAATTCTCAATCCAGCTTGAATGTCATGAGCACCTGCGTTAACATTTAATACTGCTTGAATACCTGAAGAATAATACTCTCTGTTATTAGCTTTAATTCTGTAAGCATCATCAGCACTATTTTGTGCATTCATTAACATATAAAATTCATTCCATCCATCAGCAGTAGGTTTGGTAATTGAACTTAAGCTCATACCGTTCACCTTGTTTAGCTTGTACCAATTTCTTGCAAAATCATTACTATATCCTACAATAGCTAGACTCATACTATCGTTGAGTTTTGCAGCATATGATAGCATAACTTGTGAATGATCAGCATCCATTTCGTCAAGAGCAGTTGCTCTATATCTACGTAATGGATTATCGCTATAATCTGCGTCTGTTAATCCAAGATAAGTTTCATCTGACAACTCATCTGTTATGGAATATTTAAATTCAAGAGCATGTGACTCACTGAAACTATATCTTAACTTTGTCATAAAGTCGGTTTTAGTGTAACCAGTGTCTCCCCCGCCATCAAGCTCCTTAAAACCATCCATTTTATCGGAGTATAATTCAATTAAGTAAGCAAACTTACCCATTGAATCTCCTGATCTAACTTGCATAAGTGTTTTACCAAAACTTCCAATATCTAATGATACTGAATTAAGTTTAGAAGTTGGAATTGAAGTAGAAAGATAATTCAAAGAACCGCCAGTAGTAAATGGACCGTGTTTTATTTGAGTCGAACCTTTTCTTACTTCAATCGATTCCATTCTACCAGCAGTTGGTGAATAATAAGCTGCTGGTGAAGCATATGGAGCTGGAGCAATAAGAACACCATCTTCCATAACATTAAGTTTTTCCATTCTTAATGAACCTGTACCTCTTACACCAATATTCGGTCTTAAGCCTAAGCCATCTTCTTCGGAAATATATACACCTGGAATTCTACTAACAATTCTATGGATATCTGTGTATCTAAATTGATCTAATTCAGATTTACTAACCACATCACTTGGTTCGGCATTTCTAAGAAACATACCCGAAGTAATGCTCTTTGATTCTGCAAGTACTTCAACAGCATCTAAGGCAATCGGTTTCGTTGAATCTGATTCAGCAACAACATTAGGATTGTTTGCTAAAACTAAATTAATACTTAATATAAAAAATATAATTTTTCTCATTTTTTCCACTTTATTGAGATTTTGTCTCAGAATTATAAATAGAAAAAAATAGAAATACAAGCATTATTGAGATTAAATCTCAATAATAATTTATTTATTCTGTTATTTCTTGAAATTTTAGACGAGAATTTGAAGAAAAATCAATTACAATTGAATCTACTAGATTAGCAATTTTTTGAATTCCATCAAAATTAAGTTTATCAATTTCATCCGATGGCCTATGGTAATCATCGTGAATGCCTGTAAAAAAGAAAATGCAAGGAATATCTTCTTTATAAAAATTATAATGGTCAGATCTCTGGAATAATCTATTATATCTTCTATCTTCTGCATGAGGTGTATTAGAATATGCATCTATGTTCATATCAGTTTTATCAAAATGTATTTGCAACTTCTCTTTAAAACCTTCTCCTGATGTAACACCTCCAACATATAATAATTCTTCAGTTAATCTTCCCATCATATCCAAATTAATCATCATTTGAACTTTATCTAGATTAACTGTAGGGTTTTCGACATAATATTTTGATCCTAATAATCCTAGCTCTTCCCCACCAAAAAGTATAAAAACTAAGGTTCTTTTATTCGAATTTGTTGAAGCATACTTTTCAAACAACTCTAATACAGTAGCAGTTCCTGAGGCATTATCATCTGCATTATTATAAATTTTATCTCCACTAATTTTTTTAAGTTGCGCTGCAGTTGCAGCTCCACCGTCATAATGACCACCTATCACTACATATTCATCCTTAAGAATGGGGTCATTTCCAGGTAATGTTGCAATTATATTGTATGTTTTCACTGTCATGTCTTCTGGCTTTAAGTTCCATTTTCTTTCTGCGGGAACATAATGCTCTTGGATTTCAACTGTTCTTTTTGTTGGCAAAGAAGCATTTTCAAAGAATTTTTTAATATAATCTTTTGCCATTTCGTCACCAAAAGTACCTGACGCTCTTCCTTCTAGCTCATCAGATGCTAAAAATCCGATATGATTTTTAAAATCTTCAATTGTTATTTCTGATGAAGTATTAAATAGCTCAACTTGATTATTTGACCTGAATTTTTGATTTGTATCTGTACATGAGGTAACAAACAATAACATAACTAAAAATAATTTCATTCTTGCTCCTTTAAAATAAATATCCAATTAAAACATAACTTAATGCAAAGATTATGGTTAATACTATAATAAATGTATTAAAATGCTTATCCATCATCGCTTTAATTGGTTCTCCGAAAAACCTTATTAACAATCCTATAATGATAAATCTTCCGCCTCTACCTAAAATGGAAGCAATAATAAATATTGGAAGATTGATTTGAAATACGCCTGCTGTAATTGAAAAAACTTTGTAAGGTATTGGTGTAAATGCAGCTGTAAATATAACCAAGAAATTATGAGCATCATACTGAGCTCCAACATTATCAAACACTTCCGGAGAAAAACCTGGTATCACACGATAAAAGAAGTTTGCTATTCCTGTTAGCTCACCACCAGGTGTGTACCATAAAAAATATCCTATTATAAAGCCAAATACCCCACCTAATACTGAACCAAGTGTACACATAAAAACGTAGTACATTGACTTTTTAACTTTTCCGAGACATAGTGCCATAAGTAAAGGATCGGCAGGTACTGGAAAAAATGAAGATTCAGCAAACGCGACTAAAAACAATACTAACGTACCATACGCACTTTCTGCCCAAGATAAAACCCATTGATATAAACTCTTTAAAGGTTTCATAAATTACCTAATTTTTACCATTTTTTTGGCTTTGACAAATCTGCCACCATTCGGATTTTTAGGAGTATACATTTGACAGAAATAGACTCCAGAGCTTACTTCATCGCCATCATCATTCGTACCATCCCAAACCTCAGTGTAATATCCAGCACTCTTATTTTCATTAACCAGAGTTTTTATCGTTTGACCTTTAATATTGAAGATCTTGATTACAACGTCTTGGGCTGATGGAACATCATACTCAATTGTAGTAAAATCTGTAAATGGATTAGGATAGCTTTGTCTTATTGCTAATACATCTGGAATAAGTTGTCTTCCATCAATTCTCATTTGACCGTTTAACATAGATGCTGATCGTAATAGTAAACCGTCGCTTGCAATAACATTCCAAAACCCTTCAAGCACAGTAACTGTATCTGTCTGAGCAGCTAAATCTTTCAAGGCCCATGTCTTATAATTATCAGTAATGGATTCATTTTCATCCATTGTTAAAAATTCTAGTCCTTGATATCCTATCATTCTATAAGAAACATCATCTCCATCAATATCTGTTGTAGCATTCCATACAAACCTTAATGAATCATTTACATTTTCTGGGGTTATATACACAGTTCTAAAATCTAATCCTGTTATATATTCTCCATCTGAAATAAAATATTCTCCAACTGTGTTGAAACTTGCAGGCGCATCATTGACTGGTAATACATCGGCGTTAAATGAAACCATAGTTGAATCAACACCACCCCCAACAGTTCCACCATCATCTTTAACAATTAAAGTAATTAATGATGTACCATATTTATCTTGATTTGGAATTAATGATAAAAGTATTGGATTAGCTGCTGGATCATAATCTATTGAAACACCTGAAAATAAATCGTTATTATCAGAAGTTGCATCAATTGTGATATTTTGAGGATTAATATCATTTCCGTAACTAATACCAGTTAATACAACATCATATCTACTATCTTCAAAGAACTGAACATCATCTGGTACATCTATAGTGGGTGCCTGATTAGGAACAAACACAGGCTTAACTCGAATCTCATCAGTAAATAAACTTTCCTGTCCATTACTTATTACTGAAAGTCTATAATAATAGAAAATATTCTCATCCAAATTAGAATCCGTAAATTCAAATGTTGGATAATTTATACTTGTTAATAAGTTTGAAGAATCTGGAGTAAATCCAGGCTCTAGCGATCTATAAATATTTACTGTACAGGAAGATATGCAAATTAAATCTTGCCAATTTAAAGTAACATTTCCGTCGCTAGGAATCGTATAAGTTACCTCTGGTGCAGGTGCAGGTCCACTTCCACTAGGACTTACAACAAATAATCCTTCATCTATACCTGTTACAACAATATTTCCACTTCCATAATAAGGGAAATTACTCCAAGTACCATCAAACGAAGTATTATTACTAGATGGATACACATCAAAATAAGCTGATTCAGTTGGATTAGAAATATCTGAAATATCCATCACTCTCAATCCAGCTGTATAATGAGACATGTATACATTATTACCAATAATATAGTTATTATGATCAATAGCGGGTGTTGGGCCAAAATACGTTTTATGTACTACTGGATTATTTAAATCTTCTACATTCCAAATCAAAGTTCTAGTATTGTTGTAAGCATTGTTAGATTCATCTAACTCATCGTTGACAATAAAATATCTATGATCTTCGGTCAACCAGCCTTGGTGCGTATAATAATTATCATAACTCCCTAGACCAATAGTTTTAGCACCGCTATTGTCATCTGACTTTGTGCTGACATCTGCAATCCATACTCTGGTTTCGTTTGAACCAAAACAAATCTCTTTTCCTACATAAGCTGAATCTGGACCATCATAAACAACACATTGAACATCATGAGAATATCCAGTGTTTGATCTCCCAGTATTTGGATCAGACACACAAGCTGATTTTGTAGGCGAACTTGGAGTAGAAATATCAATAATATGCAATCCACCCGGCCCACAAGTTCCTGTACCTACAGCATAGGCAAAACCAGTATCTTCATTGATAAAAATGTTATGAGCATTTCCAAAGCCACTATAATATGCAGTATTAGAAAACGTAAAAGGATTTCCGTTAAAATTTCTTAGCTCTGTCAAATCAAATACCTGCATTCCATGACCGCTGGCCTCAGATACAATAAATACATGATTTTGATAAACTTTTAAATCTCTCCAGGTAGAATTATTGGTTTGGGTAGGAAGTCTACCAATATAAACTGGATTTTCAGGATTAGATATATCCACAAAAGAAGTTCCATTACTCATACCTACAAGCGCATACTCTTTTCCAGTTTGAGGGTCAGTCCATCCCCAAATATCATTTAAAGATGTTGAATTAGAACCACCAATTTCCGTTTTATCAGTAAAAGACATCAAATCCATATCTTTACAAGGATAAGAACCGGCAAACCCATTTGTACACTCAATTTTATTTTTAATCGATGTACTACCAATACCAGTTGAAAAAGTTGAGACGATGCTTTTGTTTGATGTACTTAAGTCAAAAGCATAAAGCTTATCAGCGTAATATGCTCCAGTAATCAAAAGATTATCACTCAATACTATGTTTCTACCAAAATACTCATCTGATGAGCCTTCTATATCATCAACTAATTCAAGACGATCTGAATCATTAATAATATAATTAAAAATTTTTCCTTCATTGAAAGTTGATATGGAAACTTTATTTTCATGTTCAACAATCTTATATCCGAAATGAGAGTTTTCTTCTAACAAAACTGGTTGAATTTTATAAGGATTGATCCAAGGATTTTGATCTTCATCCATCTTAGCTGATTGCAAATATGGGTATACAAAAACACGACCCTTTCCACCATCATCTTCAAGCGCAGATATATATAAGTTCTTTTTTCCTACATAGACCGACTCACCAAATTTAATTTTAGTATCCTCGCTTTTTATACTGATTGGGCTTGGAATGTCAATTCCGAATGGAATACCGTCTATATATTCAATCATATAAACAAATTCTTTCAACGATCCAATAAGTAGTTTATTGTCATTAAAAGAAGCTGAAATACCAAACCCAAACTTATTAGGACCAATAGCATAACACCCTTCAACATCCCCTAATTTTCTTACATCTATTGTGTGAAAAGGCTTAGTTGATGATTTACTATTGTCAATGCTATCTAAGTTATACACATATACAAGACCATCATTATAAAATGGGGATGAGATAGATACATACTTATCAGTTAATGTGACATTATAACCGAACTTATGAGGGGTACCAGTTACATTTGAGGGTACTGGATTATCAAAAGTATTATATAGCTCCCACTTTCCATTATTTTTTTTATATAAAAATGCAATACCATGTCCATTTTTGTATCCTGGAGCGCCAACAATCATATAATTAGATGATAAAGCAATACTAAAACCGAAATCATCTCCTGGCGTTGGATTTGGTGATGTCATCTCAGATTCTTTTATCAATTGATTTGCTGCTACATCATAAGAATACACATCTAAAATTCTAGAGGTCAATGATGAAAATGTTTTGGCCGCTACAAGAGTGTCATCAAACATTGCAATAGGAACTGACCTTCCTCTACTTAAAAGCTCTGCGGAATGACTTTTACCAAATGAACCTGCAAATATATGAGAACATGTAATTGCAATGATAAAAAATTTAAAAAGATTACTCTTAATCATCTTAGATATAAAGCTAAGGAAAAAAAGTAAAAAGTAGAATCTTTAATTTGCTGTAGATTTCTTAAGATTCATCTAAGAAAAGAGATTTATCAATTGCAGTAAAAAATTCTCTAAAAAATTGCATGGATCTTTTTCTTTCTGAACCACCAAAATTAACTCTCAATGATGATAAATAAGGCTCGGAATCATTAATTGCTTTCACCGTTACTGTTGCTGTCAACTTATAATCTTTGACAATAACCGTCTCTCCGCCATCATTCCTATCACAAAACAGACAATTATCATCATCATTCCAGTCGCTTGATAATATAGCACCAATTGCAACTGCTGCAACTAAAGCACCCAATAATCCAATATTATCGTCACTTTCTTCTTTTTTAGGTTCTTCAATTTTACTTGCTGTAATTAAGCCAAATTCTTCACTTAATGTATCTATTGTAAAGCCTAAATCTTGAAATGCCCCAATGGTAGACTGCATAAGATTTCTTGAGCTTACATCATATTCTCTAGTTTCAACTGCTCTTTGAGCTGCGGTAGATTTGTCTGATGAGCCGCCTGATGAGGCGCAACTCATTAATAAAAATGTTAATAGAAAAGAATGTATTGCTATTTTTTTAAACATTTTTAATTAATTGCTTGATCTAAAAATAATGATTTATCTAAAGCTGCAAAAAAGCTTTTAAAAAATAAATCAGAAAATTTACGATCTCCACCTTCAAAGTTTACTCTTAAAGACGAAAGTAATGGATCAGTTGAAATTTCTTTAACTGTAATTGTTGCAGATAAAGTTAAAGGAGCTATTATAACATCATCTTTATTTTCAATTCCAGTTAATGCGCGCCAGAAAGCCTCAAATGGATCTTCTTCAAGATTAGTTCTGGTTGCAGTTGTTCCTTGTTTTTTACTAGCTGTAATTAAACCAAACTCAGCATTAAGTACATCAATAGTATAACCAAGGTCTTGAAATGTTCCAATAGAAGCAGTAATTAGATCTTTAGTAGAAACTTCGAACTCTTTAGTTTCAGTTGCTCTTTTTACTGCTGTTGTACGTTCTTGCATTATTGATGCACATCCGGTAAGAATAATGCCTAATGATAAGGCTAAGAGAAAATTTTTATTCATTTTTCTAGTATTTAATACTCTGGTATTTAAAGTCCGTTACAATACCATCAGCATTTAATTTTACAATCAAAGTAAGATTTTTACTAGAATTTGATGATTTTGAACGACCGCCACCAAAGATACCAAAAAAATTTCCAGTGGAACCTGTTCCAGCTCCGGAAAGGCTTGATGATTCAGATTCTTGAGAAATTTTATCATAGGTCCATGCTTCTCCACCATCTTTAGTACTTGTAACTAAATTTGGTGAACCAAGCAAAGATACCACTTGAGATGAACTCATTCCTTCTTTTAACTGTGACTGAACTTTACCTAAAGTAAAATCATTTGAATCTGCAGAAGCTGTTGGAGCTTGCATAGCACATCCAGTTAAAATGAATGATAAAAATAATACAAAAGTTAGATTTTTCATGTTTTCCTCTCTAATTAGTTATCTCTAATTTATACTTTAAAAATAATTATCTTGTTCCCAGTATAAGCAATTAATTGCTTATTTTATGTACTAATGTTCAATATTTCCTGTTGATACAAGCTCATCAACTTTTTATACACTGGTCCAGTTTTACCGTCACCTACTTCATTACCATCCACTGAAACTACAGGTATTAGATCTCTATTTGCCGAAGCAATAAATGCTTCGCTAGAATTTTTTAAATCATCGATTAAAATTACAGATTCACTATGTTCAATATTGTGAACATCCATTATTCTTAACAAATTTTTTCTTGTAACACTTCCTAAGATTCTACCATCAAGCTTTGGAGTTATTACAGATTCATTTTTAACAATAAAGAATGAAAACGTAGTTCCTTCTAAAATTTCATCTTTGCTAGTATACAACGCTTCGTCAAAAGGCCCTTCATGCACTAGAGACCTGTGTGCTTTTATTCCACCATAATATGTGTATGGTGTTTTAACTTCAGCATCAATTCTTTCAAATTCATAAAGACCCAATGAAATTCCATTTGTATAAAACTCTTTGGGATAATGTTTAATTGGAGATGTAACAATGAATAAATCAACTTCTTGCGATGAAACTAAACCAGAAATATCATCTGGAGCTTTACCAGCAAAAATAATCATCACATTACACTCACCGTTTGAAAAATCATTTTTTTCTAATGTCTGAATAACCAAGCCTTTGATATCCTGTTTAGAATAAGATAAATTCATTTTCATTGCTTGAGCATTTTCCATAATTCTATCGACATGATCATTAAGGAAAACAGGTGTTCCATTATTAGCAGTTTTAAAAAATGTGAAAACCTGATAACCGCGAGTTATGCTTAAATAATTTCCTCTTACAGAAAGACTTACCTCATCAGATGGAATAAATTTATCTCTTGAAAATGATATCAAACTCATTGTTTTATGTATGTGATTTTTGTTTTTTTGTTCCGATACTATAATAATCTAATTTATTTAAAATATACCAAAATATGACTTATATTTTAAAATATGAGATTAATATTATACCTTCTTTTGACTCTAATTATTTCTTGCAGCGATAATGAACAAAGCAATACTGATAATCTTAATCCATTTTCTGAAGAAATTTATATAAATGATGATTTTTATTTTGAAAAAGGAATCTATCAAGTTGTTGATAATGTTTATGTTGCAATTGGATACGGTTTAGCTAATTCAATACTTATTGTTGGAGACACTGGCAATATCATCATTGATACGACAGAAGATCCGGAGCTAGGAAAACAAATTAATGATGAGTTTAAAAAAATCTCTAATCTACCAAATGAAGCTATCATTTATACGCATTCACATGTAGATCATTGGAGAGGTGCTTCAGGGTTTTTTGAAGACAATACAAAGGTTTATGCTCATACTACATTTCAAAAAGGATTTTTTGACCAAAATAATTTACTTCGTCCAATACTTACGGAAAGAGGAATGAAACAATTTGGTCATTTTTTGCCAGATAGCTTAAAAAGAGGTCATGGATTGGGTTTAACACTAAACTTTGACTTTGAACAACCTCCGGTAATTTATCCAACACATTTTTTTGAACTTCAAACAAATAAACTTTCTGTAGGTGGTATTGATCTTGAAATTCAACATACTCCAGGTGAAACAGATGATCAAATCATTATTTATTACCCTGAAAAAGATGTAGTTATTAGTGGTGACAATTATTATATGAGATTTCCTAACCTGTATACAATCAGAGGAACATCTTACAGAGATATAAAGAGTTGGTATAAATCCGTTGATGCTATGCGATCATACAAACCACAGCATCTGATTAGTTGCCATGGACCCTTTCTTTCAGGTAAAGAAGTCATTGAAGAACGATTGTCAATTTACAGGGATGCTATACAATTCATTCATGATTATGCAGTTAGAGGTGCAAATGCTGGAAAAACACCAGATGAACTGGTTGAAGAATTTGAATATCCTCCCTTTTTCTTAGAAAATTATGATTTAGAAGAAAAGTATGGGAAAGTATCATGGAGCATTAGAAGTGTTTACAATGGATATTTAGGGTTTTTCGATGGAAGAGCGGTAAACTTAGAACCATTATCTAAGAAAAAAAGAGCAACACATATTTTTGAACTGATTGGCTCTAAACAACAATTAATAGAGGAAGTTATCAAAGCTAATAATTCTTCAAATTACCAATGGGCTGCAGAATTATGCGATATAGGATTATTAATTTTTCCAAATGATAAGGAAATCAAAGAATTATATAGTAAATCACTTGAAAATCTATCGCTGATTGAAACTAACCCTATAGCTAGAAACTACTATCTATCTGAAGCATATGAATTATCAGGTAAAATTACCCCATCATTAGAATATTCAATCTCAGCTGAACAAGTAAAAAATATTCCTCTATCCACTTTTTTTGATGCTATGGGACCAAGACTTGATCCAATTAAAGCAAAAGGTAAATTAATTAAAGTGGGTTTTAATATTACTGACTTAAATGAAGCATATGGAGTTGTCATACGAAACCAAATCGCTGAAGTATCAAATTCTTACAAAGATGATTATGATGTAATTGTTTCTGTTGATTCTAATACTTGGAAAGGAATTATTTTAAAAACAGAAAGTGCTGCCCGAGCTATCGCGTCAGGCAAACTTAGAATTGATGGAGAATCAATAAAATTTCTACAATTCTCCTCATTATTCGTTAATGATTAATAATCTATAAGAGTTATTACTTCACCGAATTTATCAGCTAATTTTTTTGATCCACCCAACTTAGGTAAGTCAATTAACGCAATTATATGTACCTCAGAGGCACCTAATTCCTGACAAAGATCAGCAGTGGCCATTGCAGTACCACCGGTTGCAATTAAATCATCTACTACTAATACTTTATCTCCCTTTGAAATTGCATCTTCATGAATATGTACAGTATTAGTTCCATATTCTAAAGAAAAGAACTTTTCAGCTGCTTTTCTTGGCAATTTTCCAGGCTTTCTAGCTAATACAAATGATTTTGATAAAGCATAAGCAATTGGTCCAGACCAGAAAAATCCTCTAGATTCAACTCCAACCACTCTATTAAAATCTAAGTGTTTTACCTTATCTACCATTATATCAACAGTAGATTTGAAGGCTTCAGGATTTTCTAAAAGTGTAGTAATATCTTTAAATACTATGCCTTTTATAGGATAATCTTTAACGATTGTTATTGTTTCTTTTATTTGTTCTATTTTCATTTTTATTGCGCGCATAATACGGATTTATACGATGAATTCAAATATTAATTATAATAGTAAATCTTAGTAGTAATTCACTGCCTTATTTTGTATATATTTGTTTAAAAATGAAAAAACTTAAGACAAGAAAAGATTTTGGGGAAAAAACTAGTTCAATCTATGCTGCTTTAACCCATCATATGCCTTCTTCAGAACACGAAAAGGCTCGTAGATTCTTTCTGCAATCTACCACCGCTCGTGTAACCATTCTTTATATAATGTCAAATTTTTTTGATGGAAAATCATTTACAGCAACTGATGTTTATGCAGAACTAAGTCCAAAATATGGTTCAAAATCATCTATTGTTAACTTTATCTCACTTGGCCTTAAAAAAGGATATTTCTGCTTTGAGCCATGCGATAAGGATAAAAGAAAAAAGTATCTATTTCCCAGAACTGAGTTTACAAAAAGTTGGTGTCAATTTATCTCAAGGTCAGAAGGTGCACCAATTGACGATTCCGTAAATTGGAATGCAGTCTGTGCAAGACCTAAGGTTTGCTAAGAATTATTTAATTCTTTTTTTTAAGCTTGAATATTGTGCTTTTCACAAAGACCAGATAGAAAACCCCATAGCACTTTAACAGTGGATAATCCTGCTTCTTTAGCTAAGAGTTTTTCTTCATCTGAAAGCTTATTCATTAATTCAGCGCTTTGCTCTCTATGTTCAACATCAGCATCTTTATGAACAACAAAGTATTCTAAACCTTCATCTGATGATACATTATAATGATCTACAAGTCCTTTAATTTTAGTATCTGCAATTTCAGGAACCTGTCTTTCATATGCATATAAAGCACCTAATCCTTCTGCATAAGTTGATCTAGAAAG
>JADHQL010000004.1 GCA_016777965.1 Fidelibacterota bacterium | reverse complement strand
TGCAATTGATTCATCGCTTTCGGAGAACTCTTTAAATGTTTTTTTTTGTTCTAATAGCATCAATTTTATAACAACAAGCGTCCATTTGTCTCCAACAATATCTAATGCTGAAGTTACAGGACAATTACACCTAAAAAACATATCTAAAATTGACATAATTATAAAAATATAATTTTTACTATCAAAACAATAGTAATTTTACTATTTTTGCTATCGAATCAAAAGTAATAATAAATAATCAATCATATGAATAAAAAAGTATTGTTAACAGGAATATCTGGTTATATTGCTTTGCATTGCGCTAAAATTCTTTTAGAAAAAGGATATACTGTAGTCGGTACAGTAAGAAGCACAAAAAAGGAAGAAGAGGTTATTAAGACACTTAATTCAAATTCTGTTTCTATTGAGAACCTTTCTTTTACCCATTTAGATCTTAGTTCTGATAAAGGATGGGATTCTGCGCTATCTAATTGTAATTATGTTATGCACGTCGCTTCTCCTTTTACTGTTGAAAACCCTAAAAATGAGTCAGATATGCTTGGGCCTGCAGTAGATGGAACCCTTAGAGTACTCAAAGCTGCTAAAAAAAATGGTGTGAAACGAGTTGTTTTAACCAGCTCCATGGTCGCTATGATGGGAGGTAAAAAAACTGGCACAATTACACCAGATGACTGGAGTGACTTAAATTCAAAAAACATAAGTACGTATTTCAAAAGTAAAACATTGGCAGAGAAAGCTGCATGGGACTTTATTAATAATCAATCAGGTAATCAATCATTAGAATTAGTCACGATTAACCCAGGAGGAGTTTTTGGACCTCCACTTGGTAATAACCTTTCTGGAGCTTCAATGTCCATGATGGTCAAATTTTTAGGAGGAAAAATTCCAATGGTCCCAAATGCATCCTTTCCAATGGTCGATGTACGTGATGTTGCCTATTTACATGTAGCCGCCCTTACAGAGCCAAAAGCAGCCAACCAACGTTTTATTGCAACAGAAAAAATAGGTAGAAGTTTTCAATCAATATGCCAATTGCTTATAGACAATGGCTATAAAGGCCCTAGTACCAAATTAGCGCCAAATTTCATGTTAAAATTTTTGTCCATCTTTGACAGAGAGGCCAAAGGTATGTTGGCTATGCTCGATATGAATCTAAGTGCTGATAATTCTAAAACAATGGAAGTTTTCAATTGGAAACCTATTTCTTTTGAAAAAACACTTTTAGAAACAGCAGTAGCAGTTACAAAGATTACTTCACATTAATTATTGAACGGATTTAAATCATTAATCAAGATCACTTTACAACATAAAATTGATTGATTTAATTGTATTTAATAGATATCTTGAGGTAAAGATAATGTTCGATATTTCCAATGAGTTATCTACTAACCTCCATATGAATAAAAGGACTAAAAATGAATCTATTCAAATCAACCTTAATAATTATATTATCTTTAATGCTTACAAACTGCACTAATAACGATGAAAAGTTAAAGGCTAGAGCAAATGAACTAGCTCAAAAATTTATTATTACAGATGGACACATTGATCTTCCTTGGAGGCTTCATAAAAATGGTTATGAGGATATTTCTGTAAGAACTCCTGGAGGAGATTTTGATTATGTAAGAGCTAAACAAGGAGGTTTAGATGCTCCTTTTATGTCAATTTATGTACCAGCTACATATCAAGTAACCGGCGGTGCAAAGGAAATGGCTCTTGATTTAATCAATTCCGTTAAAAGAATTACTATTGATCATCCTGATAAATTTGAAATGGCTTATAGCATTTCAGATGTTGAAAGAATTTTTACTGAAGGTAAAATTGCTTTACCGATGGGTATGGAAAATGGAGCTCCAATTGAAGGTGACTTAGATAATATTCAATTCTTTTTTGATGAAGGAATAAGATACATAACATTGACTCATTCGGAAGATAATGATATTTGTGACTCTTCATATAATTTAGGCGAGAGAACACATAAAGGTCTTAGCGATTTTGGAAAAGAAGTAGTTTTGGAAATGAATAGAGTAGGAATTATGGTTGATATTTCCCATGTATCCGATGATGCCTTTTATCAAATTATGGATGTTACTCAGGTTCCTGCAATCGCTTCTCATTCATCAGCAAGGCATTTCACACCAGGATTTGAGCGTAATATGAGCGATGATATGATTAAAAGATTAGCTGAAAATGGTGGAGTAATCCAAATTAACTTTGGTTCGAGCTTTGTTACTCAAGAATCGCAAGACAAAAGAAAAAAGAATTCTGAAGCTGTATCAGCTTTTGCTAAAGAAAATAATTTAGAATCCGATGATCCTAGAGTAAAAGAATTTGCTAAAAAAGTAGCAATTGATAATCCAGTTTTTTGTGATGTCACAGATGTTGCAGATCATTTCGATCATGTGGTCAAATTAGTTGGTATTGATCATGTTGCATTTGGATCTGATTACGATGGTGTTGGAGATACCTTACCTTATGGTCTAAAAGATGCATCCACTTTCCCAAATCTAATATATCATCTATTAAAAAGGGGTTACTCAGAAAAAGATATTGAAAAAATTTGCTATAAAAATATATGGAGAGTTTGGAAAGCAACTGAAGAGTTTGCCAAGCTTAACTAAGTACTTGTCTTAATCTTTCAAAGACTATAGCACTTACTGCAGTAGCAACATTTAAAGAATTCATTTCATGAGACATAGGGATTGTTGCAAGAAAATCTGAATTTTTAAGTACTTGTTTACTAATACCACTTCCTTCACCTCCAAAAATCAAAACAGATCTTCCTTTCAAATCAATAGCATACCAATCTTTTGCTTCAATATTATTTTCAAAGCTTGTTATCCAAAAGTCATTGTCTTTGAAATGACTAATAGCTTTATTGATATTTGTTACTGAAAATAAAGGCACTTTTGAGAACCCTCCTTGACTGACTTGCGCCACAGCGCTTGTCATTGAAACACTATTTCGATCAGTAATAACAACTCCGTCAATATTTCCACCTGCACAAATTCTTAAGATTTGCCCTAAGTTGTGAGGATCTTGAACCTGATCAAGAACAACAAAACAAGCAGTTTCATTTTCAACTATAGGTAGTTCGTGAAAGGTTTTGGCTTGGGCTTTGATAAAGATGCCTTGCGCTCTATTATTATCAACATATCTTTTAAAGCTTTCAGAATCAACTTTCTCAATTAGAATTTGTGGTATCTCTGTTAGTGCAGTATTCATTTTTTCACTGTTATCTGCAGGAGAATTTCTTTCAATAATTACTTGATTGACATCAATGATTGATGATTTAATGGCATCTTGGCATCCATTTATGCCAAAAACTGTTATTCGATGTTTTGTAAAACTATTCATAAAAATTTCTGTAAATTTTATAAACAATTTTAATGATAAAAATTAAAGAATCAGAGTTACATTTTTCCTTTGTTAGATCTAGCGGGCCAGGTGGACAACATGTCAATAAAGTTTCAACAGCTGTTCAATTAAAATATAATATATTTGAATCAGATATTACTGATGCTATGAGACAAAGATTTATATCTGCCTATGGAAAAAGAATTTCAAAAAATGGATTTATTACAATTATTGCTCAATCTTATAAATCTCAGAAAAAAAATAAAGATGATGCTATAAATAGATTAGAAAAATTATTTAGCGATATTAAAATACAAGCAAAAAGAATTCCTACGAAACCTTCTAGGAGTTCTAAAGTAAAAAGAGTTGAAACTAAAAAAAGAAAATCACAGTTAAAAAAAGGTAGAATGAAGGTAAGTTTAGATGATTAGGTTAATTTTATTTCTTTTATTTTTTGCAAGTCTTTATGGGCAAGATATCAGTGATGATATTTCTGACAATGTTCAACCTTTGCTCGTTGAAGAATTATCTGATTTAGAATTAATGTTAATTGCAAATATCAATACAAATGAAACCCTTGAAACTTTTTTTAAACTAGATGTTATTAATGAATCAATTAAACTTAATGCTCCAAAATACAATAGATTTGCTCGAAAGAATAATACTGGAATATTTCTTCCTGTAAATACTTCTACATCGCTTTATCTTGATGCTGGATTACCCGGTTGGATTGAAGCAAGCAAATATATTTCTATTAATAACGATTCCTATTCAAGTGGTTTTTTTAATTCATCTTTAGATAAGTTCACATATTACAACTCAAGAAAAAGTTTTTTAGATACTGACAATTATTTTAAAGACCCATGGGATCAAAGATCACTGGATGATTATATTAGATATATTCACATGCCACCAGTAATCAATCATTCAGAAATAAATACGATTTATGATAGAAATAGATAAAGTATTAAATACTATTCTAAATGAATCTATTAAACTTCCTAAAATATTAGTTAAGGGTCTTACTAATAATTCCTCAAAAGTAAAAAAAGGATACATTTTTTTTGCTTTTAAAGGAGTTAATAATGATGGAAATGACTTCATTGAAGATGCATTTAAAAACGGAGCTTGCTTAGCGATAACCGATTCTGATAAGTTAGAATCTCAAAAAAATGTAGTTAAGGTTGAAGATGTAAGAACTGCAGCAGGCATTGCTTGTTCAAATTTTTACAATTATCCTCAAAATAAAGTTAAGTTGATAGGAATTACTGGTACGAATGGTAAAACATCAACATCAACCATTTTAAAAAGCATTTTAGATGCGAAAAATGAAAAGACATTACAAATAGGCACAAGCGGAATAAAGCCTTCGTTTGAGATCAATCCTGGATTAACTACACCAGATATTTTTGATTTGTATGAAATATTAAATCATGCAGTTAAAGAAAATTATAAAAATGTTATATTAGAGGTTTCTTCTCACGCATTATCACAAAGAAGAATAGAAAACATTTTTTTTGATATAACTGCATTTACAAATCTTACACATGATCATTTAGATTATCATAAGACAATGGATGCATATTTTAGTGAAAAACTTAAACTTTTTAAGTTAAATAAAGATAATGGCTCTTCTGTCGTAATAATTGATGATGAATATGGTAAAAGAATTACTGAGTTAAATTCAAATGTCAAATGTATTTCTCTTCAAACTGAAGATGCTGATTATTCTTGTACATCATATAGCTTTAATAGTTTAGGAATAGCAGGTACTTTAGCATGGGACTCCAAAACTTTAGACTTTGAATCCAAGCTTATTGGTTCATTTAATTTAGAAAATCTGATTCTTGCTGCATCTATTGCAATTGAGCTTAACATATCTAGAAAATCTATTTTAGAAGGAATTAAAAATTGTGCAAATATAGATGGAAGACTTCATTTGGTTAAAAATAAAAGCAATCAAATGATATTTTTAGATTATGCACATTCACCTGATGCATATTTTAGGACATTAAAAGCTCTAAAAGAAAACTTTAGTCGTCCTTTGAAAGTTCTTTTTGGCGCTGGAGGAGGTAGAGATAAGTCTAAAAGACCAAAAATGGCGGAAGTTGTTGAAAAATATTCTACAGAATGTTATCTAGCGCCTGATAATCCTAGATTTGAAGATATTGAATTAATAAATGATGATGTAATAAAAGGATTTTCTAATAAAAATCATCATATTTTCAATAATAGAAAAGAAGCGCTTAAATTTGCATTAAGAAATTTAAAGTCGGATGAAATATTAATTATCTTTGGAAAAGGAACGGAAGAGTATCAAGAAATTAATGGTAAAAAACATTTTTATTCTGATAGTGATATAATTAAAGAATTTTATGAGAATTGATTTAAAGGAAAAAAACCATTTTTTAACAGTTTTTGAAGCTTTTTTTGATCAATCTATTACTAGGCCGATAAATGGAATATCGATAGATAGCAGAAATATCAAAAAAAATGATCTGTTTATTGCTATGAAAGGAGAGAACTTTGATGGCAATGATTTTGTTGATCAAGCTTTGCACGATGGTGCAAGTTATACGTTATCATCAAATGAAAATGAAAGTAGCCATCATCTTTTAGTTGAGGATTTAAATATTTTTATAAAAGAGTTATTAATTAGCTGGTTAAAGAGTTTTAACGGAAGAATTGTAGGGATCACAGGTTCAAACGGGAAAACCACAACCAAGGATTTGATAGCACACCTTCTACAATCAAAGTTTAAAGTTGAAAAAACTTTAGGAAATTATAACACTTCAATAAGCGTTCCTTTATCAATTCTTTCTTTTGCGCTTGATTCTGAAATATATGTTCTGGAATTAGGAGCAAATAAAGTTGGAGATATAGAATATTTATCCTCAATAGTCAAGCCAGACTATGGAGTAATTACAAGTATTTCTACAGCACATCTTGATGGGTTTGGTTCAATAGAAAATATTGAAAAAGAAAAAAAATCTATACTCGATCATTCAACAAAGAAATTTAACTTCCATGAGAAAAAGCCAAACTCTTTAACCATTAATTTTAAAGAAGATAAAAGTAATATTTTTATTAAAAATTTAGAAATTGCTTCTCATGTTGCTAATAATATCTTTAATGATTGTAATTTTCCTGACTTGAATGGGGATTTATTAATTAATTGCTTAGAAAGTTTTAAAATGCCTCCAGGAAGAGGTGAAATTTTATCATTGAATAAGTTTAAAATTATAGATGATTCATACAATGCGAATCCAGAATCTGTTAAAGCGGCATTAGATCATTTAAGTAGTTTTAAAGAATGTAGAAAATTTTTTGTTTTTGGAGATATGAAGGAGCTTGGAGCAAATAAAGAGATTTTTCATAAAAAAGTAGGTCAATATGCAGTTGGAAAAGCAGATATTTTATTAACTGTTGGCAAGTTGGCTAAAAATGCACAATCTAATAGTAATAACTTTGCATTAAGCTTACATTTCAATGATAATTTTTCTTTATTAGAAAAATTAAATGAACTTTTAACAGGCGGAGACATTGTCTTGATTAAGGGGTCCAGAAGTATGCAACTTGATCAATTAATAAATGAATTAAAAAATGTTAAATGAATTTTTATTACCACTAAGAGAATATTTTGGTTTCTTAAATCTTTTTGAATACATCACTTTTAGAGCTGGTGCAAGTGCGATTCTCGCTCTATTAATTAGCTTTATATTTGGACCTTTCGTTGTAAAAAAATTAGTAAATCTTCAGATAGGTGAATCCATAAGAAATCATGGTCCAGATTCTCATAAAGAAAAACAGGGTACTCCTACTATGGGAGGAGTATTGATTATTCTTTCTACAATTATCCCTACCATCCTATTGGCAGATTTGAATAATTTATTTATTCAAATAATCTGTATTTCAATGGTTTGGATGGGGTTAGTTGGTTTTTATGATGATTATTTGAAAGTTGTTAAGAAAAAACAAGACGGTTTGAGTGGAAGATATAAATTGCTAGCTCAAACTTTTCTTGGAGTATTCATTTCATATATACTAATAAGTTCAAATGTATACGGAGACTATACTCTTTTAACTTTCGTTCCCTTTTTAAAGAATGTTTCTATTAATTTCTTTTATCCTATTATTTATGCTGTATTTATTATTTTAGTTGTTTCAGCTACTTCAAATGCAGTAAACCTTACTGATGGTCTAGATGGTTTAGCTGCTGGATTGTTAGCTATTTCAGTAAGTGTATTTGGAGTAATAGCATATATTTCAGGAAGAGTTGATTTTACCGATTATTTATATATTGCTTATTTGCCATTAGCAAGTGAACTGACAATCTTTGCTACTGCATTTTTTGGCGGTTGTCTTGGCTTCTTATGGTTTAATGCAAAGCCTGCTGAGATTTTTATGGGAGATGTAGGATCTTTATCAACTGGAGCTGCTTTGGGAACATTAGCAATTCTTCTTAAAAAAGAAGTCTTGTTATTAATTGTCGGAGGAGTTTTTGTTATTGAAACCTTATCTGTTATCATTCAGGTTTTATATTTTAGATATACAAAAAACAAATACGGTTCTGGTAAAAAATTCTTTCTGATGGCACCAATTCATCATCATTTTGAGCTGAAAGGATGGCCTGAATCAAGAGTAGTTACTAGATTTTGGATAATAGGTATACTTTTTGCTCTAATGTCTTTGACTACTTTCAAAGTAAGATAACATGAGAAGAAAAACTTTAAGTGTTAAAATAGGTAAGGTCTTTATTGGAAGTGATCATAGCATCAAAACCCAATCTATGACAACAGCATCCACCATGGATACTGATAAAAGTGTTGATGAAGCTATAAGAATTATTCAAGCAGGCGGAAAACTAGTTAGATTTACAGCTCCGAATATTAATGAAGCAAAAAATTTATTAAACATTAAAAATGCTTTAGTTGCAAAAGGTTATGATGATCCACTAGTTGCTGATATTCATTTTACTCCAAATGCTGCATTAGAAGCATCAAAAATAGTGGAAAAAGTAAGAATTAATCCTGGAAATTATGTCGATAAGAAAAAATTTGAAGTCAAAGAGTACGATGATAAATCTTATCAAGATGAGCTTTTAAAAATTGAAGAGAAATTTATTCCTCTAATTAATTCCTGTAAAGAAAATAAAGTAGCTATGAGAATTGGTACGAATCATGGATCTTTGTCGGATAGAGTAATGAATAGATTTGGTGATACTCCACTAGGCATGGTTGAATCAGCAATGGAGTTTTTAAGAATTTGCAAACAAAATGACTTTGATCAAATTGTATTATCAATGAAATCAAGCAATCCAATTGTAATGATACATGCATATAGGTTACTTGTTAAATCCATGGAAAATGAAAATATGCATTATCCACTTCATCTGGGAGTTACTGAAGCAGGAGATGGTCTTGATGGAAGAATAAAGTCCGCATTAGGCATAGGAACCTTACTAACGGAAGGTTTAGGAGATACTGTTCGAGTATCATTAACTGAAGATCCTGAGTTTGAAATTCCTGTAGCTGAAAAAATTCTCGAAAAAATAGATAGTATTTCTAAAAAAATAAGACTTAAGAATACTGATAAAAGAGCTTTTTCATTTTTTAAAAGAGAGACTGAATCTATTAAAAATATTGGAGAGAAAAATCCACCCATTGTAATTTCAAATAGTTCAAATGATTTTGAAGGAAATTTTCCAGATTACTTATTTATCGATAATCTTGATAATCTTGATGAATCAAAACAATATATTATTGAGGGAAAAGATTGGAATAAAAATCTTGCAAAAAATATTTTTCCTTATTTTAATTCTTTAAAAGATTTTAGAAAGTCTAAAGCTGTTTCAAATACTTTAAATTTCATTGAGATTGAATTATCAAAAATAACTAACACTATTATGCAAACATTCTCAAACAGTGTTGTAATAGTTTTAAATGTTGATAATACCAATAGACATGACTTATTAAGCGCTTTTAATTTTCTTGAAGAAAAACAAATAAAAATTCCAGTTATTTTAAAAGGCAGTTATCAAAGCTTGGACTTTGAGAAAGTTGCAATAGATGCTTCTATCGAAATAGGTTCAATTTTGTTGGAAGGGATGGGAAATGGAATATGGATTCAAGCAAAAGATTTTGACTCAAAGATAAATGAACTTTCATTTTTGATTTTACAAAACACTAGAACCAGAATATTTAAAACTGACTATATATCGTGTCCTTCATGTGGAAGAACAAAATTTGATTTACGAGAAACTACAGCTTTAGTAAAAGAGCATACAAATCATTTGAAAGGATTAAAGATTTCAGTGATGGGTTGTATTGTCAATGGACCTGGAGAAATGGCAGATGCGGACTATGGTTATGTAGGGTCTGGAGATGGAGTTATATCTCTTTATAAAGGCAAAGAATTAGTTAAAAGAAATATTTCAAGTGAGCAAGCTGTGAATGAATTGATTCAGTTAATTAAAGAAAATGACGATTGGGTCGATCCTAAAAATTAATTTACATTGCTTGAACAATTAAACTTTTATGTGTAAAGTTCTTTCATGGGATTAGAAAACTATATACCAGCAAATTTATTGCTTTGGATAGAACCGATTATTACAATCTTTTTGGGGATTGTTTTAGGGCTCTTTTTCAAAAAATTTCTTGTTTCTAGGTTAAAATCTCTATCAGAGAAAAACAATTGGCAAAGCGATGACGTAGTTATCGATGCAATTGATTCAGTTATTGTATTTTGGTTCTTTTTGGCTTTTTCTTCAATGGCTATTGGAAATGCAGATCTTCCTGGCCCAGAAGATATCTACCAAAAGATTATATCTGCTTTTTTAATTATTTCTATTAGTTTTACGGGTTCGAAGGTTGTGTTAGGACTGCTTGATATTTGGTCTCAGACAAATAAATCTCTTCCTTCAACAGGTATTTTTAAAGGCTTAACAAATTTTGTAATCTTTTCTATTGGTATATTATTTATTCTGCAATCTTTTGGTATATCAATAACACCTTTAATTACTGCTCTTGGTGTTGGTGGTTTAGCAGTTTCCTTAGCATTAAAAGATACATTGTCTGATTTATTTGGAGGAATTAACATTCTCTTGAGCAAAACAATGCAAGAAGGTGATTATGTACAGCTAGATAACGGATACCAAGGGTACGTTGAAAATATTGGATGGAGATTTACTACAATTAGAGAAAGAGCTAACAATATGATATCAATACCTAATTCTGTGCTTTCAGGTTCAATTTCAAAGAATTTTACATCAAAAGATGCTGCTTTTAGAGTTCCAATACAAGTTGGGGTTTCGTATGATAGCGATCTTGATCACGTTGAAAGGGTTGCCTTAGATGTAGCAATGGATTTATACAAAAACTTGGATGAAGTTTCGAAATCATATGAGCCTGTAATTAGATTTAGAGAATTTGCAGATTCAAGCATTAATTTTTTTATATATTTTCAGGGAAATAATTTTGGTGATCATAATGTAATTCTCAATGCCTATATAAAAGCGTTGCATAAAAGGTTTAAAGAGGAAAAAATTGATATTCCTTATCCAATTAGGACTCTTATTCATAAAAATGAAATTAAAGATTAAACCTTTTAACGATAGAGCTAAAGAGCTATATGAAAATCATTCGCATTTTCATTCCGGTGATGCAGGATTAGATCTATTTGTTATTGAAGACCAAACTATTTCAGCCAAAACTACTCAACCAATTCCACTACAAATAGCATGTGAAAACTTAGACAATAAAGCCTACTATTTATTTCCAAGATCTAGTATATCAAAAACACCATTGAGGCTTTCCAATTCAATTGGTCTAATTGATGGTGGTTATAGAGGTGAGTTAGTTGGTATGGTAGATAATATTTATGATGAAGACTTTCATATTAAAAGGGGAGAAAGATATTTTCAATTAGTTGCTGTTGATAGTTCTCCTATTGACTTTGAATTAGTGACAGAGTTGTCTGAATCTAGCCGAGGAGAAGGCGGATTTGGTAGTACAGGAAGATAAATAATAATTTTATTTGTTATTCTTGTCAAAGAATTTTAAAATTACCCTATTAAAAATAAGAAAAAATATGACATTTTTGCATATAAGCTACTCAAAATGTAAATTGGCACATTTTTTGCTATAATAATTTTAGATTGTTTAACTAATTAAAAAGGATGATAAAATGTCACTAAAAATTAAACCGCTCGAAGATAGAGTTGTTGTTGAAGCAATGGCTGCTGATGAAACAACAGCTAGTGGAATAATACTTCCTGATACTGCTCAAGAAAAGCCTCAGCAAGGTACAGTTGTTGTAATTGGTCCAGGAAAAAATAATGAAGATGGTACTACCATCAAAATGTCTGTTAAGACAGGCGACGTAGTATTATATGGTAAATATTCAGGTACAGAAATCACCTATGAAGGCAAAGACTTGCTTATCATGAGAGAGAGTGATATTCTGGCAATTTTATAAGGAGGATTAAATGGCTAAAGATATCGCATATAATTCAGAAGCTAGAGGAGCTCTCAAAAAGGGCGTTGATAAACTAGCTAATGCTGTTAAGGTTACCTTAGGTCCAAAAGGTAGAAATGTAGTAATTGAAAGAAAATTTGGATCACCGCTTGTAACGAAAGATGGAGTTACAGTAGCAAAAGAAATTGATTTAGAAAATCAGCTTGAAAATGTTGGTGCTCAAATGGTTAGAGAAGTTGCATCCAAGACATCAGATGTCGCAGGTGATGGAACAACAACAGCAACAGTTTTAGCTCAATCAATTATTGCAGAAGGATTAAAAAACGTTACTGCTGGAGCTAACCCAATGGAAATTAAGAAAGGAATAGATTTGGCAAAAGATAGTGTAATTAAATCTATATCAAAACTATCAAAGGATATTCCTGACTCAAAACAAATAGCTCAGGTAGCAACTATTTCAGCAAATGATGACAAAGAAATTGGTTCGAAAATTGCTGAAGCAATGGATAAAGTTGGTAAAGACGGAGTTATTACAGTTGAAGAGTCTAAAACTGCTGAAACTTATTTAGAATTTGTAGAGGGTATGCAATTTGATAGAGGATATCTATCCCCATATTTTGTCACAAATTCTGATTCAATGGAAGCAGATTTAGATGATCCTTTTGTTTTAGTTCATGATAAAAAAATTAGCAATATGAAAGATTTATTACCTCTTCTTGAAAAAGTAGTTCAAGCAGGTAAGCCAATCTTAATTATTGCTGAAGATATTGAAGGTGAAGCATTAGCTACACTAGTAGTCAACAAATTAAGAGG
Organism: Fidelibacterota bacterium; assembly: GCA_016777965.1. Taxonomy (GTDB): domain Bacteria; phylum Fidelibacterota; class Marinisomatia; order Marinisomatales; family Marinisomataceae; genus Marinisoma. Next base: position 6,625 of record JADHQL010000004.1, on the reverse strand, counting down.
AACTTTTAAGGTTTTAGCAGTAAAAGCTCCTGGATTTGGTGACAGAAGAAAAGCTATGTTAGAAGACATTGCAATTTTAACTGGGGCAACTGTTATTTCTGAAGAACAAGGCTATAAACTTGAAAGCGCTACACTTGATTATCTAGGATCATGTAAAAAGGTTGTAAGTGATAAAGATAATACCACTATTGTTGATGGAAGCGGAGATAAATCTGCAATCAATGCAAGAGTAAATGAAATTAAAGTTCAAATTGAAAAATCTTCATCTGACTACGATAAAGAAAAGATGCAAGAAAGGTTAGCTAAACTTTCAGGAGGAGTTGCAGTTCTTAATGTTGGAGCAGCAACTGAAGTTGAAATGAAAGAAAAGAAAGCTAGAGTTGACGATGCATTACATGCTACTAGAGCAGCTGTTGAAGAAGGTATTGTACCTGGAGGTGGCGTTGCATTGCTTAGAGCTAGTATAGATTTAGCAAAAGTAAAAGCATCTGTCTCTGAGCAGGTTGGAGTTGATATTATGAGACGTGCATTAGAAGGTCCAATAAGACAAATTTGTTCCAATGCAGGTGTTGAAGCTTCAATTGTTGTTCAAAAAGTTCTTGAAGGAAAGGATGATTTTGGATATGATGCTCGTCAGGATAAATACGTTAATATGTTTAAAGCTGGAATTATTGATCCAGCCAAGGTTGCAAGAGTTGCAGTTGAAAATGCTGCATCAATTTCAGGGCTGTTATTAACTACTGAAGCTGCAATTACTGAACAACCAGAAGAACATTCACATATGCCAGGCGGTGCTCCTGATATGGGCATGGGCGGCATGGGCGGCATGATGTAATTGATTTTTCTAATAAAAATAAAAATAAAATACAAAAAACCCTCTATATTGAGGGTTTTTTGTATGTAAAATAGCATTATGTTTAAAAATAAAGTTTATTTATCTATAGGGTCGAATATTGGAGATAGAGAATCAAATATTGCCTCATCTATTGTAATGTTGGGTTCATATATCGAAATTTCAAAAATAAGATCCTCGTCATTTTACAAAACAGAACCTCTTTATAATGAAAATCAATCTTCTTTTCTTAATATTGTTTTGGAGCTTGAAACTACTTTAACTGCTTTTCAACTTTTAGATAAGATTCGTGAAATCGAAAAAATGTTAGGCAGAGAAGAAAAAAGACAAAAAAATCAACCTCGAACAATTGATATTGATATAATAATTTTCAAAGATAGTTTTATAGATACTCCAAATTTACAAATACCACATCCAGGGGCTTTATTAAGAAAATTTGTTTTGATTCCCTTGGCAGAATTAGTTCCAGATGAAATTTTTCCTAAAACTAATATTAAAATTGTTGATTTACTTAAAAAGTGTCCTGATACTTCAGTAGTTCAAAAATATATTATTGATAAGAAAGCATGAAAGAATTAGATATTTATATTGCAATTGAAGGACCGATAGGCGTTGGAAAAACAAGTCTTGCAAAGCTCATTGCGGACAAATTAAACGCAAGGAAAGTTTTTGAAAAATTTGAGGAAAATCCTTTTCTAAAAGATTTTTATGATGATCCTGAATCAAATGCATTCCAGACACAAATTTTTTTCCTTCTTCAAAGATATCAACAGCAACAAAAAGATATTAGACAATTGAATCTTCTGCAAAAAGGGGTAGTTACAGATTATATGTTTGAAAAAGATAGACTTTTTGCAGATTTTACTCTGAACTCAGAAGCAGAATTTAAACTTTATTCACACGTTGCTGATATATTAGAGAAAGATATCGTTAAACCTGATTTGGTAGTTTATTTACAGGCAGATACTCCCAGGCTTATGAAGAATATTAAAAAAAGAGGTAGAGATTTTGAAAAGCATGTAACACAAGATTATATCAATCAAGTTAATGAACGTTACCAAGAATTTTTTGTTAATTATGAAGAAGGTCCATTATTAATTATCAATACAAATAATATAGACTTTGTAGAAAATTCAGAGGATTTTGAAAATCTTCTTAATGAAATCCATCAGCCTCATCAAGGTATAAAATATTTTAATCCATCATAATATGATAAAATTCATTATCGCAGTAGCAGTCTTATGGTTTTTATACAGGATTTCAACGAAAAAAGATGAAAAAATTGCTGTTAAAAAAGATACAAAAATTGATTTTAAAAAAGTAAAGGATGCTGAGTTTGAAGATAATGAATAAAGCTATAATTCTGTTAATAACCATCTTAATGATTGGTTCATTGAATGCGCAAGATAAGATTCAAAATATAAATTTTCTTTTTGCAAATAATGGATATGGATTTGGGTATGAATATGAAAAATTTCTAAGATCGAACGTTTCAATTGGTTTAGATTTAAGATTTTATGATGTAAGAAATGATGAATATCCAATTTATGATTCATTCTATAATCAGTTCACAGTTGCCGGAGAAAAAGATATTTTACTTTTTCCTTTATTTTTTAGAACAAACTATTATTTATTTGATGGTCAAATAGCAAATAGTTTTAGGCCATATATAACATTTTCACTTGGACCTTTTATTGCTGTTGATGGTGATGAGACAATTTCAAGTTTTTCAAAAAAATGGAGAAGCACCGAATCGCAAACTAATTTAGGTGCCTCTCTAGGATTTGGCGTTAATTTTTCTCAACCTTCAGGTAATACATTATCTCTTGGGCTAGGTTATGACCACTTGAATGTAGATAAACCAATTCATTCTAAAGATGATTTTGGAGGAGGTTATCTTTTCTTAAAGTATCAGATAAATCGTGAGTAATTTTTCACATATAAATAAGGAAAACATCAAGAATTCAACCTTTGTTCTTGATGAAAGAGAATCTCATCATGTTATTTCTGTCCTTAGACTTAAAGAGAACGATCAATTAACTCTTACAGATGGACAAGGAACTATCTATAAAGCTATTATAAATGAAGCGCGTAAAAAGGCTGTTAAAGGTAAAATTTTAAATAAAGAGCTTATTAAAAATGAAAGAAATTATAAAGTTCATCTTGCACTGCCTTTAATTAAAAATAGTAGATTCAAGATAGCTCTTGAAAAATCCGTTGAGCTCGGAGTTGATGAATTAACCCCAATTAGATTTGATAAATCTGTAAAATCTTCAATAAATCACGATAAGCTTTTATCTTTGATTCATTCTGCATGTAAGCAAAGCATGAGAGCTTATTTTCCAAGGTTAAATAAATTAAAAAATTTTACTGAATGGTACGATGATCAATCTGTAAATATTGTATGTTTTATAAATTCAGATAAAACTATTATTGAACAAATAGATACAATTAAAAATTTACCTAAAAATAAAAAAATTAATTTAATTGTAGGCCCTGAAGGTGATTTTTCAGACAATGAAAAAAAAATAATAAATGAAAAAAATTTCATTAAAGTTAATCTTGGGAGAACTATATTAAGGACTGAAACTGCTATAGTTTCTTTGATATCAATCATAAATGAATTATTGATAAATAATGAATAAAACAATTTTCGAAAAAATAATTTTAAGGGAAATCCCTGCTACTATTCATCATGAAGATGATGATTTAATTGTAATTGATGACATTAATCCTGTAGCACCTATACATCTTTTAATCATTCCAAAAAAGAAAATCGAAACATTAAACGATTTGAATGTTGACGATACTGAATTAATTGGTAAAATGTTTCACGCAGCAAAAAATATGGCAATCAAATTTGGTATAGACAAGTCAGGATATAGGACTATTTTTAATTGTAATGAAGATGGAGGTCAAACAGTTTACCATATTCATCTACATTTCATTGGAGGTAGATCTTTAGGATGGCCTCCAGGATAATAAAAAATGCATATTTCAAAATTAGAAATTTTTGGTTTTAAGTCTTTTGCAAAAAAAGAAACTGTTCTATTCAATTCTGGAATTACAGGAATAGTCGGTCCTAATGGTTGCGGTAAAACAAATATTGTAGATGCAATTAGATGGGTTTTAGGCGAGCAAAAGACTAAAAGATTAAGAAGTTCAAAAATGGAAGACGTGATTTTCAATGGAGCTTCCAATGTAAAGCCCTTAGGTTTATGTGAGGTTTATTTAACAATTGAAAATAATAAAGGATTGTTACCTATTGAGTACTCAGAAGTTGAAATTGGAAGAAGATTATATAGATCTGGTGAAAGCGAATATTTTATAAATAAAAACAATTGTAGATTGAAAGATATTTCCAATCTTTTTGTTGATACAGGATTAACCTCAGATGCATACTCTGTAATTGAATTAAATATGATAGAACAAATATTGTCTGATAAAGATGATAGTAGAAGGCAAATGTTCGAAGAAGCTGCTGGAGTAAATAAGTACAAAGCTAAAAGAAGATCTGCTATGAAAAAGTTCGATTTAAATTCAAGAGATCTTGAGAGAATCGATGATATAATTGTTGAAATTGAAATACAAGTAAAGGCATTAGATTTACAATTAAAACGGTTTAAAAGGCATGAGAAACTAACAAATGAATTAAAAGAATTAGAATTAGATTTAGCTTCAGCGAGGATTAATGATTTAAATAATATAATTCGCCCTTTAGAAGAGATGTTAAAAAAGAAGAATAATCTTTTACAAAAAAATACTTCAAAAAAAGAGATTGAAACCATTGAATTTGATAATGCAAGAGATAAATACTTAAATGAAAAAGAGTCGCTCTCAAAAATGAAAGCAGAGGTTGATAAACTCACAGAAAAGCTACTTTCAGAAATTCAAGAAAAGAATCAAGAATCATCCAAGGGTGTTGGATTGCTTGAGGATGAACTTCAAAAAAAGATTGAACAACTTAACAAGTTTGACACAGATTACATTAAGATTGTTTCTGAATGTGATGAATGTGGAAAAAATATAATTGAAACAGATAAGAAGTATGAAAAGCTTAAGGCCAGTATTGAAGATTACAGAGACAAAATAGATGAATATAAAAAAGAAAAAGAATTTGATTTTTCTAAAATGGATGCATCAATAAAAAAGATTCAAGATCAGATTAATTCAAATAATCTTGAGCTTGAAAACAAAGAAAATGAAGTGAATAAAGCTTTTATTAAGATGGAGTCAATAAGAGCAAAGCTGGATTCAGAAAAATTTAGTAAAGATGATCTTTTTTATGAAATCAAAGAAGCTGAAATGAAAATTGCAGAATCAAAAATTAAAAAAACTCAAATTGAGCAGAATATTTTTGAAAAATTTGGAAATGATGTTCTTATAAGTGATTTGAAAGAATATAACATTTCTGATATGGTTTTTAGAGTAGAAAAAATTAAAAGTAGTATAGATTCTATTGGTCCAATTAATTGGGCAGTCAAAGATGAACATAAAGAAAAAACTGAAAGATTGAATAATCTTTTGCAGCAGAGGTCTGATTTGATTGATGCTGAAAATAATTTAAAAGAAGCTATTAAAAAAATTGATATTGTAGCTGAAGAACAGTTTTTAGATACATATAATCAGGTAAAGGAAAATTTTGAGAAAATATTTACAGTTTTTTTCAATGGAGGTAAGGGTACAATTGAATTATCTGATCGAAATGACCCCTTAAATTCAGGTATAAATATTTTTGCTCAGCCTCCTGGAAAAAGAAATAACTCCCTTAAGATGTTATCTGCCGGAGAAAAGTCCTTAACTGCAATTGCATTACTGTTTTCTATTTATCAATATAAGCCAAGTCCATTTTGTATTTTAGATGAAATTGATGCTCCTCTTGACGATATAAATATTAAAAAGTTTACCGATGTGATAAAAGATTACAGTAAAACTACTCAATTCATTATGGTAACTCATAATAAATTGACAATGGAATCAGCAGATTGCATTTATGGTGTAACAGCTGAAAAGCAAGGAATTTCAAAACTTATGTCCATTGATTTTTCATAAAATAAATCATTTGTAGTATTCATTAGTTTTAGACAAATTACGCCTGTTTTAATAACAAAATTAAAAAAAGAGAAAAATAGTTTATGGCAACAAAAATTAGACTTAAAAGAATAGGTCGTAGAAACAGACCTTTTTATAGAATTATTATTATTGATTCACGTAAAAGAAGAGACGGCTCTGCAATAGAGCAAGTAGGTTGGTATAATCCAATTGAAAGCAATAAAGAGAAAAATTATGTCTTAAAAGAAGATAGAATTCTTGAATGGTTGAAGCTTGGTGCGCAAGTTACAGATCCTGTAAACAAATTAATGAAAAGATCAGGATTAGCATACAGATGGCATTTAATTAAACAGGGTTTATCAGAGATAGAAATAGATAAAGCTGTTGAAGAATGGAAAAAAGAAAGAGATAAGGTAATCCAAGATAGAATTAAAGCCATTAAGGACAAAAAAGAAAAATTAAAAGCTGAGAAAGCTGCTGCAAAAGTTGCCGAAGAAGCACCTGCAGAAGAAGCATCAGTTGAAGAGACTCCTGCTGAAGAAGCTCAAGACGAAGCACCTGCAGAAGAAGCATCCGTTGAAGAGACTCCTGCTGAAGAAGCTAAAGAAGAGACTCCTGCTGAAGAAGCATCCGTTGAAGAGACTCCTGCTGAAGAAGCTAAAGAAGAGACTCCTGCTGAAAAAGCTAAAGAAGAGACTCCTGCTGAAGAAGCTCAAGACG
>JADHQL010000003.1 GCA_016777965.1 Fidelibacterota bacterium | reverse complement strand
TTGTCTTAAAGATGAAAATACTTCAACACCTTCAAGAGAAATCGGATTCAATGAATCAGATTCGGTTACAACGTTTTGTGCAAATAATGCACTTATTAATATTATTAAACTAAAATAGTTTTTCATTTTTTCTCCTAAATGATTTGTTAAAACTCCGATATTAAATTGATATCGACTTGTGGTAATAAGATTATTGTGGTGGGGATTTGTTTAAGAAACAAAATATATTAAACATCATGTAATTAGATACATATTGTTTATAAATAATATTATTAAAGTTTATTTTTGCAGAAGTAGTCGATATTTCTACAAAATAATTTTCACTATTAAACTGGCAAAAATCACAGACTTTCTCTACCGTATGATAATTTGAAGCATGATCTGCATGATCATCTTCATGAATATGTACATGTAAACTAAGGAAGGTTAAAGAAAGTAGTGTTATTGCGATTATAGTTTTTTTCATTTTTACTTTAAAAATTTATTAAGTTAAGGTTATGAAAAATGAAATAACTCTCAAAGCCTTTTTTTTAAGTATTTTCTTGTCAATAATCCTATCATCTGCAATGGTATATTTAGGTCTTTATGCAGGAATGACTATTTCAGCATCAATTCCTGCGGCTATTATGTCAATGGGGATTCTTAGACTTTTTAAAAATTCAAACATATTAGAAAACAATATTGTTCAAACGGCAGCATCTGCTGGTGAATCTTTAGCTGCCGGAGTTATTTTTACTTTACCTGCTCTATTGCTAATAGGTTATTGGGATACCATTAGCTATTGGGAAGTAACAAAAATTGCTATGGTTGGTGGAATTTTAGGCGCATTATTTACTGTACCATTGAGAAGGGCGTTAATTTTAAAAGCACAACTTCGGTTTCCAGAAGGTGTAGCAACAGCAGCCGTGCTAAAAACTGGTCATGAGACTGATGCAGAAAAATCTCAACAAAGTTTAAAAATTATTGGTATATCAGCTCTTGTTGGAGGATTTGTCAAGCTTGGGGAGTTAGCTTTTAGTATTTGGTCGAGTGCATTGGGTGGTGCTATTGCTATTAAAGGAGCAATATTTGGAATGGGAGCAAGCCTCTCACCTTCATTGTTTAGCGTTGGTTATATTGTTGGAAGAAATATTGGTATTCTTGCCTTTACAGGAGGGTTAATATCATGGGCTGTTGCCATACCTATCTATTCTTATCTATATGGATTTGAAGGAGATAATTATTTTGAAAGTGCCAACATAATTTGGAATGCTAAGATACGTTATCTTGGAGTTGGTGCAATGGTTGTTGGTGGTATTTGGTCTGTTATTCAGCTTGCTAGACCGCTAATTGAAAGCATTCAACTAAGCTTAAAAACACTTAAAGAGAGTTCAGATAATATCTCATTGGAAGAAAGAGATCTACCAATTAACTATGTTTTCGTAGCTATAATAGCAATGCTTGTTCCAATCTCTCTTACTTACTTCGGAATTATAGGTTCATGGACATCTGCAATTATATTGTCATTTGTTATGCTTATTTTTGGCTTTTTATTCTCAGCTGTTGCAGCCTATATGGCTGGAGTAGTTGGATCATCAAATAATCCTATTTCAGGAGTAACAATTGCAACTATTTTATTTAGTTCTCTTTTAATCATAAGCTTCTTTGATATTGATTCTTCAAAAGGAGCTGCAGCCGCAATATTAATTGGTGCTGTAGTTTGTTGTGCCGCTGCTATTGGAGGTGACAATCTTCAAGATTTAAAGACAGGAAATATCGTTGGAGCAACACCTTGGAAACAACAATTAATGCAATTGGTAGGTGTTGTTAGTGCCGCCTTAACTCTTGGAATAGTTTTAACACTACTACATGAAGCATATGGTATTGGTAGTTCAGACTTACCGGCCCCTCAAGCTGTTTTGATGACTAATGTAGCAAATGGAGTTTTTGCAGGTAATTTGGAATGGGGAATGATTTATGCTGGAGCAATTTTAGGAATAATTATTATTCTTATTGACCAATATCAAGCATATAGAAAAGCAGATTTCAGAGTGCCCATTCTAGCGGTAGCAATAGGTATCTATCTTCCTATTGAACTAACTCTTCCAATATTTATTGGAGGTATGTTAAACCATCTTGCAAGTAAAACTGCATCTGAAGAAGGGAAAAATAATGGATTGTTAATAGCTTCAGGTTTGATAACTGGTGAAGCATTAATGGCTATTTTTATTGCAGTTCCTCTATTCTTTGATAAAAACTACTGGCCAGAATTATCTTTACCATCTCCTTTTAATGATTTAGTAGGAATTGCTATAATAGCAATTATCCTTCATAGGTTATTTTTAGTAGCTAAAAAATAGCTAGAAACCACTGATAGTAAATTTAGTCTTATTCTTCAGTTTCTTGCTTTGATTAAGAGCTTTATCGTAAGAATTAAAATGATTACTTCTCACATAATAAATCATTTTACCATTTTTAAAAACTTGGTCAATTTGGATATTGTTAATTTTTTCTTCTGACAGTGCATCTTTCAATATTGTTGCATTTTCAAGTGAAGAAAATGCTCCAAATTGAATGAACCACACTCTATTGGTTGATTTTTTTGATGTATTTTTTTTGACTTTATTAGTTGATAATAATTTTTGATAAACTTTCAATGAATCAGATTCCCCTGCTGCATCCAAAGATTTATATAATAGATCTTTCGAGGACTGACTTAGAAGATGAGTTGGTGCATTTAGGTTAAATTCTTTCAAAATATTTGAAGACGTAATATAGGAACCAGTTGCATAAAACATTTCAGCTTTTTTAAGCTTTGAAAGCCATACATAATCCGAATCTTCATTTGTATTGATGATGCGTTGATAAATTTGCAGTGCCTCATTTGCATTAGTTAGTTTGGTAGCTCTTTCATACTCCAGAGCCAAATCTTTGCCTTGAGCAAATACACCACTTGATATTGCGATAAACAAAAAAAGGTTATTTAATAATTTCATCTTTAATCATTTCGTTACATAATGAAGAAATAGATTTTCTTACTTCAAAACTTTCAGATTCTAATTTTAGTTTGTTTAATCTAATTGAGTGACATGAATGATTACTTTTCATAAATCTGTCAACTAAATCATTGGCATCAGCAACTTCATTTTTTTCTAAAAGAATATCTACTAATCTATTTAATGCAAAACCGTCGAAGCTATTTTCTAATAATTCTCTATACAGATTTTCGACTTCATCATACTGTTGATTATCAAATAATATATTTTCTATCTTATTATAAGCCATTGTTCTTTGAGGTGGCTTATGTTTTGCATATAGTTTGTAATATGAAATTGCTTTATCTGCATTATCTTTATTATGATTAGCAAGTTCTAAAGCTGACTCTGGATAAATATTTTCAGCAGCTGCACTTTTTTCAAGATAATGTACATAATTTTTGATTTTATCTTTTGACTTATAATCCATGGCAATGTAGTAATTCAACATAGATTCATCATTTTTTTTATGATGTATATCTACTTTCATTAACTTTTTTTCATGCTTCAAGGCTTCCTTCCAATTTTTATTTTCCGTAGCAATATCTTTGAGCTTTAATAAAGCCCATTTATTTGATGAATCCATATTTAATATGTTATTTAGCTCTTCTTCAGCTCTAGAAATATTACCATTTTTAATAAAATCTTTTGAAAGAGCAGCATGTGCTTCAATTTTTTTTGATTGTGAAATATGTGGTCTAAGAATCACAGTTTGATGAATTTTTATTGCTTGATTAACATCTTTTTCTCTTACAAGATTTCCAAGCAGTAAGAAAGCATCAATATTGTTTGAATCTTTTGAAATAATTTCTCTTAAAAGATGATAAGCCTTATCCTTTTCTCCGTTAACTAAAGCTTTAAGTGCATTATTAAAAGCTTCAGCATCAGTAGGAATATTTTTAGATCGATTACTAACTAATAAGAAAATTATTAAAGATAAAACTACAACGATGATTATGAAAATTTGCAGATTGCTTAAAGCAGAAAATTCCAAAGAATTACTCCTTATCGGAAAAACTAAATTCTTCGCCAACAGCTACATTTCTAAGACCATCAAGCTCATCTGAAATTTCTTTATTTGATTTAACTAACTTTGAAATTTCAGATCTATATGAAAAGACAGATTTGAGAGAAATTATATAACCAATAATTACACCAATCATAATAAAGCCGATAAACGCAAGATACCCAGGAATATCGTAACCGTTATCTCTGAAAAAGTAAATAGTTATACTTTCACTATTCTTATCAAACAACAAGAAAGTTCCAGCCAATATAGCTAACAATAATAAAACTCTAATCACTCTAAACATTATGCTCCTGTAATCTCTTTACCGTGCAATATTACACCTGTTGCGTCAGATATTTCAACAGGTACAATATCTTTGATATTACTATTATTTTTCTCAATTATCACCCATTCATTGGAATCAGTTCTACCAGCCCAATGCAAATTAGATTTTTTACTTTCTTTTTCAATTAATACTTGCTGGAAAGTTCCTACCATGTTTTGATTAAGTTCCAAAGTATGTTTTCTTTGAAGAATTAACATTTCATCAAGGCGAGATTTTTTAATTTCCTCAGAAATATGATCTGAAAATTGTTCAGCTTTTGTATAGGGTCTTGGTGAATATTTAAATGTAAATGCAGAATTAAATTTTATTGCTTCCATTAAATCTAAAGTTTCTCTGAACTGTTCATCTGTTTCACCTGGAAAACCAACAATAATATCTGTTGAAAGACCACAATTTGGCATGATTTCTCTAATCTTCATTGCCATATCATAAAAATGCTCTCTGGTGTAAGTTCGATTCATTCTTTTTAGCACTTCGTTTGATCCAGATTGCATGGGAAAATGAACATAATTACAAATATTTTTTCTTGATGCCATCACTTCAAGTAATTCTATATTAATGTCTTGAGGATGTGGTGAAGTGTACCTAATTCTTTTCACACCATTTATATCTGATACAGCCAATAATAAATCTGAAAAAGATTTACCTTCAAAATTGTAAGAGTTAACATTTTGACCAAGAAGAGTAATTTCAACAAAGCCTTGATCAACAGCTTTTTTAACCTCCTCAACAACACTTTCTACGCTTCTACTACGCTCTCTTCCTCTAGTAAAAGGAACTATGCAAAATGAACAAAATTTATCACATCCTCGCATAATCGAAACCCAGGCATTAAACGTATCTCCTCTACTAGGAAAAAGATTTTCATATACCTCATATCTTGAAAGCTTTGTATCAACAATACTCTTATTATCTTTTACATGTCTATTAATTAAATCAGGAATTTTTCTGTAAGAATCAGGGCCAAGAATAATGTCTACGTAAGGTTTATTTTTTAGTAAATCATCTTTTAAGTTCTGAGCCATACAACCTAATACACCAATTATTAAGTGAGGCTTATTAAGTTTTATTTTATGAAGATTACCAAGCTTTGAATGTACTTTAGTTTCAGCATTTTCTCTTATAGCGCATGTATTTAAAAAAATTGCATCTGCTTCATCATAATTAGCAGTTTTTTCAAGACCAAGATTTGTCAAAATGCCTTCAACAAGTTCTGAATCTGCTACGTTCATTTGGCAGCCATAAGTTTCTAAGGCGAATTTTTTAATTATTGAGGAGTCCATTAATCAATATAGCCTGTAAAAAAATATTTTAGTGGATCTACTGTTTTATTATTCTTGTGAACTTCATAGTGTAAATGGAATCCAGCAGCTCTTCCGCTATTTCCAGATTTTCCAATTTTATCTCCACGTTTAACTTTTTGACCCTTTTTGACGTTAATTTTCCAAAGATGAGCATATACGGTTTCATATCCATAACCATGATCAATTTTAATATATCTACCCCATCCTGAATCATACTGTGCTTTTGTAACTACTCCATCACCGGTTGCCACAACGTCTGTATTAAGATTGACTGGAAAATCAAGACCGGAATGCATTCTTCTTTTTCCATCGATTGGGTCTGTTCTGTATCCATATTTTGAACCTATATATCCTTTAACAGGAGAGATGGAAGGAATGTGTCTATACATAGTTTCATTCGATTTAATCTTATTGAAAATAGTATTATAGCTATCTTTTTGAATATTTATAGCGAAAGCTAATGAATCAACTCTGTCCTTAAGCAACATTATAGTACTATCATCATTATCTTCGATGAGTATATCCTTTTCTGCTGAACCACCAACGCCTTGAGCTTTTACGTCATCACTCAATGGTGCTAAAGTAGCATAAGTTCTTAACTCTGAATCTTTTTCTTCAATTAACCTTAATTCGTCTTCAAGTTGTGCAATTTTATTCAATAATTCCTGAGATACTTCAGAATATTTTTCATCCGTTTCCTCTAGCTTAATCTTATAATATTCATCTGAAAACCTTAAAGATAAGGAATAATTCAAACCAATAAATGCGGCTGTAAATATTCCCAAAAAAATTAAAAAATCTGATAAAGAAAAATTTATTTGGTGTAATCTATCAGATGATAGAAATTGAAAAGAGAACTTTTTTTTATTTATCATCAATTATCTCTTTATTTTCTGAATTATTTTCATGATTTATTTCTTTTTTTATATCTGCAATTTCTGATTTAATAGATTCAACGCTTTCAACAATAGAAAGATATCTTTTATCTCCAACAAAGTTCAAAACATTTTTTTCTTTTGTTTTAGAAAATACGTATAAACCTAACTTAACATAATGACTAGATAGTTTTCTTTCTAGTTGAAGTACGTCTATTCTCAACTTACTTGTGTGCGTAAATTCCTCAGCTTTTTCTGAAGCTACAATACTCCACTCTGCAATGTTTTTTTTTAAATCTTTCCAAAAGTGCGCCATAGTTAAGAATTTAATAGAACCAAGATAGATAGCAAAGGTTAAAAGATGCTCCCAATTTCAATGAAATCAGGAGCGATCTTTTTTTATGGTAGCCAACCAAAATTATTCAAAAATTCCTTTTAAAAGTGTCGATATACTTTTTTTAATGCCACTAACGTCTTTTATTTTTAAAGAAGAGGATTTGTCTTCTACATTAAATATTGGCCAAGCTAATAAACCAAAAAGTGTAATATACTCTCTTTTGTCCTCAAAATTTTCTTTATAAACAATATTAGTAATCTTCATTAGATCTACAGGAATATCTGCAAAATGTTTTTTAAAGAGCAAATCTAGATTTCGAATTTTAGATCCACCTCCAGAAAGCTTAATTCCCGACTTAAAGTCAGTAATAGATTTTCCAATATTTTTTAATTGAACCTCAATTTGATCAATGACATCTTCAAATCTTAATTCAACTATTTTTGAAATTTCTTTTTCATTCACATTTTTCTTTAAATCATCATTTGGAATTTGTATCTCAAAAACTTTTGAATCATCCGCAAAATCTGAAAAAGCAGAAACATTTTCAATTTTTACTCTTTCAGCCTCTGCAATCGAGGTCTGAAGATATGCTGCTAAATCTTTTGTTACAAATCTAGATCCGATTGGAATAACCTTAGAGTGAATTAAATAATTATCTTTAAAAATTAAAATATTTGTTTTATCAGATCCGATGTCAACAAAGATTACACCTAATTCTTTCTCATCATGTGTTAAATTTGACGACGAGGCAGCATATCCATCAAATACTGGAAAAGGTTCAATGCCTAAGTCTTCATTAAAACAGTAATCTAATTGAGAAAGATTAAAATTTCGAACATGGATGACGTGGGCCTTAGCATCAATAGACTTACCAACCATGCCTATAGGGTTTCTAATTAATGGAGAACTTCCAATATAATATCCTTGCTCTATGTTATGTAAAACATATCTATCGGATGAGACTTGAACATCGGAGCATTGATTTAGTAGTTTTTGTTTTATTTCTTCATCAATTTCAAAGTCTGTATTTTCCCTAGAACGAATTCTTGTTGATGAATTTATAGATCTCACTCCACGTCCAGAAACTGATACCCAGGCATCCTCATCAATATTGATTTTCGCATCTTTTTCCATTTTCTCTATCAGAATTTCAAGATGTGAGAGTAATAAATCTTTATCAACGATATCTCCGCAATCAATGCTTTTACTTTGAATTTCTGCAATAGATAAAACCTCAATTTTACCATCAGGTTGAATCCTGCCAACAGCACTTTTTATACTATGTGACCCTAAGTCAAATGCTACTTGAATTTTGTTTCTCATTATGCTTCTTTTACAATTACTTGGTTGTTAAATCTCAAATCAATGTATCTATAATCTGTAATATTTTTTTCCTCTTTTAAAGCTTCTTGGAAAGACTCTAAATATTTTATTTTCAATTGAAGATTTTCAGATCCTAAAAATATTCTAGTTTTACCATTTTTTAAAATGATTTCATATTCACTATCTTCATTAAAAACAAACTCAGAAATATTATCATAAATTATTGAATGATTATCCTTAGTAAACTTCATAAGGTTTATAGAACTTAATACATTGGTAGATGCAGTTTTTGATCCTTTAGGATACAATTCAGGATTTGATTTAAAATTGCTTAAAATCGGTAAAGATAAATCGCAGTATTCTACTGGTAAACATACACCCTCTGAATCTAAAATGATTAATTCGTCACTACTTATTAGTGCTATAGGTTCTCTCTCATAAATTGTAATATCAATTGTAGAAGGAAACTTTCTTGAAATTTTACAGTCTATGATATGATCAAATTTTAACATTTCATCTTTATAATTTCCCAATTCTCTATCAAATATATTATATGACTTTAAAACATCGCTTTTTTTCTCAATTATTGATTGATCAAAAAAATTGGTGCCATGAATATTTATCTCATCTATATCGTATATTTTCTTAAAGCTTGACCAATTAAATGAAAATGTACAAAGCACGATAACAGAAAATAAAAATGCAGTCATACTTAATATAGAACTATAAAATTGTTTTAACATAATCCCCCAATCTCATCTTCATTAAAACCCATCAGCTTAACTTCAAGTGAGAGATTAACATTAAATTTATCTTTCACCGCTTTATGTGCTTTTTTTATTAGCATTAGCATGTCTCTTGATGAAGCATCTCCATCATTAATAAAAAAATTAGCATGTTTTTCAGATATTTTAGCGTCCCCAATACTCAAACCCTTTAAACCTGCCTTATCCAAAAGCTTTCCAGCTGAATTATTTTTAGGATTTTTAAATAAACTTCCAGCTGATCTTTTGTTCAAAGGTTGAGATTTTTTTCTACCGCTTTGAGCTTCAATAAAGTTTTCTTTAATAATATCTTTATCTGCTTTTTTAAGATTGAATTTTGCTGATAATAATATATCATCTTTATTGAATGAAGACTGTCTGTAGGAAAAATTTAAATCTTTCCTTTGAATTTTTTGAATTTCACTTTTAGAATTTATTACTTCAACATGAATCAGGTTTTCTGAAATTTCTCCACCCCAAGCTCCAGCATTCATTATCAAAGCTCCACCCAATGTACCTGGAACTCCATTTAGATTTTCTAGACCAATTAAATTATTTTTTACTGCATGTTTAACAATTTTTCCGAGCATAGTGCCACATTCTGCGTAAAGAATATTACCATCAACTTCTATTTGTTTTAATGAATTTTTTAAAGAAATGACCGCACCTCTTATTCCATTATCGCTAATAAGGACATTTGAACCTGAACCAAGAATTGTTAGTTGAATTTTATTGTCATTAATTATTTCAATTACCTTAATTAAATCCTGCTTACTTTTAGGAAAAATCATCAAATCTGCTGGGCCGCCTATTCCATACGTAGTATGTTTTTTAAGAGATTCATTCATTAAACATAATGAAGCTGTCTCATTATTAATTTCATTCCTAATAGTTTCAATCATTGTAATGTTTTCCTAACTCTTCAGCATATCTCCAAATATTTCCAGCTCCCATTGTTAAAAAAATATCTCCCTTTTCTGCAACAGATTTTACTTCCTCAACAATATCTTTTGAGGAAACATATGAAACGCTCTTATGTTTTAATTTTAACATTTCATTAACTATCAAGTTTGAAGTAGTAGAATTATCCTCTTTTTCTCTTGATGCAAATATCTCAGTAATCATAACATTATCTGCTATCATTAAAGCTTTTGCAAAATCCTTATAAAATTCTTTTGTTCTTGAAAAAAGATGTGGCTGAAATATGACATTTAAATTTTTATTCCAATTGCTTTTTACAGTTTCTATCACATTTTGAACTTCAACAGGATGATGTGCATAGTCATCAATAATCATTATATCTTTGTTTGCCTTTATATCAAACCTTCGCTTAACACCACTAAAATTATTAAGTGCTTTACATGCGCTTTCTAAGCTAATTCCCATTGTTTCACAAACTGAAAGTGCTGCAAGAGCATTATAAACATTGTATTTACCCGGTACAGAAAGATTAACTGAAAATATTTGATTCTTAACTTTTACATCAAAAGAAATATTACCGTTTTCATGATGCAAATTTTCTGCCTTAATATCTACATTTTGACTTTCGATTCCATAAGTGATTATAGGTTTATCTATTTTTGACAATATTGATGCAACATTCTTAGAATCTTTACATACACAAACAGTACCGTAGAAAGGTACTGAATTTGCAAATTGAAGAAATGTATCCTTTAAATCATCAATATCATTGTAGCATTCAATATGTTCAAAATCAATATTGTTAATAACTGCAATTGTTGGACTCAAATGTAGCAAGCTTTTATTATACTCATCAGCTTCAACAACAAATGTGTCACCTCCTCCTAAAACGGAATTAGATTCTAAAGACTTAACAACCCCGCCAACAATAATTGTAGGATCTAAATTCATAGCTTTTAAAATAGTGCCAACCATTGATGTTGTAGTGGTTTTTCCATGAGTTCCAGCAATAGCAACTGTAGAATTATTTAACTTAGCTATTTCTGAAAGCATTCTTGCTCTGGAATAAACTATTATATTTTTTGCTAATGCTTCTTTCAGCTCAGCATTATCTTTTGGGATAGCATCAGAGTATATTACTAGATCAGCATCAGAAATATTTTCTTTATTATGACCAATAAATACATTTATTCCCAAATCAATTAATCTCTGAACGTTTGGTGAATCATTAATATCAGAACCAGAAACCTCAAATTCTTTATTTTTTAGCAACTCTGCTATTCCGCTCATTCCAATTCCACCTATTCCAATAAGATGTACTTTTTTGATACTATAAAGCATATTTCTTTTCCATAATAAAGCTAGAAATTATTGACAAAGTATCTGGAATATTAACATTCTTAAAATTGGTTTTCATTGAATCTAAAATTCTATCATCTTTAGATAAATTTTTTAAAGTTGATACAAAAGTCTCATCATTGAAATCATCTTCTTCAATTAATTTTGAACAAAAATTATCTTGAAGGAATTTTGCATTAAAATGCTGATGATTTTCTGATGAAAATTTAAATGGAACTAATATTGAAGGCTTTTCAAATTTTATTAATTCAGCAATTGTCATCGCACCAGATCTTGATAGTACCAAGTCAACATTTTGATACAAAGAGGACATTTCATTACAGTAATCATAGATGATTATATTTTTTCTTTTTAAATGTTTTAGAGACTCATAATTATTTTTACCAACTATCCATATAACGTTAATAAAATCTAATTTATCATTTTCCAATGCTATCTTAATTTTTTGGTTCAAAAATTGAGATCCTTGACTACCACCAAAAACCAATAAAGTCCTTAAATCATTATTCATATTTATATTTATGCTTTTACTTTCATGTAAAAGAACTGGATTTCCTGAAAAAATAGTATTTGTTTTATTTAAATATTTTTCAGCATCTTTGAATCCTAAAAAAACTGCTTTTGCATTTTTACTAAAAAATTTTGTCACAACTCCTGGATAAGAATTTTGTTCATGTAGCACGTAAGGAACTTTAAGTATTCTTGCAACTTGTAATGGTAGAAAGGATGGATATCCTCCAGTGGAAATAACCAAATTAGGTTTTTGTTTAGTAAAAAATATTAATACATGAAAAAATCCTATGATAATGTTTATTCCAACTATAATATTTTCAAATAATGATTTAATGGAAACTTTTCTATTTAAACCAGAAATACTAATAAGCTTAAAAGGAATGCTTTCACTATGAATCTTTGAGCTTTCAATTCCCTTTTTTGCTCCAATAAAAGAAAAACAAAAATCAGACTTTGAATGAAGATCTTCTTTTATAGCCATTAATGGATAATAATGTCCTCCTGTTCCTCCTCCACACAATAGAATATTCATTTTAGGCATTTACTCTTAATCTCCATCTTTTAACATTAAGCTTTCTTTGTGCTTTACTAATATTTAGCAATATAGCAATCATCATTAAATTGATAATTAATGACGATCCTCCATAACTAATAAATGGTAAAGGAATTCCTGTAACTGGAATAACTCCTATTACAACTCCAATATTTATAAAAGCATAAATAGTTATACTCAAACCAAAACCAATGGACAACATTATTCCAAAAATATCATTTGATTTTTTGGAGATTTGCACAGCTCTATAAAAAATAATGTAATAAACTAACATTAAAATACTTCCAGCAATGAAACCCAATTCTTCACCAATAATCGCAAAAATAAAGTCTGTGTGAGTTTCAGGTAAGTAAGAATATTTTTGTATGCTTTCTCCAATACCCATTCCTGAAAATCCTCCCTGCTTAAGGCCAATCAAAGCCTGATTAGATTGATATCCAATCGAAGCAGATGAACCTGAAGAATCTATGAAAGATAGAATTCTACCTAATGCATAGTTTTTCTCATTTAAAATAAAAATTCCGATGGTTCCTACAGAAAAAACTCCTATTGTTGCCAATTGAATGAAAGAGGCTCCACCAACAAATAACATTGCAAAAGCAATAGTTAATAAAATTAAAGTTGTAGAATTATCTGGCTGAATAATAATCATTAAAGCCACTGGTATTATTGCTATCATTGGATAAAAAATACCTCTAACAAATTGCTTCATTTGCTTATGGTTATTATCAATATAACTAGCTAAAAAAAGTATCATAGAAAATCTTGCTACATCAGATGTTTGAAAAGAAATAGGACCAATTGAAAGCCATCTACAAGAATCACCCGAACAGCCTTGAAACTGTGTATATACAAGTAAAAGAAATGAAGTAAATAATAGATAAGGAGATAAAAACTGTAATTTTCTATAATTAATTTTTGTTAATAAAACGAAGATAAAAAAAGCTGGAATAAGTTTAACCATCTGACTAACTAAAAAGTATGTTCTTGAATCTCCTCCAGTAATTTCTAGTGACTTAACCCAGCTTGCACTAAATAGCATAAATAACCCAAAAGATATCAATGAAATAACTGCTATAAATAATACTCTGTCTTGACCTTGCTCTTTAATATTCATGCATAAAACCTTTCTACAATACTTTTAAATTTTTTACCTCTTTCTTTATAATTATCAAATTGATCAAAACTTGAACAAGCTGGCGAGAGCAATACAACACTATTTTCTGTAGCACTGTCTATTGCAACCTGAACCGCATCCTCAAATTTTTCGATTCTTTCAACGCTGATATCTTTTGGAAGGGAATTATAAATTATATGTGAAGCTTCACCATAAACTACAATTTTTAAAATACTCTTTTTAAAATATGATATATCGCTAAAGTCATCTTCTTTTGGAATACCCCCTAGTATTAAGACTACATTCTTTGAAATAGATTCAAGTGCTTTTTTTGCTGAATCAATATTTGTTGATTTTGAATCATTAATAAAATCAATTCCATTATATGAAATAAAGTGTTCAAATCTATGTTCCAATCCTTCAAATTCCCAAACAGCCTTTCGAATATTTTCTTGATCAATTCCAACAATTCTTGCTATTTCGGCAGCAATAATAATGTTTGATATATTATGAATACCCTTTAATGAAATATCATCTACATCGATTGATATGCTGTTTCCATTTGAAAGAATTTTATTTCTATCATAGTAATAATATCCTTGTTCTTTTCTGATAGAAAATGGAATTATATTTTTATCATTACATTTAATTCTTTCATTTAAAAAATTATCATCATAATTAAATAAACAATATTTTGCATTATCAAAAATCTTTATCTTAGTTTCAAAGTAATCTTCAAAAGAGTCGTATCTATCCATATGATCTGATGATATATTTAAAATGACTGAAATTTCTTTTTTAAGTTTTGAGCAATGTTCAAGTTGAAAACTGGATAATTCTAAAATACAATAATCAATATCATTTTGATTGTACAATTTGTTCTCAAGAACAATTTTTGAAAATGGAATACCAATATTTCCAGACTTTAGAACGTTCATTTCTTTACTGAGCATTTCTGTTACGAGCGAAACTGTAGTTGTTTTGCCATTTGTACCAGTAATACAAATATTTTTTGTTTTAGAATGGTTTCCGGCAAATTCTATTTCACTAATAACCGGAATTTTTTCAGAATTTATTTTATTCATTATATCTGAATCATTAGGAATTCCAGGTGACTTAATTATTAAATCAGATTCCAAAATTTGATTTGAATGAATGCCGATTTCTACATCAATACCTAACGTTTTTAAATCATCAATATAAATTTCATTAACGTTTGTATTTGAATCAGATACAAAAACATTATTTTTCAAACTTTTAGCTAATTTAGCAGACCAATATCCGCTTTTACCTAATCCTAAAATTCCTATATTTTTTTCCTCAAACTTCATCTATTTTGTTTTCTTATGTAAGCTGGAACATCTAAATCAGCACTTTGATCAAAATCATCAAAGACTAAAGTTGGGCCATCATTTTCATAATCAAAATTTTCATCATTTAATGAGTTTTCATTTTTTTGATTATATAATGTTGTATTAGAAGTTTCCATTAAGTCGTTAGTATTTTTGTGAAATTCATTTTTTTGAATTTCTTTTTTATATTCAAAATCTTCAATTGGGGTTCGATTAAATCCTGTAGCAATCACAGTAACTTTTAATTCATCATCCATATTTTCATCGACAACACATCCGAAAATTAAATGTACTTCTTGACCTGCTTCTTCGAAAATAAGCTTTGTTGCTGCATCAACTTCACGCATGGTCATTTTTTTATTTCCAGTAACATTTACTAAAGCTGCTTTTGCGCCCTTAATTGACTGATTATCTAAAAGTGGACTACAAATTGCCTGTTGTGCAGCTAAAACAGCTCTCTCTTCACCCCTTGCAGTACCAGTTCCCATTACAGCATCTCCCATTCCACTCATTACGGTTTCTACATCAGCAAAATCAATATTAACATTTCCCTGCTTGTTAATGAGGTCTGAAATGCTTTGCGCAGCTTGTAATAGCACTGAATCTGATTCTGCAAATCCTTCTTCTAAGGTAGTATTATAATCAATCACGGAAAGTAGTTTTTCATTTGGTATTACAATCAATGTATCGCAAAAGTTCCTCATTGTTGAAATACCTTTCATAGCAGCTGACATTTTTTTGGGTCCTTCAAAATTAAATGGTAGAGTAACGATACATACAGTCAATATACCAAGTTCTTTACAAATTTTTGCTACGACTGGAGCTGCTCCAGTACCTGTTCCACCACCCATTCCTGCAGTAACAAATACAAGGTCTGATCCAGCAACAATTGATGAAACAGCCTCCTTATCATGCATTATTGCTTTTCTTCCAATTTCAGGTTTTGCTCCAGCGCCCAATCCTTTTGTTAAATCTTTTCCAATTTGAATTTTAGTTTCAGCAGGATTGCTATCTAAATCTTGTGCATCTGTATTGATTGCAATAAACTCAACACCTTCCATACCAGATGTAATCATTCTATTTATTGCATTACCTCCTGCTCCACCAACTCCTAGGATCTTAATCCTAGCTTTTTGCGTTGAAAATTCATCAAATTCAAATAACATAACTATCTCCTTACTCTTTTAACTCTGCTTTTAATATACAGATTGATTTTTTTTCTATTTTTGTGCCAGCCTCTATACTTTGACTAACAATTAATCCTCTTCCACTAATTTGGGGTTTAATTCCAGCTCTATTTAATTCTGAAAATGCATCACGAACTGTTTTGCCAATTAAGTTTGGCATTTCTACATATTCCATTTTTCTTTCTAGGTTTTTCTGAATTAAGATTGGTTCATTTTTAAGTTTTTCTTTCTTAGATCTTAAAATTGTGATTGATTTATCAATATTTATTACTCTATCCATTACAGATTTAAATACTGGAGCCGAGGACATAGAGCCCCAGTGCAAATTTCTCGAGGCATCAGGGCTATCAAGAATAATTAAACACAATAATTGAGGATTTTCTAAAGGAAAAAATCCTATAAAACTTGATATAAATTCTTCTTCTGAATATTGTCCATCTATCAATTTTTTAGATGTACCAGTTTTTCCAGCAACATTCCAACCAGCTACTTTAGCAAGCTTTCCACTTCCATTTTCAACAGTATGAGATAACATTAAACTTAATTTTTCAGCATTTGATTGAGAAAGAACTCTTTTTTTTGTATTTCTTTGATTCTCAATAATAGTATCATCGTGTTTCTCAATTTTTTCTACTACATAAGGTTTCAACATAAACCCACCATTCGCAATTGCAGCATATGACATAGCAATTTGTAATGGAGTTGCTGAAACCTCATAACCGATAGGTATACTGTGCATTGAGGATAAACTCCATTTTGAAGGCTCTCTAAAAATTCCATCAGGTTCGGTTGAAGAATCAAAACCAGTTTTTGATCCAAATCCAAATTCTCTTGCCTGATCATAAATACTTTTCTTACCTAAATGTTCTGCAATTTTGATGGTTCCTATGTTGCTTGAAAATGCTAGTATTTCCTTAACATTCAATACAGAATGAGGCTCAGAATCTTCAATCATTTTTATATTATGAAAATTATAGGGACCTTCAACATTATACTCATCATTCAAGGATATACCACTCTCTAATGCTGCAGCCATTGTTACAATTTTAAATGTAGATCCAGGCTCAATTAAATCAGTAACAATCTTATTTTTTTGTAATTCAATATCAAAATCGTTTGGAGTGTTTGGGTTATAATCTGGAAGATTTACCATTGATAATATTGCACCTGTTTGAGGATTTAGAATTAATCCCATTGATGCTTTAGCACCTACTTTTTCCATTTGAAGAATTAATTCATCTCTTAAAATTGCCTGATACTCTTTATTAATTGTTAAAACTATATCAGCACCATTTTTGGCTTCTTCAGTTGGTAAAGTTGGATCTGAAATTCTGACTCCTAAACCGTTGCGCTTTGACAACTTAGATCCGCTTACTGGCTCTAAAAATTTATTATACTTTGCTTCTAAGCCCGAAATTCCTTTATCGTCAATATTTGTAAAACCAACTATTTGAGATACTAAATTATCTTCAGGGTAATATCGCTTAAAACTTTTTTTAACAATTAATGCATTTGGGTATTTCTTTTGAAGCTGTTGACAATTTTTATTTGTTTTCTTTTCAAGCTCAACATAATCCCGTCCACTATTTATTTTTGCAATATAAACTTCTTTATCGGTACCAGTACAAGATGATAATTCATTAATTAAGCTTTCCGTATTTGAAATCTTTTTAGTATGCACACCTATTCTATAAAAAGTCAAATTTTGTGTAAGGTTTTTACCATTAACATCGTAAAAATTTCCTCTTAATCCATTGATAGATTCAACCTTAATTCCTTGTGGGGTATTAAGTCTATTAATGATCTGAATATTGAAAAGTCTAACACCAAAACCAATCCAAATAAGCATTATTGCTATATGAACAAATATTATTCTATTTTTAAATTTGATATAGTTTTTAGTCATTAATTTTTATGATAATTGCTTCTGGATTACTTGAAACCAATCCAATTTCTTTTGCTCTTTTTGAAATAATATCTGCCCTTTTCATTCTTTCTATAGAATTTCTTTTGATTGTTAAATCCTCATTAAGTTTTACCAATGTTTTTTTGTTGAAATCAATGCTTGTTTGAGTTTTATCTGACTCAATAAATGCTGCTAAATAAACAGTAATTGTTAAAACAAGAATAACAAACATAAAAACCCATTTTAAGTTTTCTTTTTTTTGCTTTTCTGCTTTACTTAATCTTTTTTTCTTAGCCAATTTTTTCTCCAACTCTCATTTTTGCACTTCGTGATCTTTTATTAATGCCAACTTCTTCTTTTGAAGGAATAAGAGGTTTTTTATAAATCAATTCTATCTCTTTTTTATGCTTCAACTCTTTAAGTTTATGTTTTACAATCCTATCTTCAACAGAGTGATAACTAATAATCACTATTCTCCCTTCAGGGTTTAGCAGATTAATAAAATCATCTAAAAATCTGCTTAAATGATCTAATTCATTATTAGCAGCTATTCTTAAAGCTTGAAATATTCTTGAATATGTTTTAAGCCTGTATTTATAAGGAGTGACTTTATCAATGATGGATGTGACTGACAGTACGCTAATTTCACCTTTAAAATCTTTGATTTTTTTTGCAATCTTGTAAGCATGTCTTTCCTCGCCATATTCTTTAAAAATTCTAGTTAGCTCTCCTAGCTCATTTCTTTGAATAATATCCTCTGCAGTATTATCATCAGAGTTTTTATCAAATCGCATATCTAATGAAGATTCATATTTATGTGAAAATCCCCTCATATTATTTTCCAACTGAAATGAGGAAAGTCCTAAATCTAGAAGAATACCATCAACTGCTTTTATCTTAAGTTCTTCAAGTATGATTTTTAAGTTTTGATAACTATCATTAAAAAGCTTGAAATTATTGTTTGAAGATAGCCTTTTTTCGGATTGAGAAATTGAATCTTTATCTCTATCAATACCAATCAGTAGACCTGAGTCAATTTTTTGAAGAATAATTTCAGAATGACCTCCAAGGCCAAGTGTCCCATCAACGTAAACACCATTTTTTTTGATTTTTAAGTTTTCTAATGACTCCATCAACATCACAGGAATATGTCTGTTTTGAGTCGATGAAATAGGAACCATCAGATATTTACTCTTCCTGAAAGTTCTTCGTATGACTGGTCATCAATCTCATCAGATTGATCTAATTTTTGAAGTAAATTAGGATTCCAAATTTCAATTTTATTTAAAACGCCAATTATTGTAACATCTTTTTTTATTGCAGAATAATCAATTAAACTTTGAGGCAAAACAAATCTACCTTGCGAGTCAAACTTTAAAATATTAGCATGTCTTAGATGATTTCTTAAGAAAATTCGATTTGTTTTTGATAAAGAAGAAAGTTGTTTTAGTTCATTTTGAATAAAATTCCATTCACTAATAGGATAAATCCATGCGCATTGGTCAATACCTCTTGTAACAACAAATGTCTTCTTATCATTTGTTGAAAACTGTTTTCTCAACGGAGCAGGGATATTGATTCTATTTTTAGGATCAATAGAAAACGTAAACTGTCCTGTAAATGTATATTGGCTACTCATAACAAAATAAGGGAAATTAACCCACTATTAACCACATATGTTACAATACAGAGCGAGTTTATGTCAATAAAAATTGTTGATTAAATGCAAAAAAATTAAAATTAATTTTTTGGTAAATATTTTTTAATAGTAATTGTGTAAGGATCTGACTTTAAGATTACTTCAACAGGAAAATCATTAATTATATTTTTTGAAAAATCTTCATACGAATTATCGGAAAATAAAATCAATTCGAAATCAACTGTATTTGCAATTAAGAATGCTCTATCTTGGCCATTCCATTGTTCCGTGAATGTATTAGATTGATTATTAAGAGAATCCTCAAATATAAAAAATTCTTTTCCTGAAAAATTATCGTAAAAAAGGATATAATTTTCAATATTTGATTTAAATCTTATTGTGACTGGATTAGAGATGCTCTCAATTGAAAGAACTTCTTCACTTCTCAAAGAATAAAATTCAATTAAATCAGATTTTGTCATTCTTAATTCATCTTCAAGATCTTTTTGAGAAATTTGACTATTTGAGTTTAAAGAAAAACTTAAAAGTAGAATTAAAAAAAAGGATGCAATTCCAATGAAAACGTATGAATTGAATAAATTTTCATTATTAATTTTGCTAAAAAAATTAGAACTCACATTTCGTTCATCAGCTATAAATTTTAATTTTTTATTGTTTGGCTTTTGGTTTAAAAAACTATCAAGCTCAAACAACGCCTCATTAATATCAATTCCGATTTCATTTATGTATGCTTTGAAAAATAATTTGACATAAACTGGAGGAATTTCTGCAAACTTACCTCTTTCTAATGCTTGCAAATACTTCAAATCAATTTTAGTTCTCTTTGAAATATCTTGCAAATCGATGTTATTTTCGATCCTAAAATTTTTATATTTATTGTAAAAAATCATTTTAAATCAAGAATTTGTTTTATTTCACTTCTTAAAAATTTTTCTTCTGGGAAACCTACAATATTATTATAACATCCGTCAATATTTTTAATGAAATATTCCTTAACATCTTCAATATTATATGAACCAGCTTTATCTAGCACATTAAAATTATTTATATAATTTTCAATTTCATCTTTCTTCAATGTTTTAAAACAAACTTTTGTACTATCAAAAATAGTGATTTGGTTATCATTATAAGTTAAAGATAAAGCACTAATTACATAATGTGACCTACCTGATAATAAAGATAAAACCTCAAAAGCATCCTGATATGAAGAAGGTTTACCTATGATTTTATTTTGAAACTCTACTATTGTATCTCCAGAAAGAATAAAATCATTTTCGTATTGTTGATGTACTTTTAATCCTTTTCTCATCGAAACATCTATTACATAATCAATGGGATTCAATTTATTAATATTTTCCTCATCTATATCAGGAACTTTAATACAAAAGTTGTATCCTAACTTTTCTAGAATTTTCTTTCGTCTTGGAGAACTAGATGCTAATATTATATCCATAAAATCGTTTTTTTTTAACTAAATTTATAACAATAAAGAGTAAATATGAATCAGACAAATCTAATCAAGCAAATTTATAACAATTATCTTTCAAAGACTATTGATGCAAAAAGTTTTTTCAATAGGCCTCTAGCGTTTACAGAAAAAATTCTTTTTTCACATCTTTCCGAAGACCTACAGTCAATTCCTGAAAGAACTAAAACATTTTGCACTCTCAGTCCTGATCGAGTCGCAATGCAAGACGCGACTGCTCAAATGGCTTTATTACAATTTATCAATGCAGGAATGCAGACAACAGCAGTTCCAACCACTGTTCATTGCGATCATTTAATCACTGCTATTAAAGGAGCTGACGATGATCTCGACAAGGCTCTGCTAACAAATAAAGAAGTGTATGATTTTCTGAAGTCTGTTTGTGCAAAATATGGGATAGGTTTTTGGAAACCTGGTGCAGGAATTATTCATCAAACCATTTTAGAAAATTATGCAGTACCTGGAACTATGATGATTGGAACCGATTCTCATACTCCAAATGCTGGTGGATTAGGAATGGTTGCGATTGGAGTTGGAGGAGCTGATGCTGTTGATGTGATGACCAATTCCCCTTGGGAGATCAACTGGCCAGGTATAATTGGAGTCAAACTTACTGGTCAATTAAGTGATTGGGCATCTCCAAAAGATATTATTCTTAAACTTGCTGGTATCCTAACAGTAAAAGGTGGAACTGGAAAAATAATTGAATATTTTGGCGAAGGAACCGAAACGATTAGCTGTACCGGAAAGGCAACTATAACAAACATGGGGGCTGAGGTTGGAGCAACGACATCTATTTTTCCATATGATAAAAAAATGTATGAATACTTAGTAGCTACCAATAGAAAAGATATTGCTGATTTAGCAGATGAAATTAAAAATCATCTCAAAGCAGATGATGATGTTCATAAAAGCCCTGAAAAATATTATGATGAAGTCATAGAAATTAATTTATCTGAACTAGAACCCCATATTGTTGGACCCTACAGTCCTGACTTATCTAGAGAAATCTCTGATATGCCAGATGCAGTTAAAGATAATAATTATGATGATGATTTAAAAGTTGGATTGATAGGAAGTTGTACTAATTCTTCTTATGAAGATATTGAAAAAGCTGCTCATGTAGCTAAACAAGCTCTTGATGCGGGACTAAAGGCAAAGTCAGAGTTTTATATTACTCCTGGATCCAATCAAATTAAAGCTACAATGGAAAGAGATGGATATACCAAAATCTTTGAAGAACTTGGTGGGAAAGTTTTAGCAAATGCTTGTGGACCATGTATTGGTCAATGGAAAAGATCTGATATTAAAGACGGCGAAAAAAATACAATTATTACCTCCTTTAACAGAAATTTTGCAAAGAGAAATGATGGTAATGCGGCAACAGAATCATTTGTAGCCAGCCCAGAGATTGTTACTGCGCTAGCAATATCAGGTAAATTGAGTTTTAATCCTTCAAAAGATAAATTAACTCTTAATGATGGAAGTAGTTTTAGCTTTCAATCTCCTGTAGGCTCTGAGTTACCAGAAATGGGATTTGAAAAAATTGGAAGTGATGACTTTTTGAAAGCTGAACTTCGTCCAGATACTAAGATTGTTATTAAAAAAGATAGTAATCGATTACAGGTATTAGAACCATTTGTTGAATGGAATAAGAAAGAGATGAAAAATTTAAAAATTCTATTAAAAGCAGAAGGAAAATGTACAACTGATCATGTCTCTCCTGCTGGCCCATGGTTAAAATATAGAGGTCATCTTGAAAATATTTCCCAGAATATGTATTCTGGAGCTCTTAATGCATTTACAAAAACAAATGGTGAAGCAATAGATTTAATTAATGATAAAACCGATAATATTTATGAAGTGGCTAAAACTTACAAAGAAAATAACATTGATTGGATTGCTGTAGCTGATGAAAATTACGGAGAAGGCTCTAGTAGAGAGCATGCAGCAATGGAACCTAGATTTATGGGTTGTAAAATTATCATTGCAAAAAGTTTTGCAAGAATTGCTCAAACCAACTTGAAGAAACAAGGTATTTTGCCACTAATCTTCAAAGATAAAAGTGATTATGATAAAATTGAAGCTAATGATACAATATCTACTATTAATCTTAAAGATTTTGATAATAAAACTAACCTTAAATTGAGCTTAAATAAACCAGACGGTTCATTTCAGATCATTGAAACGCTACATACCTTTTCAAAGAAACAGATAGAATGGTTCAAAGCGGGTTCAGCTCTTAACTTAATTGCTAAAAAATCAAATTGAACATAAATGATATAAATAAAAATTGGGATTTTATAATTGGTCTAGAAATACATGTCCAATTAGATTGTAATTCTAAAATGTTCAGCAATTGCCAATATAAATATGATTACTCACCAAATAGTTTAACCTGCCCAACGTCATTGGGACTTCCAGGAGCTCTTCCAAATGTAAATCAATCAGCAATTGAGTCAGCGATAATGTTTGGAAAAGCGGTTAACGGAAAAATAAGTAAAAACTTTACGTTTGCCAGAAAACATTATTTTTATCCTGACCTACCTAAAGGATACCAAATATCCCAGTTTGATCAACCAATTATTTCAGGAGGTTCGGTTCCCATTTGGTGGAATGAGAAAGAGTTTAAGATTGATTTAACAAGAGCACATTTAGAGGAAGATGCTGGAAAATCTTTTCATAATAATGACAGCAAAAAAAGTAATGTAGATTACAACAGAAGCGGAGCAGCATTAATTGAGATTGTAACAGAGCCTGTGCTAGTTCATCCCGAACAAGCCAAGATTTTTATGCAACGTATTAAACAAATAGTTAATTATATAAATATTTCAAATGCAGAAATGGAAAAAGGAAAACTCAGATGTGATGCTAATATCTCTCTGTCAAAAAAAGGTAGTGGGAAATTTGGAGTAAAAACAGAAATCAAAAATATCAACTCCTTTAGAAACGTTCAAAAGTCAATTGAGTCTGAAATCATTCGACAAAACAAGATTTTGAACGATGGAAAAGAAGTTCAACAAGCTACTTTAACTTGGAATAATGATAAAAACGTTGCCGAGATAATGAGAATTAAAGAAAATTCTGATGATTATAGATACTTTCCAGATCCAGATTTACCGCCAGTAAGTTTAGAAAAGTCATTTATTGAAGACATTAAATCATCAGTCCCTATACTTCCTTTTGATTATGAAAAAAAGTGGATGAACGAATATAATTTATCTTTAAATGAGTGCATGATTCTTTCATCTTCTAAAGATATTGCAAAATACTTTGAAGAAGTTGTTAGTTTAGATGTTTCGCCCAAAAAAGCTAGCACTTGGGTTTCAACAGAACTATTTAGGCTTTTTAATGAGATGAATACAGCATTTGATTCATCCAAAGTTGAAGCAAAAGATTTAAAAATATTAATTGATGAAATAAAACGAAATAAAATTACCCCAAATTCAGGTAAAGAGGTTTTGAGAGCATTATTTGAAACCGGTAAAAATATTAGTGAAATTTTAAAAAGCGGTGATTTTGATTCATCTGATATAAATACAACAGAAATTATTGACAAAGTACTTTCTAACTGTCAAAATGAAGTATTAAGATATAAAAACGGTGAAGAAAAATTAATCGGTTTTTTTATTGGTCAAGTCAATAAAGAAACTAAGGGAAAAGTAAGTCACGAAATTGTTATTGCTGAATTAAGTAAGAAATTAAAAGATTAAAATTTTCTGCCTTCTGCCATTAAATCTTTAATTACTGAATCAATACCTTTCTTATCAATAATTTTTAAACCCTTAGCAGATACTTTGAGCGTAACTTTCTTATTAAGTGTTTCCACCCAAAAAGTCTTTTTTTGAAGATTTATATCAAATCTTCTTCTAGTTTTATTATGAGCATGACTTACATTATTGCCATACATCGCTTTTTTACCTGTTACTTCACAAACTCTTGACATTTTTTAACCTTTTATGTTTAAGTTCAAATCAAACAGAGGAAATTTAAACCAATAATCTTAGTGAACAAACAAAAACAATATGTTTGATATAAATAAAAAAATTCAAATTGGAAACCTAAAACTTGATTTCCCATTTTTTCTTGCACCTATGGCAGGTGTTACAGACTATGCATTTAGAGTGATTGCAAAAGAATTTGGAGCTGGAGTAGTGTACTCAGAATTTGTTTCAGCTCATGGTATCATTAGAAAAAATGAAAAAACATTGAATATGATCAAATTTTCAGAATTTGAAAGGCCAATAGGTATTCAAATATTTGGAGATACACCAGAAGTAATGGAAAATGCAGCAAAATTGGTATTTGAAAAATTTAAACCAGATTTAATTGATATTAATTATGGATGTCCAGTACCAAAAGTGACAAAAAAAGGAGCTGGATCCGCTGCTTTAAAAGATTTATGCTTAATGGAAGATATCACAGAAGCTGTTGTTAAAGCGGTCGACAAAATACCTGTTACAGTGAAAATGAGAGCAGGCTGGAATTTAGAAAATATTGTAAGCACTCAAGCTGGTATAAATTTAGAAAAAGTTGGAGTTAAAGCAATTACCCTTCATCCAAGAACAACTGTTCAAATGTATAAAGGAAAAGCAAATTGGGATTTAATAAAAGAATTAAAAGAAAATGTGAGTATTCCTGTCATTGGTAATGGAGATGTAAAAAATATTGATGATATAAATAAAATGTTTGATCATACTAACTGTGATGGCATAATGATTGGCAGAGCCGCTTTAGGAAATCCATGGTTTTTTGCTGAAGTAAGAAAATATATGCTTAATGAAAATTTTGAAGATATAAGTATTGAAGAAAGATTAGAAATATGTAAAAAGCATTTAGAGCTTCTTGTACAAATTCATGGAGAAATTGTAGGTGCCAACAATATGAAGAAACATTTCGCTTGGTACTTTAAAGAATTCAAAGGGGCATCTTCTTTTCGAAAAAAATTTGTTTTGGCAAAGAATTATTCTGAAATGAAAGATATTTTGTCTAATATTAGGCACTAAAAAATAAAGGATAAATTATGGACAAAAATTTTAAAGCAATCAATGAACCAATTATAGATTTTGAGCCTGGTTCAGAGCATAGAAAATTACTTTTAGAAGAAATTGAAAGACAATCAAGTAGACAAAAAGATATTCCTATTATCATTAATGGAAAAGAGATAAGAACAGGTAATACAAAACCATGTATAAAACCTCAAGATCATGCACATATTCTAGGTCATTATCATGAAGCAGGTCCTGAAGAAATTCAAATGGCTATCGATTCTTCATTAGAAGCTTGGAAAGCTTGGTCTAATACATCTTTAGAAGAAAGAGCAAAAATATTTAAAAAAGTTGCAGACTTAATTGCAGGTCCATATAGGTATAAAATTAATGCTGCAGCAATGCTAGATATTGGTAAAAGTGTTTTTCAAGCTGAAGTTGATGCATCATGTGAATTAATCGATTTTTTAAATTTTAATATCGAGTTTGCATATACAATGCAAAATACTTTTACTCCTATATCTCCTGATGGAATGAAAAATGAATTGGAATTCAGACCACTGGAAGGTTTTGTTTTTGCAATTGCGCCATTTAATTTCTTTAGCATTGGAGGTAATTTGGCCATCTCTCCTGCTATTGTCGGAAATACGGTACTTTGGAAACCGGCACCAAGTGCTGTTTATTCAGCTTACTACATCATGGAACTATATAAAGAAGCGGGTCTACCGGACGGAGTTATTAATTTTATTCCAGGTGACGGACCAAGCATAGGTAATCAAGTATTGGGTCATAAAGAATTAGCTGGAGTGCATTTCACTGGATCTACAAAAACTTTTAAACATCTTTGGAAAAAAGTGTCTGATAACTTAGATATTTATAGAAATTATCCAAAAATTGTTGGTGAAACAGGTGGTAAAGACTTTTGTATAGCACATGAATCAGCTGATATACAGGGTCTTGTAACAGCAATGGTTCGAGGAGCTTTTGAATATCAAGGACAAAAATGTTCTGCTATGTCAAGAGCATATCTGCCAAAATCAAAATGGAACGAGATACAAGAAAAACTATTGAATGAAATCAAAACAATAGATGTTGGACCGCCTGAAGATTTTAAAAATTTTGTTAATGCTGTAATTGATGAAACAGCCTTTGATAAAATTGCCTCATACTTAGATTATGCTAAAGAAAGTAACGATTGTGAAGTTCTTTGTGGAGGCAGATATGATAAATCTAAGGGTTATTTTGTGGAACCAACGGTCATTTTAACCACCGATCCACACTTTAAAACTCTTGAGGAAGAAATATTTGGTCCAGTACTTACCATTTTTGTATATGAAAATGAAAATTGGAATGAAACATTAGAATTGATTGATAATACATCTCCTTACGCTCTTACAGGCTGTGTATTTTCAGAAGATAGAGATATCGTTGAAGAAGTAAGATCTAAATTGAGATTTTCAGCTGGAAATTTCTATATTAATGATAAACCTACCGGTGCTGTTGTTGGACAACAGCCATTTGGGGGAAGCAGAGCATCTGGCACAAATGATAAAGGTGGCTCTATGCTTAACTTATTAAGATGGACATCCCCAAGAACAATCAAAGAAACTTTTGAACCTCCTCATAATTATAGATATCCATTTATGGATGAAGAATAGATGAAAATTCACGAATTCCAAGCTAAAGAACTTTTGTCTGATTACAATGTGCCAATTCAAAGAGGCCATGTTGTTTATTCATCTAATGAGATTGAAAAAACAATAGATAGAGTTCAAAATGAATTCAACTCAGATGCTGTTGTAGTTAAAGCGCAAATTCATGCTGGAGGTCGTGGTAAAGGTGGTGGAGTGAAATTCTGTTCGTCAACAGAATCAGCTATTGAATCTGCTAATGAAATTCTTGGCATGAATTTAATCACTCATCAAACTGGCGAAGAAGGTAAACTTGTAAATCAAATATTAATTACAGAAGCACTAGATATTGAAAAAGAGTTTTATTTTGCATTAATGTTTGATCGAGCAAAAAATGCTGATGTCTTCATAGTATCAACGGAAGGCGGAGTTGATATTGAACAAGTAGCAGAGAAAACTCCTGAAAAAATTGTTAAGGCTTGGGTAAATAATGATACCTACCCTCTTGATGATGCAATTAATACAATTATAAATGCATTAACTCTTAATTCATTTAATGATGCTTTTGAAATTTTTAAGAATATTTATAATTGCTATTCAAATTCAGATTGTAATTTATTAGAAATCAATCCTCTTGTAATCACCGAAGACCAAAAAATTATTGCACTAGATGCGAAAGTTGATATTGATTCCAATGCACTATTTAGACAAGAAAAAATTGCAAAATTTCATGACACTTTCGAGGAAAACCCTTTAGAACTAAAGGCTTCAGAATATGGATTAAATTATATTAAGCTTGATGGTAATGTTGGCTGCATGGTTAATGGAGCTGGCCTTGCTATGGCAACAATGGATATAGTAAAACATCATGGCGGCGAACCAGCTAATTTTTTAGATGTTGGAGGTGCGGCTAATGTTGATACAATTAAAAATGGCTTTAAAATTATTCTCTCTGACCCTAACGTAAAATCAGTTTTGATTAATATTTTTGGTGGTATCGTTAGATGTGACAGAGTAGCTAATGGAGTCATTCAAGCTGTTAAAGAATTAAATTTAAATGTTGGTGTTGTCGTTAGACTCCAAGGTACTAATGCAAAACTGGCAAAACAAATTTTAGATGAATCAGATATAGAACTTATAAGCGCTGAAACAATAGATGAAGCTGCTAAAAAAGCAGTTAGGTTGGCATCATAATGTCAATACTATTAAATAAAAAAACTTCTATTCTAGTTCAGGGAATTACTGGATCGGAAGGACTATTTCATGCACAGCAAATGCTAGACTATGGTTCTAACGTTGTTTGTGGAGTAACTCCTGGAAAAGGTGGTCAAACTGCTACAGAAAACAACTTACCAGTTTTTAATAGCATCGAAGAAGCAAAAAAAGAGTTTTCAATTGATGCCTCGGTAATTTTTGTTCCCCCTAGATTTGCTGCAAATGCAATTCTTGAAGCAATAAATCAAAATATTGATTTAATTGTTTGTATATCAGAAGGAATTCCTGTTCGTGATATGAAAAAAGTTAAAAGTGTACTTGATAATTCCTCTTCAACTCTTATTGGTCCTAACTGTCCTGGCTTGATAACAGCTGAAGAATCAAAAATTGGAATTACTCCTGGTTTTATTTGCAAAAAAGGTTCTATTGGTATTCTTTCTCGTTCAGGGACCTTGACTTATGAGGCAATTGACCAAATTGTTAATATTGGATTAGGAATGACTACCGCTGTTGGAATTGGAGGAGATCCAATTATCGGATCAAGTATGATAGATATATTGAAATATTTTGCTGATGATGAAGAAACTAAAGGCGTTGTAATGATTGGTGAAATTGGTGGTAGCATGGAAAATGAAGCCGCCGAATGGATCAAAAACAATTTTAATAAACCTGTTGTATCATTTATTGCAGGTCAAACTGCTCCTAAAGGAAAAAGAATGGGTCATGCTGGAGCAATTATTTCTGAAGGATCTGAAACAGCAGATGCTAAAATTAAAATTTTAAAAGAATGTGGGGTTTCAGTTGCAAAAACAGTATCTGAAATCGGAGAAACAATGTTACAACTAATAGAGGAATAATGAATAATACACTTGCCCTAATTAAACCTGATGCTATGCAAAAAGGATTTAAAGATGAAATTAGAAAAGATATAATGGATAATGGTTTTATAATCGCTGAAGAAAAAACACTTCATCTTAGTGTTGAACAAGCTGAAGGTTTTTACTCTATACATAAAGATAAACCATTTTTTGAAGAACTTGTTGAATTTATGACTTCAAGCGAAACTCATATTATGAAACTTGAAAAAGCTAATGCAGTTTTAGAATGGAGAAATTTGATGGGTGCAACAAATCCATTAGAAGCTGAAGCAGGCACAATAAGAGCAAAGTATGGAACAGATATTTCAATGAATGCTACTCATGGCTCAGACAGTAATGAAAATGCAGAAATTGAAATAAACTTCTTTTTCTAATTTTTATGTTGAGATTTATAATAATATTATTTTTTAGTTCATCATTATTTTCTCAAGTACAAACAGAAACTTGGCTTGATCATGTTATTGAAGAAAACAGGAAAGAAATATCCGAAACTTCTTCTATGAATATTGATAATGAATTTTACTATACAATCCAAATTGCTGTTAAAAAAACTTTTGATGAAGCAATGGAGGTTGTTCAGGCATTGAATGCTTCAGATATTGATGCTTTTATTCAGAAAAATGATGCTAATTCAGAATATAAATATCGAGTTAGATATGGAAATTTTTCCACTAGAGATGATGCTGTTAAATTAGCTGAAAATATTAAAGTTGAGCTTGGATATAATTGCTGGATTGACAAAACTGAATTATAAAAAATATTTCACAAGAAAGATTAATTTGTTTATATTGCCACTTGGTTAAGGAATAAAATGTTACCAAAAAAAAGACAGTCAAAAACACGTTCTAAAAAGAGAAGGACTCATTATAAGTCCACTCTGGTTCATACAGTTAAATGTAAGAATACAGGAGTAGAACATCTACCTCATCATGCATATTATCATGATGGCATTCTTTATTATAAAGGAAAACCTGTAGATCAAAACTAATGAAGAATTGTTTCATTTTTTCAGGGCAAGGTTCTCACCGACCTGGAATGAGCTTAAATCTTTATAATAAATTCCAACTTGCAAAAGATAGAATTGAACTTTCAAATAAGATTTTAGGATACAATATTTCAGAAATTATGTTTTCTGCTGAAGAAAATGTATTAAGACAAACACAATACGCTCAACCAGCTATTTTTATACACTCCACAATAATTTTTGATCTTATCAAAGACCAAAAAGAATGTGTTGCTGTAGCAGGACATAGCTTGGGGGAATTCAGTGCATTATATGCAAATAATTTTTTTGATTTTGAAACCGGGTTACAGATTGTAGATGTTCGTGCAAAAGCGATGCATGAATGTGAATTAAATAATCCAGGTAAAATGAGTGCTGTTATTGGAGCATCAATTGATAAAATACAAACTATTTGTGATTCATTCTATTGTCAAATTGCAAATATCAACTCTGACTCACAAATCGTTATTTCTGGAAGTGAAGAATCAATTGATTTAGCATCGGAAAGTCTAAAAACTATTGGTGCAAAAGTAATACCATTAAGTGTTAGCGGAGCATTTCATTCCAAACTAATGTCTGAAGCAAAAAACAAGCTAACTGATATAATAAATATTTCAAGGTTTAATGAAGTATCTTGCCCGATTGTTTCAAATTTTAATGCAAGACCAAATAGAAGTATTGAAGAAATTAAACATGCTCTAATAGAACAAATAGATAATCCAGTTCAATGGTCAAAAAGTATTCAATTACTAGGCGAATTATCAAACAACTTTGTAGAAATTGGTCCAAAAAAAGTTTTAAGCAATATTATCAAAAAAATTGATGATTCATTAATAATTACAACCTATAATAGTATTGAAAACTTATAAAATTGTTTTATGCTTAACTTTTCAACAAAAACAGCAATTGTAACTGGAGGATCAAGAGGAATTGGAAAAGAAATTTCTCTTATTCTTGCTCAAAATAATTTTAATGTTGTAGCAGTTGCTACGAGTGAAAAATCTTTAGATTCAGTCAGAGACATAAAAAATATTTACCCTTTTTGTTGTGATATCTCTGATGAAAAATCAATTCAAAAACTATATGAATTCGTTATTTTAAAATTTGGCCATGCAGATGTTCTTGTTAATAATGCTGGTATTCATATGGATAATATTCTATTAAGAATGAAATCTGAAGAATGGAATAAAGTAATGAATGTCAATCTTAATGGTCCTTTCCATTTAACCAAAACAGTCTTAAAAGATATGGTAAAGAACAAGAATGGAAGAATTATTAATATTTCTTCTATTTCAGGAACAGACGGTAATAAAGGACAAGGAAATTATGCTGCATCAAAAGGTGGACTCTTGGCATTAACAAAGTCACTAGCAAAAGAAGTTGGTCGTAGAAACATTACAGTAAATTGTATTGCACCAGGATTAATTGAAACTGATATGACTTCTCACCTTTCTGATACTGTGAAACAAGGATATTTAGATAGAATTCCTTTGAAAAAACTTGGAAAGCCAAAAGATATTGGACAAATGATTTTATTTTTATGTTCCGATGAAGCCAGTTATATTACAGGGCAAACATTTTATATTGACGGTGGAATGTCATTAAATTAATAAGGAGATATTAATTATGTCATTAAATGAAAAAGTAACAAATATTATCGTAGACAAACTTAGTGTTGAAGAATCAAGAGTTGTGCCTGAGGCAAGTTTTCTTGATGACCTAGGAGCAGACTCATTAGATACTGTAGAACTTATTATGGAGTTTGAAGAAGAGTTTGATTTAGAAATTCCTGATGAGGATGCAGAAAAAATTACAACCGTAGGTGCTGCGCTAGAATACATCAATAACCACGCAAAATAATTTTGAAAAAAAGAGTAGTTATCACTGGAGAAGGATCTATTTCTCCATTAGGTCATAATTCTCAATCTTTATGGGAAAACTTAGTCAAAGGAAAATCTGGTGTTGATCACATCTCAAGCTTTGAAACTGAAAACTTTTCAATAAAAATTGCTGGAGAAGTTAAAGATTTTGACCCTAATAATTTCTTTGAAACTAAGGAGGCTCGTAAGCTTGATAGATTTACAATGTTTGGTTTAATAGCAGCTGAACAAGCAATTCAAAATTCTAATTATAAATCCTCTGATGCTGGAGTTATTGTTGGTACAGGTGTTGGAGGTATGCATACACTTGAAGAAGAACATCAAAAACTAATTAAAAAAGGTCAACGTGGTGTATCACCATTTTATGTTCCAAAAATGATTCCAAACATAGCTGGAGGGCAAATTGCTATCAAACATAATTTACATGGTTTAAACTTTTCAATGTCTACTGCCTGTTCTTCCGCTACAGATGCAATTGGGATGGCATACAGATTAATATCCAATGGATACTCCAAAGCTATTCTTTGTGGCGGAGCTGAAGGAAGTATTACTCCTCTTACTCTTTCAGGATTTGCTAATATGAAAGCCTTATCAAAAAATAATGAAAATCCTCAAGGTGCTTCAAAACCATTTGATAAGGATAGAGACGGATTTATTTTATCAGAAGGTGCAGGAATGTTAATGTTAGAAGATTATGATAAAGCAAAGAAACGTGATGCAAATATCATTGGAGAAATTATTGGTTATGGAATCACGAATGATGCTTTTCATATTACTCAGCCTGACAATGAAAGTACTGGTGCATCAAACGCAATAACTATGGCATTAAATGATGCTGAAATTGATACATCTGAAGTAGGATATATTAATGCTCACGGAACATCAACATATTTTAACGATATGCTGGAAACTCAAGCCATTAAAAAGGTTTTTGGCAAGGATGCTAAAAATGTATCTATAAGCTCAACAAAGTCTATGACAGGCCATCTGCTGGGAGCTGCTGGCGCTATTGAAGCTATTACATGTATAAATACTCTAAATAATGGTATTATTCCACCAACCATCAATTACAACAATCCTGACCCTGAGTGCGATCTAGACTATACTCCAAATGAAGCATTTAAAAAGGATATAAATATTTCTATGAGCAATTCATTTGGGTTTGGTGGACATAACTCAGTTGTGATTTTTAAGAAATTTTCTTCTTAAGCAAATCAATTGATTTTACAGCATCAATATCAACATCATTTAGAACACCACACCAGTAACTGAGCCAATCAATATAGTTTATTAAGAAAAATAATGATGTTAGATTTTTTGGCACCTTATCAGGTACTGATATATGAGCAACATGGGAGACTTTTTTTGATAAAATTTCATTTGTGATTTTCATTCGCTCAAGATTTTTCGGCCACCCTATATGAATCCAAATCATCGAAAAAGTTTTTTTATCTATATTATTATTTTCCCAGCCTATAATCTCATTATGATTCATTTCTGGGATAGTAATATTATATGATAACATCTTACTATTTTCATTAAGTTGAGACTTCAAACGAAATCCAATTGATGAAAGGTCCTCTTCCGTAACAATTATTGGCATAGTCTTATGAATTTTTTTTGCTAAAGCATATACTTCAGACTTTTTAGTAGATGATTCTTCTGCGAATGATTCAAGGCACTCAAAATCTATATTAGAAACTCCTTCCTTATCAAAAAGAGATATAAGAAATGTTAATGCAAATCCTAAAGCTGATCTAGGTGGATATCCTTTAGGTAATAAATGAAATTTAATATTGTCAGACTTAGCTTTTTTAAGCAACTCTCCTCCAGTTGTAACAACTAGTGCGTGATCAGTTAATCTTACAGCGTAATCGTAATAGGATAAAGTTTCTTCAGTGTTGCCTGAATAAGAGCATATAATGACTAAGGTATATTCATCTATTGGAGTATTTGGAAAATAGTTTCTTTCAACAACTATTTCCATTTCAGGAAATAAATCTTTTAAAATTAGTCCAGCAATAGCAGAACCTCCCATACCAGCAATTACTACTTTACCTACCTCTTCAAGATTTAAATTATCTTCTTTAATATTTTTTAAAGAATCCTGGATATGTTTTGGAAAGTTTTGAATGTGCTCAATCATTTATTTCTTTTAATAATATAGCTAATTAACTCATTTAAACCATCCTGAATCTCATTAGGAAGTTCATTAATTATATCATTACATTGATTAATATAATCTACCAAAAGCTTATCAGATTCTTCCTTTAGATTATTTTTAATAAAAAAATCATAAATTGATTTTTTCTTACTTGAAATATTTTCGTGATTAGTAGATTCAATTAACTTTTTCCATTCGCTTAAGTTTTTTTCCATAGCAAAGCATGTTAAAATTGTTTTCTTATTTCTTTCTATGTCTGAAAAAGTACCCTTACCCATATTTTCGCTGTCTGTTTCAAGCTCAAGAATATCATCCTGAATTTGAAAAATCACTCCCAAGTTTCTTCCAAGTTTTTTTAATTCATTAACATTTTTTTCATATTTATCGCTGATAAGAGAAGCAATTTCAAAACATAATTCAAACAATGATCCGGTTTTTTTTGCACTCATTAATAAATAATCAGATACACTTACAACTTCCTTATTTTCAAACTCCATGTCGTAAGCTTGACCTTCACATATTTCTAAAATGACCTCATTATATCTTATTAAAATAGCTAAAGTGTTTTTTTTAATTTTTCCAATGAACAGTGGTCCAAGCGCTCCTAAGCCATCTCCAGAAAGAACAGCATGAGCATTATCCCATTTTTCGTGAATAGTGGCTACATTATGTCTTAAATCGTCCTCATCCATAATATCATCATGAACAAGAGTGAAATTATGGAGAAGTTCGACACCTAATGCTCCATTTGTAGAATCTTCTTTAGAATTTTTAAAAAGTTCTCCAAGAAATAATACCACAACTGGTCTTAAACATTTTCCTGGTGATTTTACAAAGTATTTTATTGGATCATAGAGATAAGATGGACCTTCTAAATCTTGAATCTTAGAAAATTCATTTAGAAAATCATTTTTTAAATCATTTAGTTTATCCATTATTATCTAATTCTTCTAAAATCTTTTGGGTATCTTTATATCCATCTTCAGCTGAAGGTGCTCCAGCTTGAAAAACAAGACAATTTTCTTGATTGTGCATAATCTTTGCTAATGGATAATCGTTACCACCTTCCATAGTTCTATCACCAATAAAAATATATTTTTCGTTTGGAAAAAACTTTTTTACCTCTCCTAATACTTGAGATTTATTCATACCTTTTGGAGTAATATCAATGGATATCTGACCGCCGATTACTGCATCTAGATTATCCCATTTCATCATAATCTCTTCAGCAATATTATTTCTTTCGTTTGATTCACAATCATATTCAAAATAATGTAATCTTTGTTCTAATGAACAATCTCTACCTACAACGCTGAAATTTAGCATGGAACCTCTATCTTCAATATGATTACCTGCTCTTAAATCATAAGGGCTTTCTTTTAGTTTTTCTTCAAGGAAATGTATTAAATCATTTTCTGGCTTAAATTCGTGATTATAGGAAAGCTCTCCATTCAGCCAAAGTTGATTTCCTCCGCAAGTAAAAACTCCTTCCGATAAATTTAATATGTATTCAGGGACCTGCTCTTTAATCTTCTCAAGATTACTTCCACTTACTAAGAAAAAAGTATGATTTTCAGCCCAATTACTATAAAACACTTCAAAATCTTTTGTCATTTCTCTTCTTGAAGGAGTTAAAGTTCCATCCATATCAAAAATAAATATATTTTTCATTAATTATCCTTTATTGAAGTAAAGTATCTATTTGCTTCTTTTTTTATATTAGGTGCTAAATATAATGCTGAAATCATCGTAGGGAAAGCCATTAAGGCAAACATTGCGTCAACTATATTAACTGCTAGATCTAGTGATAAAACAGAGCCTAAGACTAATGTTAAAACATAAAATATTCTATAATAAAACTTTGAATTAGCACCAAATAGATATGATGCACATTTGCAGCCATAATAAGAATATCCAAACATAGTAGATAAAGTAAATGTTGCTACCGAAAAAATAAGAATATAGTCTCCAGCTAAACCAAGATAATTTGAGAAAGATTTTTGAGTCAAAGAAACTCCAGAGTATGTTCCCTCTATCCATTCACTTGAAAGCAGAATAACTAATCCAGTAATTGTGCAAACTATAATTGTATCAATTAACGGTCCAATCATTGCAACTAGACCAGATTTGATTGGCTGATTATTTTTAGATGCTCCGATAGCCATAACCTCTGTTCCCATTCCAGCTTCATTTGAAAATGCAGCTCTTCTAAAACCTTGACTAATAACTATTGCAGTTCCAGCAAAACCGCCAGCAACTGAGCTTCCATTGAATGCACTTGTAAAAATATTTGAAAAAATAGCAGGAATTAAAGAAGCATTTGATAAAACAATAAATAAACCGGCCAATAAATAAACAATGACCATGAGTGGTACTATTTTTGATGCAACTTCAGCTATTCTGCTCAAACCACCGAAAATTACTGAGGATACTATGATAGCGATAATTATCCCAATGATTAAATTTAAATTAAATGACTGTTCAATATTGAGTGATTTTACAACATAGTCTGACATAATTTGAGTCAATTGATTAGCTTGAAGTAATGATAAACATCCCACTAATCCAGCAATGCTGAACCAATAAGATAGAAATTTAAATTTTTTCCCCATTCCTTGTTCAATAACATACATTGGTCCTCCCTGTAAAACATTATCTGAATCATAACCTCTGTACATTATACCTAAGGAGCAGGTAAAGAATTTTGTTGCCATTCCAACAATAGCACTAATCCACATCCAAAATAATGCTCCAGGACCTCCCAATGATATTGCTACGGCGACTCCAGCTATGTTTCCAATACCAACCGTACTTGATAGAGCTGTAGAAAGAGCTTGAAAGTGTGAAATTTGACCTTTGTCATCTGGATCATCATGTTTACCTAGTAAAATCTCAAATGCATGTTTAAAATATCTAAATGGAGTTAGTCTTGAATAAATAAGGAAAAAGACTCCTCCTCCAATAACTAAATTTGCTACTCCAAAATTTCCCCATAAGAAATTTGATAACTCTGCAAAAAAATTATTAATTATATCCATGATTAAGTAAGTTACAATATAATGAAAAAAATTGACTTATATATTCTCAGAGAATTTTTAACAACTTTTATTATAGTTTCTATCTT
Source organism: Fidelibacterota bacterium (assembly GCA_016777965.1). Classification (GTDB taxonomy): domain Bacteria; phylum Fidelibacterota; class Marinisomatia; order Marinisomatales; family Marinisomataceae; genus Marinisoma. The sequence continues at coordinate 38,817 of JADHQL010000003.1, read as the reverse complement.
TTTTACTTTGATTTCATTGATTGTAGATGTCTTTGAAAATTTAAACCGTTTTATTGATAATGAAGTCTCAGCAAATATTTTGTTTGACTATTATAAGGCATCGCTTCCATCAATGGTCAGCGTAACTATTCCTGTATCATGTCTTGTTTCTTCTGTATTTACATATGGAATGATGATTCAGAGAAAAGAATGGCTAGTATTTAAGTCTTCAGGACTAAGTCTATACAGACTTTCTACACCAGTACTTTTTCTTGGATTGCTATTGAGCATTGGATCTTTTTATTTCGATAACTCGATAGTAATAGATAATAACAAGACTAAGAATGAAATAAAAAGTACATATATGTCAAAAAATAAAAGTAGAGCAAAAAATAAAAGTGTATTTGAAAATGTTTATTTTCAAAAGAACCAAAAAGACTTAATAGCATTAGAGAGGTTTAATAGTAATAACAATGTTGTTGTAAATTTGAATTTTCTTGAAGTAGAAGATGGAATGCTATTAAAAAGAATTGATTCGAAAAAAGCAATTTGGAATACTGAATTAAATCAATGGAATCTAAAGGATTTTTCAATAAGAGATTTCGACAGGGATGGTTTAGAAAAAAATGTAATTATCTCAAAAAATGATTCATTAATTACTTTGAACTTTTCACCAATCGATATAATAAATACTGCAAGCTCTTCAGAGGAAGTGTCATATTTAGAATTAAAACATCAAATACAATCTTTGAAGAATAATGGCGTAAATACTCTCAAATGGGAAGTTGACCTAAATTATAAAATTGCATATTCCTTTATCTCAATTATAGTAATATTTTGTGGAATTCCTCTATCAGTTTATCGTTCAAATACTACTTTAGCTTTTGGAGGAGGATTAAGCTTGGCTACAATTTTTTCATACATAATTCTTTTAAAATTTGGTCAATCGCTGGCTTATGGAGGTGTGCTTTCACCATTTTTAGGAGCTTGGATGTCTAACTTTGTATTTATTAGTATAGGAATTTATCTTATGCTTAACGCTAGAAAATAAAATTATTTTTTCGATTCAATCTTATCAATTGAAGTAATGGTAAACTTTACGTCTTCCCCTTTGATTTCAAGTATAAAGTCTTCTCCAACTTTTTTACCTGCAACCGATCTTCCAAAAGGAGAATGATAAGTAACAATAAATGGGTATAAGTCTAATTCCTCTTCAATTGGCCCTAAAATATAGTAATCTTCTGGCTTGTCTTTACCTTCTTCATGAATAGAAACTTTATTCCCAAATCCAACTTGATCAGTATTAATATCACTATGTTCAATTATTCTAAAAGGAGCATGAGATTGCATAAGTTGAATTTTATAAACTATTAAGCTTTGTTTTTCTCTGGCTGCATGGTATTCAGCATTTTCTTTTAAATCGCCATGATCTGCTGCTTCACTAATTTTTTCTGAAGTTTCTCTTTTAAGCTTTTCGAGTGACTTAATTTCTTGCTCTAAAGCAATGTGTGTTTCTCTTAAAATTAAAGTTGCCATTTTAGTACCCTTTTTAAAATAAAAACCAATTTACATTTGTAAAATGTACATTTCAAATAGTATAGTTTAATTTGATTTAAGCACTTAAATCAGTTTTTGGACCGGCTGCTAGAATATCTGAATCTTGAATTTTAAATTTTTCAAAATTATTATTGAAAAGTCTTGAAAGCATATTACCGGTTGAAAAATATTCTTCTAAATTATCCCAACTAAAATGAGGTACCAAGAAATCATTTTCTAGACCATCAACGTTTAGTGGTATTTCTAAATTAAAAAACTTATCAAATACTGATTTACTAAAGTTTAAGCTACCATCAGTAATTAAATTGATAATATGTTTTGTTAGTTTTAAATCTATTCTTGAAGATTCGCTTGATGCACGAGATCCTGACCATCCAGTATTGACTAAATAAACTGAAGAATCGTAATCATTTAGTTTTTGCTCCAATAATTCAGCATACACTAGAGGATGCAATGTTAAAAAGGGTCCTCCGTAACATGGTGAAAATGTAGCAACTGCTTCTTGAATACCTTTCTCAGTTCCAGCCATTTTAGCTGTATATCCGCTTATGAAGTGATACATAGCTTGTTTTTTTGTCATCCTAGCTAATGGTGGCATTATACCATACGCATCACAAGTAAGAAATATAATTGAATTTGGATGAGGACCAGCACTTTTTAAGCCTTTTGAGCGTAAAGAATTCTCTACAAAATTAATTGGATAGCAAATTCTAGAATTTTCGCTTTTAGTATTATCATCAAAATTGACTTCTTTAGTTTCTAAGTCATAAACAACATTTTCTAAAAGAGTTCCGTGATTAATTGCATTATAAATTTCTGGCTCTTTATCTTTATCAAGATTAATAGCCTTTGCATAACATCCACCTTCAAAATTAAATATCCCATTGTCTGACCATCCGTGTTCATCGTCACCAATCAAAGGGCGATTGGAATTGGTACTAAGCGTTGTTTTACCTGTGCCTGAAAGACCAAAAAAGACAGTTGACTGATCTTGAGAATCAGATACGTTTGCAGAGCAATGCATTGATAAAACATTTTTCAATGGTAGGTAATAATGCATCATTGAAAAAATTCCTTTTTTCATTTCTCCAGCATATTCTGTACCACCTATAATTGCAATCTTTTTCTTTATGTTAAAGACAATAAAATTTTCTGAATTTAGTCCGTAATCTTTCCAATTTTCTTCTTTTACATCATAGGCATTGATAATTGTAAAATCAGGATTAAAATCAATCAATTCTTCCTTTGTTGGACGAATGAACATGTTATTTACAAATAGTGATTGCCAGGCTTTCTTTGTTATCATTCTAACATTCAATGAATTGTCTATATCATCACCAGCAAATCCATCAAAAACATAATAACTCGATGGTAAACTTTCATAAGTATCTAAAACTTTATTCAAAAGATAGTCAAAATTTTCTTCAGATAGCTTTTGATTAACTTCTCCCCACCAGATTTTTTTAGTTGAAGAGTCTTCATCCACAATAAACTTATCATTAGGAAGTCTACCTGAAAATTCCCCGGTATCAACCATTAAAGCACCATTAAGACCAATTGCGCCTTCATTATTATTGACGGCATCTTTAATCAAATCGTCAATGTGTGAATTTCGTTTGAAATTTTGGTTTTTAATCATTTCTTACCTCTTGGGTGAGCTTTGTCGATAGTATCTTGAAGTTTTTCTAAACTAACATGTGTATAAATTTGTGTTGATGATAGTTTTGAATGTCCAAGCAATGATTGAATTGCACTAATGCCAACTCCTTTATTCAATAAATGAGTTGCAAACGAGTGCCTTAAAGTATGAGGACCAAATGCGCTCAATGATAATCCTTTTAAATTGCTTGTCACTATGTATTGAATATTGTTTCTAGTTAAAGATTTATTATCTCTGTCGACGAACAAGTTATTATGTATGATTGATTTTGACAAAGGATATTTTCCAATTTTCTCTAAATATTCAACTATCAATTTTTTAGTAAAATCGTCAAAATTAGAAAATCTTTCTTTTCCTCCTTTACCAAGCACTTTTACTGAATTATTATCTAAATCAACATCTTTCAGATTCAAGCTAGTCATTTCTTCAAGTCTTAACCCTGATGTAAAAAAAAGCATTATTATAGCTTTATCTCTAATTTTTAAAAAATTATCTTTTTTAGATTCATTTATTTTATTTAAAACATCATGAATTTTTTCTTGAGATAAAAATGATGGTATAGATTTTTTGAATTTTGGCGAAGGATATGTTTGAATACTATTTAATACTATATCGTTTATTAGGTTTCGTGAGAATAAATATTTATAAAATGTGCGTAAAGAAGATAATATTCTTGAAAAAGATCTAGGTCCTATCGATGTACTTAAATCAGAATGAAAATCAAAAATATTCTCTTTAGATAATTTCTTATAATTGATAGAAAATTCTGTAATATAAACTTCAAATTTTGAAATATCCCTATCATAATTTTCAATGGTTCTTTCAGAGTATCCTTTATCAAATTCGAGAAAATCTAAAAACTCTTTTTTGACTATATCAAATTTCTTCATTTTTAATCATTTCGAATAGGTTGCTAAATTCTTTAGATGGTTGAGCTTTAAAAAGTATTTTTTTTTCTTTCCTTGGGTGTAAAAAAGATATACTTGAAGCATGAAGATAATGTCCATTTTGAATACAAATATTATTATTTATTTTTTTTCTTACTTCCGGAAGATATTCATTTAATTTTTTCCAACCTCCACCGTAAAGCTCATCTCCTATTATTGGATAACCTTTTTCACTGCAGTGAATTCTTATCTGGTGCGTTCTTCCAGTTTTGGGAAAAAAATTAATTGCTGAAAAATATTTGCCCTTATTGATTAATTTAAATTTTGATGCAGCTATCCTTCCTTCCATTGAAGATTGATATTTTAAAGGATTCTTTTTGCTTCGTGATAACTTATTTTCAATAATACCTTCATCATCTGCCCATTCTCCCCACGTTAAGGCAATGTACTCTTTATGTATTGTTCTATTTTTAAACTGATCTGCTATTTTCCAATGAGCATATTCATTAAAAGGTATTATCATTACTCCAGTTGTATCTTTATCAAGCCTATGTACAATTCCTGGCCTTAAGGGATCGGGATGTTTTGATAACTTATCTTCAAACTGATTTAAAAGAATATTAACTAATGTCTGATTTTTATTATTTGAAGTGGGATGTGAAATGACTCCAAATGGTTTATTTATGATAGCAAAATCATCATCCTCATAAATAACTTCTAATGGATAATCCCATTTTTTATATTCAGGAAACTCAAGAGGCTCAAATTTCGATGTATCAACTTTTACGGTATCTCCATAGGAAAGTTTGAGATTTTTTTTAACAGTTTTATCGTTAACTATGATACTACCCTCAGAAATAAGTTTTTGAATTTTACTTCGTGAAAATTGAATTAATCTTGAAGATAAAAAAGTATCTAAACGTATTAATTCATCTGATGATGAAACAGATATTGTCATAATATTATTTATTTACAATTATAGAGCTATACAATAAAAATATCAATCCTATTGTGACCGAGGAATCAGCAACATTAAATACATACCAATGCATGCCATTTAGGTGAAAATCAATAAAATCAACAACATATCCTCTGAAAATTCTATCAATAATATTTCCAATAGCGCCGGCAATAATCAGATAAAGAGCAATTTGAGAATATTTGTCTTGAAAATCATTATTATTTAATAAGTAAAAAAGATAAATTGTTATCATAATAGGCAAAATGATAAATAGTAATTCTGCTCCTTCAAAATAAATCCCAAAGGCAATACCCTCATTTCGGATATAAGTAAAATTGAGTAAATAAGGTATTACAGAAAAGGAATCGTAAAGATTCATTGTATTATGAACAGCAAATTTTGAAAGTTGATCTAATACAACAATCAAAACTGATAAATATTTTATCATATAAGATTTAATTTTTTCTTTTCTTTACAGAAAACACCTTTAGTGGCGTTTGGAACTTCCATAAGTCTCTCTTTTGGTATTAAAGGACAATCTGGACTTTCACACTTCTCAGGAGTAGTTTTAGTTGAAATTTCACATATTCCATAGGTACCATCTTTAATTCTTCGAAGTGCTTTTTGTAGATTAACTAAATAGTCTGACTCACGAGACATTAAAAGAAAATTCTTTTCAACTTCATGAGCTTCAGTACCTTCATCAAAGTCTTCAGATTTTTCTTGAATGAAAACAGAATTTGTTGGCGTTATAGTAGATCTTACACTCTGAATACTCTCATTAACCTCAGCCATTTTTGATAAAATGTTAGCTTCAAATTTTTTTAATTCTGCTTTAGTATACTTTGTTTTCTTTTTAGTCAATTTTCTCTCTTATAGTTTTTTTAAATAAATTTCAATTTTACTATTTTCATACTTGAAAGAAGAATTATAGTCAGAATTTTTCAAATTTGCTACAATATCCTTACATAATACTTCATTCATAAAATATTCTTTATTTTCTTCAATAATATTTTTTAACTCATCAGAAAAATTAGCAGAGATAATAATTCTGTCATCAATCTCAAAATTTGCGTCTTTTCTCATTAGCTGTATTTGCCTTATTAAATCTCTCAAAACCCCTTCTAATTTTAAAGAATCGCTAATAGTTGTATTTAATGATACAATTAAATCATTTCCTAAGAAAGATTCGCTTCCCTCATTTGCTTTTAAATCTATGATCAAATCATCTTTTGTCAGTTCATGTTGGTTTTCAGGAATTGTCAATCCATTCAATACATTTCTTGTGACTTTTACAGGATCAAGATTATCAATTGACTTCATAGCATCCTTTATTTCATCTCCAAACTTCATTTTCATATTTTTGAAATTTGGGTTCAAAGTCAAAGTTCCAAACTCTTTGATTTCATCAGAAAATAGTACTTCTTTAATATTTAACTCATCTAAGATTATCTCTTCTTGATCTTTAATGAATGCAGTTATTTCATCGTTATTAAGCAAAACTTTTAAGCTTTGGAGCGGTTGTCTAACTTTTATATTAGCTTTTTTTCTTACTGCTCTTCCAGACTCAATTATTTTTTTCAATGAGTCAACTTTCTCAATTAATTCATTATCGATTTTATCATTATCGCATTTAGGAAAATCTGATAGATGAATGCTGTCTTTGTTCTCATTTTTATCCGCAGAAGTTATATTCAAATACATTCTTTCTGTTACAAACGGAAGAACAGGCGATAAGACTTTAATTAAATCCAAAATCACATCATATAGAGTCTGATAAGCTATATATTTATCTGAATCATTCTCACTTTTCCAAAATCTTCTTCTATTTCTCCTTATATACCAATTTGATAAATCATCTAAGAAGGTTTCTACATTTTTTAATAGCTTATCTACTTCAAAATTTTCATAATTCAATTTTGCGCTAGCATTTAATTGCTGCGATTTTGAAATAATCCAATTATCTAATAAAGTTAAATCTTTGGGATTTATTTTTTGTGAGTGGGGAGAAAACTTATCAAGATTTGCATAGGTACAGAAAAACGAATAAATATTCCATAGACTAATCAACTTTTTTCTGACTTCGTCAGCTTTATCATATCCAAATAATAAGTTATTTTCTACATTTTGTTTTGAATACATCCATCTCATTACATCGACACCCATCTTTTCAGCTGCATCATCGAACCAGATGGCATTACCTGCAGATTTATGCATTTCATCACCTTTTTTGTCTTTTACTAACGCATGTCCAAGCAAAGTTTTAAATGGTGCTTTTCCTTCTAAGAATGATGACATTGCTAATAATGAATAAAACCAGTTTCTAAACTGTCCAGGAAAACATTCTGTAATAAAATCAGCTGGAAACCATTCTTCCCAATAGCTTTTATCTTCAAAATATTTCATTGTAGAAAAAGGCACGATTCCAGCATCTAGCCAAGGATTTCCTACATCTTCAATTCTTGTTCCAATGAGTCCAGATTTAGGATGTTTAATTTTAACATAGTCAACCCATGGTCTATGCGGGGTATTTCCATCAAATTTTTCCCATCCTTCAACAGCTAATTCTTTAAGTTCTTCTTTAGAACCAACAACATGAAATGTTCCATCCTCAAATGTCCAAATCGGCAAGGCTAATCCCCAGAATCTCTTCTTTGAAATCATCCAATCTCCCATATTGTCTAACCAATCATGCTCTCTATCTCTTCCCCAGCTTGGAATCCAATCAATTTCATCTACAATAGATTTAATTTTATTTCTCCAATCCATATTGATATACCATTCGTCAACCTGTTTAAAGACTAATTCATCTCCAGATCTCCAACAGTGTGGATATATATGAGGATAATCTTCAACATATAGAAGAAGATCTCTTTCTTTTAAATTGGAAATGATTTTCTGAGCAGTTTCAGGATCAGTTACACTTAAACCAGACATAAAATCAAAACCTTGAATAAAATTTGCTTGATTATCAATTGGAGAAATTTCAACAAAACCTTCTCTTTTACATATTTTATTATCGATAGCGCCACATCCACCAGCCATGTGAACAAACCCTGTTCCTTCTCCCTCAACAACCATATCGTTACCTTCAGAATCTTTTCCACCATCAATAATGATATGACAATCTATGGCTGACTTGTCTTGCAAATTGCTTGTATCATGAATTGGATAACCCCCTTTAGAGCTTTGAGGATCTAAATGATCAAATGGTCCTTGGTATGTTAAACCAATTAATTTTTCACCTTTAATGACTTCTAAAATTTCATATCCGCCACGTTCTTTGAAAATTTGATCTAATGTTTTTAGTTTTGGAACACCATCTACCCAATTTTTTTTCTCTGAAAATTCTTTATTTAATCGTTGATATTTTAAATTTGTTTCAGCTACAAAATAAGTTGATCCATCATTAGCCTTTATTTTTGCGTAATTTATTTTTTTGTTTACCGCAACAGCAATATTTGATGAAAGAGTCCAAGGTGTCGTTGTCCAAATTAAAATATTTTCATTTTCTTTATCTTTTAAAGGAAACTTTACAAAAACACCTTTATGCACTGTAAGCTTTCTTCCCTCAATAATCTCCATCTGTGAATATGAAGTACCAGATCTTCCAGACCAAGGAACTACATCAGTTCCTCTATAGATTTTTCCATCTTCATGTAATTTTTTTAAAAAAGCCCAAATTGCATAATTGTTTTCTTCGGACATGGTGAAATAAGAATTATTCCAATCCATCCAATATCCTAGTCTTATAGATTGATTCTTTTGTACTTCAGAAAATTTCTCAACACGCTCTTTACAAAGATTTACAAACTTTTCTATGCCTAAATCTTCAACTTCTTTCTTTGATTTAATTCCAAGTTCTTTTTCCACTTCAATTTCTACCCAAAGGCCTTGACAGTCGAAACCATTTTGATATCTCAATTGATGACCATTCATTGATTTATATCTTTGATAAAGATCTTTTAACGTTCTACCCCAAGCATGATGAACGCCCATAGGATTATTAGCCGTGATAGGTCCATCAAGAAAGCTCCATTTTGGACCGTTGGAGTTTTTTTCGACTAGTTTTTCAAAAGTTTTATTTTTGGACCAATAATCGAGTATTTCATGTTCATTTTTAACAAAATCAACTTTTGGATTTTCTTTCTTTATACTCATAATTAACTATGAACTTATAAGAAAAGCGGAATTATTGCAATTGTATAGAAATTATCTTGTAATAGTAATAAATCTTGATGAAGAGCCTCGCTTAACAAGAAATAGTACTTTTGATTCATTATCAAATTTTGACATTTCAGAAAGAAAATCTTTTGTGCTATAAATCTTTTTACGTCCAACACGTATGATAATGTCTCCTTCTTGAAGCCCTGCTTCTTCTGCTGGGCTATTATCTTCAACTCCAGTAACAATTACTCCTTGGATATTTGAAGGATTTTTTTCATTTAATTTGTATTTATTAATTAAATCTTCGCTAGGGTTTTCTAATAATAATCCAAATTCATAATTGACATTTGTAGTAGCAGCCACTGTGTCTTCTCTTTCTTCAAGAGTGACATATATATTTTTCTTTTTATTATCTCTGTAAATACCAAGCTTAACTCTTGAACCTGGATCAGTACTAGATACAAGGTTTTTAAGTTCAGAACCATTACTGATTTCTTTTCCTTCGAAAGAAACAATCACATCTCCCTCTACTAAATCAGATTTAGAAGCTGGACTGCCTTCAACAATGTCACTTACAATAGCTCCATTTCGAGTTTGAAGTTCCAATGTCTCATATAAATCTTCATTTATATCTTGCATGTAAATTCCTAAGAAAGATCTAACAACATATCCTTTAGTAATAAGATCATTCATTACTTTTTTAACCATAGTTGAAGGAATTGCAAAGCCTATACCAGCATTAGCTCTTACACCTCCTGAAGCAATAGCAGCATTAATTCCAATTAACTCACCATTCATATTTAAAAGAGCACCTCCACTATTTCCGGGATTTATTGCTGCATCTGTTTGAATAAAGTTTTGATAAGTATTTAAGTTATTCATTACATCATTTCTACCTAACGCACTAACAATTCCAGCAGTGACAGTATGACTTAATGATGCAGAAAAAGGGCTTCCAATAGCTATTACCCATTCTCCTACTCTTACTGCTTCAGAATCTCCCAAATCAACAGCTTTAATATTGTCTGCTTCTATTTGAAGTACAGCTAAATCAGTAGCTTTATCTAATCCAATAACAGTTGCCTCAAAAATACGCTTATCAAGTAATTGGACCTTAATTTCTTCAACTGGCTTCTGAGATTTTTCATCAAAAATAACATGATGATTAGTGACTATATATGCATTTTCATCATCGACAATAACACCTGAACCAAGAGATTTACTTTCATACTCATCTGGAATTTCTCTACCCCAATATCTGTAAAAGTTTTGAACATCTCTGTCCAATTGAACGGTATTTGTTGTAGTGATAGTCACTACTGACTGGTTAACTTCTTCTGCAATGTCAGCAAAAGAATTAAAAAATTCATATGCTTTTGATTGCGCAAATGAAGTTGAAACAAATAATAAAATAAATGTTAGTTTTTTCATCATATTTATCTGAAATGATTTAATCACCATAAAGTTCCTTAATTATTTAATCCTGTTATTAAAAAATCTTTAAACTCTTCCACGTTTCTTGTTAGACCAGGAAACTCTGATATTACTTTATCATCACTATCTAAAATTACATAATAAGGTAAAGCAGCAGTTTCAAATCGATTGATTTGGTACTCTCTTTTCTCTAAGTATCCTTCTCCTGCATCGGTATATAAACTAACAAGGACATATTCGGACATTAGTTCTTCAACTGAATTAATGCTAAATATATTTGTTTCCATCCATCTACAGTTTGTACACGTAACACCTGTAAAATCAATAAAGATATTTTTATTCTGCTCTGCAGCAATAATGAATGCATCATTTAAATTATTATTCCAAACAAGATTGGATTGATATTTCTTGGGAGGTAAATAAGATTTGATATTACCGTTAATATCATAACCATGATTTCCAGCTGCTAAATAAGTTCCAAAAAATATAAAAGCAAGAGCAAATAATGATCTTTGAATTGAAAAAGTAACTGGAGAATCATTTTTAAACTTAATTAATCCAAAAATATATAAGCCAGTTAATAGCATTATTAATGCCCATAAATATAAAACAACTTCATATGTAAAAATATTCCAATTCCACACCAAGTCAGTATTACTGATAAATTTGAAAGCAGCTGCCAGCTCTAAAAAACCCATCACTACTTTTACAGAATTTAGCCATCCTCCAGACTGAGGTAATTTTGTTAAATAATGCGGAAAGAGAGCTAAAAAGAAAAATGGAGAAGCAAACGCTAAACTAAACATTAACATCCCAATTATTGGCCAAAACCATTCCCCTTGTGAGGCAGCAACCAATATTAATCCCATAAATTGAACAGTACATGTAAATGAAGTTAAAGTAAAAGTTAAAGCCATAAATAAAATACCGACATAACCTTCTGAATTTTCCTTTTGCAATGAAAGTCTTCTCAATGATTCAGGTATTTCAATCTCATAAAATCCAAATAAAGACATTGCAAAATAAATAAATAAAAATGCTATAAACATATTAACTATTGGATTTGCAGCAAGCTGATTTGCACCAGATGCACCTAAAAGAATTGCTAACATCATTCCTAAAAAAGTAAATGTTAAAACAATGCCTAACATATAAACAGAAGCACTTTTTACAGGAGAAGAATTAGCATTCTCACTTCTATGCATAAAAAATGAAATGGTGATTGGAATCATAGGAAAAACACATGGAGTTAAGAGAGCAAGAAAGCCCATACTCATAGCAAGAACAAGAAAAGAGCTTATATTATTATCAGCAATAGCTAAAATAGAGTCTTTATCAAAATCAAAATTTTCAAAAACAAAATCAGATCTTATGGGACCTGATTTAATATCAAAGGTCGCTGTTTTAGTAATTTGGTTAGGTGGATAACATAAGCTATTATTACAAACCTGGTAATCAATAATTACATCTACATTGTAGGAACCATTTGGCAAATCATCTTTTAATTCTAATGGAATACTAAATTGAGGAGTACCTTCATGATATTTAGTAATATTTCCAAACCCTTCGTCAAATTTTTCTATTGGCTCAGGCTCAATGACTCTTCCAGACTTATTAACAATATCTGATTCAATAATAAATTTTGTAGAGGATGGGCCTTCAGGCACATCATATACCGCGTAAATCCTCCACGTAAAATCAAGTTCAGCGTTTACATCAATAATCGCAACTTCACCTTGATTCACATCTTCAATATTTACAGTAAATTGAACTGGATCGCTAAACTGAGCCCAAAGAATATTTAAGAATGATAATGTTAAAAAAAACTTTTTCATGCTGGGCTATGAAAATAATCTTTTCTTAATTCTTGTCCAAAAAGTTTCTTTTTTTGTTTCAAGTGGAACATTTATAGCATTTTCAAGCTCTACCAAAAGATTTTCAATAGATGAATTAGCTGCTATTTCGCCAGATTCAATGAACTGTTCAGTCTTATCAAAAGCAGACCAATGAAGGTTGTCGTGTTTAGGCTTAATTACAAAATTTGCTTTACTCAATAAAAATGAATTTAGATGTGATACTGATACATCTCTTGATCTTGTAGAAATCTCAATGATGTTTGATGGTTCAGGTTGATTATCTACCCCTCTAGCAATATTTACTGCAATGATAAAGTCGCAATTATCGATAAGCGGAGTTACTGGAGTTGGCAACGCAACTCCACCATCAACAAGCATACGCTCATCTTTAAATGTTGGCTCTATAAAACCAGGAATTGATGAACTTTGAACTACTGCATCAATTAAATTACCTGATTTATATATGATTGAGTTTCCAGAAATCAAATCTGTAGTTGTAACCAATAAAGGTATCTTTAAATCACTAAATTGTTTACTTCCAAAAAGAATTTCTGCTGCTTTTGCTAATCTTTCATTCTTGATAATTGATTTTCTATTAGAGCTTACCATTAAGACATATTGATTTTTGATTTGCTTCATAATTTGAGAAAAAATAGATTCATCTTCTTCAGAATTAGCAATATATCTAAATCCTAAATCGTTAAAATTTTCACCTTGTATGTGTTCAAGATATTTTGACTCTACCACTTTCGCATTATGATGTGAAGCATACATAGCTCCAATCATTGATCCAGCGCTTGTTCCTGCAACGATATCAGGAACAATACCATTTGCTTCAAGAACTTTCAATACTCCGATATGGCATGCACCTCTTGCTCCACCCCCACCTAATGCTAATCCAATTTTTAAACTCTTATACATTGCTTCCTGGCTTTATTGCAGGTACTCCCAGTAGCTCGCTTGGAATATTGTCTTTATCAAAAATTTTAGCTTTTTGAAAAGTAATTGAAAAAAAGTTATCATGAATGAACACTGGAGAAAGGCTTCTATCGACAATCACTCCAACTCCAACTACATTTCCTTTAAATTGAGCAATAAGATCAATGACTTCTTTTATTGATCCACCAGTACTAAGTACATCTTCAATAATTAGAATTTTCTCATTTTCATTAACGTTAAATCCTCTTCTTAACTTCATCTTTCCTTCAAATCGTTCAGAAAATATTGTTTTTTTATTTAATTGCCTTCCAACTTCTGTACCTAAAACAATCCCACCAATTGCAGGAGAAATAACTTTATCAATATCTAGATGAGAAAAGTGATTTGATAATATTTCACCAAACATAGACAGATACTTTGGATACTGTAAAACTTTTGCACATTGAAAGTATGTATCACTTCGTAGACCAGATGATAAAATAAAGTGGCCATGCATAAGTGCTTTGGTTTCTTCAAAAATTTTTATGAAATCTTTATCCATTTAATCCTCTTAGTTGATTTAAATACTTTTTAGCAGAATTACGAATTGAAATGTGATCTTTATTTCCAGAGAAAATAATTCCTCTAGATACATTTATTAAGGTCGTATCCATATTCTTCTCATTAATTTTAAGGACGCTTTGCAAATCTCCTCCTTGTGCTCCAATCCCAGGAATTAAAAAAGGTAAATCTGTTGAATTTCTAACTTTCATGAGTGCATCATCATTAGATGCCCCTACTACAAGACCAATATTTTGCTGACTATTTAATGCTTCACATAAAGAAATTACTTTTGAATAAATATCTTCTTGAATAAAGGTTGAAGATTTATTTGATGTTCGGCATAATACATAAGCACCCTTAGATGAATTTGAAATAAATGGCTCAATTGATTCTTCTCCCATATAAGGATTTACAGTTATAGCATCGCAATTAAAATGATTGAAAAATGCATTAGCATAATGTAAACCAGTGTTTCCTATATCCCCTCTTTTTGCATCGGCTATAACAACATGATCACTGCCAATATGTTTCATTAAATTTTCAAGCCAGTAATATCCCTTTGAACCCCACTCTTCAAAAAAAGCAAGATTTGGTTTATAAGCAGAGGTTAAATCTCTTGTTGCATCGACTATCATCATAGAATAATCCATTAATTCATCAATGGATACATCATCATGAAAATATTTTTTATCAATATCTAGCCCAACACAAAGATTTGAATTTTTATCGGAAATATTTGTTTTTAGTTTATTAATGAATGAAATCACGACGAAATTTAAGCTATTCTATCATAGCAAACAAATGGCTTCATACTAGAATTAAAAGTTTTTAATATTGGAATATGGAAACATCTACCGGACTATCAGAAACTCGGATTATTGCTTCAACAAATGTTTTTCAAATAGAACAAATTGAGAAGATTGGTAAAGCTGATTATCCAAAGCTTATTGAAATATCATTACACCTTGCAAAAGAATACGGTAAACAGGCAGTTTTCACAAAAGCTTCAATTGAAAAATACTTTAATACTGAAAAATCTCTTCCTTTTATTGCAAGATATCAAAACGAAATTATCGGATACATTATTGGAATCCCCCTAGAAGAACTAACTATGGAGCCTTGGGCATTGAATGATGAAAATTATGGAAAACATAACACTTTATATACCTATGCTTTTGTAATAATGGAAAAATATAAGTCCAATGGATATGCTAAAATGTTAAAAAGAGTATACTTAAGCTGGGCACAAAAAAGAGATAGAATCAGATATATTACAGGTCATGTTTTATCTGGGACAACTGATACCAAAGACAATAGTATCAAGATAATATCTTTTGAAGAAAATTGGCAAGGTACTGGAAAGTCATTTGAATATTATAGAAGATCTTTTGATCAAGGTGTTGAAAGTTCTATCTTCAGTCCGCCGTTCGAGGTTATTGTTGATTAGAAATAATATATCTTTTTTAAATGAGATTAAT
The DNA here is from genome assembly GCA_016777965.1 of Fidelibacterota bacterium. GTDB lineage: Bacteria > Fidelibacterota > Marinisomatia > Marinisomatales > Marinisomataceae > Marinisoma. The sequence continues at coordinate 23,356 of JADHQL010000003.1, read as the reverse complement.
TTAGTTAATCAAAATTGGAAAAGTAGCTCAAGAATTTTTGGAGCAGCAATAGAAATGTGGGTTGAAAAAAAATTAAATTGCGAATGTTCTGGTATCTTCATTAATAAAAAAGCAAATCAAAAAGCCTATGATGCAATATGCAATAAATGTTCAAAAAAAATTAAATTAAATCTTCAAAAAAAAATATTTAAACCAAATAAAAATGGTGAACTAAAAATTTTAAGTTCAGAATATAAAACTACTTTGAAAAGTTTAAATCAGAGTAATGGATGGGATTTATATTTATTGGCTTATAATTTAGAAGATTACAAAATTAAACAAATTTTGATGATAAAATCATCTGACATCAATGAAGAATGTGTGATACCAAGAAAAATTGGGATCTAATGCTAGAAGAGCTGGGTGGCAAGGCTGTTACATGAGCTTTAATTGGAATGATTCAGTAAATGTTATTTACAACAAATTATTTTTTGATAAGACTAACTAAGATAAGTGAAGATGAAGATATCAAAATTGCAGGTATTACAGCCTCATCTAAACTCCACTGATTTCCAAAATAAACTGTAGCAACTATTCCTGATATAATTGAGCATATGGCTCCATACTTTGTTGCTTTATTCCAAAAGAATGCAGCAAGAAGAGTTGGAGTAATAGCAGTTCCATAAATTGTAAATGCATAAAGTGCTTTCTCAAAAATAGTTGTATCAGCAGCAAACATTCTTGAAACCAAATATGAAAAGAATCCTAGTACCAACACAAAAATCCTGCTAATAGTAACAATCATTTTATCTGAATATTTTTTATTTGAATACTTTAAGTAAATATCGTTGATCAAAATAGTTGTAGGCACCAATAAAAAAGAGTCTGCAGTCGAAATTATTATACCAATAATTGTAGCGAGCATAACTGCTCCTACTATTGGTGGTAAAAAATTATAAGCTGCATATATCAACACATGTGATTCTTTCGCGATATCAGTAATCATGCTTGAACTAATCCATGCATTTGCAATAATTAAAGATTCTAAAATGACTACAGCAAAAAATAAAAGGAAGGTTGCCCTCTGTGCTGACTTAACAGATTCGCTTGCAAAAAATCTTTGATACATATTCGCATCACCAAGTATCAATAAAAATGATGGCAATGTAAAATTAATTACATCTCTTAAAGATAAAACACCAAATAAAGACATATTGTTTGGCATACCTTTAGCTTCAAAGCTAATTGCCATTCCTTCAAATCCGCCAGCTTGAAAAAATAAAATTGGTAATGCTATAACAAAGCAAGTAGTCATCAAAATACCATTAGCAACATCGGTATAAGCAACACTTAATAATCCAGCCAAAACTGTATAAGCAACAATAAATAATGCTGCAATAATAGTTGCCTGATCTAAAGATAGGTTTGAACCTAAGTTGTCATGAAAAATAGTATAAATAACTGCGCCACCAGCATTAAACTGATAACTAACAATCACTAAATAAGCAGTTAAAAGTGCAATTACAGATAAAATCATTGCAACGTCACCGAAGCGTGAGCCAATAATTTCAGGTACGGTTAATTTTTCTGAAGCTCTTGCCTTTCCTGCAATTTTTGTAAGAGCTAGAACTCCAAGCATTCCTCCAATCGGTAATAGAAAGCCAGCTGCACCTATTTCAAATGTTTTTCCTGCATTACCTAGAACAGATCCTGTACCCATCCAAGTTGCTGCCATAGTTCCGACTAAGATCCATGGTGATAATGATCTGCCTGCTACTGAAAAATCTTCCTGATTTTTAATTGAATCTGATTTGCTAAAACCAATCCAAAGCAAGGCAACAAGATAAATTGATATAATGAGATAATAAATCATTGTAATAGTTTATACATAATACATATATTATTTTTACAAATGCAATTACATTGGAAAATAATTATTGGATTAGTTTTAGGAGCTATATATGGCATCTTAAGCGCTGTAAATGGCTGGGATGGTTTTACTTCAGATTTTATTTCTCCATTCGGAACAATATTTTTAAACCTTTTAAAATTAATCGCAGTTCCTTTAGTTGTTTCTTCATTAATAACTGGAGTAGCATCGCTATCTGATACTAGAAAGCTATCAAGAATTGGTTGGAAAACAATAGCGCTTTATATTTCTACTACTGCTGTCGCGGTAAGTATTGGACTAATACTAGTTAATGTAATGGAACCTGGAAATGCTATTCCAGAAAGCTATCAAGAAAGCTTATCGCGTGAATATTTTAATACCGCTGCTGATAAACAAGAAGCTGCGGCATCTATTCAACAAAACAGAGGTCCACTTCAACCTCTTGTGGATATGGTTCCAGGTAATATTTTTTCCGCTGCATCAAATAATAGAAATATGCTCCAAGTTGTTTTTGTTTCATTGATATTTGGAATTGCGTTAATTGGAATTGATAGAAAATATTCAAGACCTGTCTTAGAGTTTTTAGAAGGAATTAATCAAATGATTATTAAGCTTGTTGAAATGATAATGTATTTTGCTCCATTTGGAGTATTTGCATTAATTGCAAAAACAATAAGCTCTGTTACTGGAGATATTTCTCAAATTAGTGAAATACTTTCTGCTTTAGTCTTTTATATGGGTGTAGTCATATTAGGTTTATTTATTCATATGGGAATAACCTATATGACTTTATTAAAAGTATTTACCTCAATGGATATTAAACATTTTCTCAAATCAATGGCTCCTGTTCAACTTGTTGGCTTTTCAACTAGTTCAAGTGGAGCGACCCTACCAGTAACAATGAAACGCTGTGAAAAAGATCTTGGCATTTCTGAAGAAATTTCATCATTCGTTCTTCCTTTAGGTGCAACAATTAATATGGATGGAACTGCATTATATCAAGGAGTAGCAGCAGTATTTATTGCACAAGCAGTTGGTATAGATTTAACCTTAGCCAATCAATTTACAATCGTAGCAACAGCAGTGTTAGCTTCTATTGGTACTGCTGCCGTACCAGGAGCAGGAATCATTATGCTTATTATTATTTTAGAAGCTATTAATGTACCAAGTGAAGGCATTGCACTCATATTAGGAGTTGATCGAATTCTTGATATGATTAGAACTGCTACAAATGTAACTGGAGATGCTACTGTAGCTAGTGTTATGGATTCTTTAGAGCGCTAATCCATTTATCATATTTTTCTGAAATAGCATCTTTAATGTCTGAAATCTGCAAGGATCGAGTTGCGGAAACCATCAAACTATCTGGAAAAGATTGTTTCAAGTAAGAGATTTTATCAGCGTCTACTAAGTCAACTTTATTAAAAACATATTTATAATCAATTTCATTAGCATTTATTTCTTTTAGAACACTTTTAATTGTTTCTATTTCATTGAATAGATCTTTCGAATTTGCATCAAGAACAATTAATAATAAATCTGAATCAACTACCTCTTGAAGAGTAGATTTAAAACTAGCAATTAAATTATCTGGAAGATTCCTAATAAATCCAACAGTATCACTTAAAAGAATATAATTATTATTTCCAATAAAAAGTCTTCTAACGGTTGTATCTAATGTTGCAAATAACTGATTTCTGATTAATACATCACTTTTAGTGACTGATTTCATTAAAGATGATTTTCCTACATTTGTGTATCCAACAAATGATGTTCTGAAAAATGAATTTCTCTTTTTACTTTGCACTTGTCTTTCGGAGTCGATACTCTTAAGTTTTTTCTTTAGCACAGAAATCTTTTTTCGAATAATTCTTCTATCAACCTCAATTTGTGTTTCACCAGCACCTGCCCTTGTTCCAAATCCTCCCATCTGCCTTTCAAGGTGTGTCCATAATCTTGTCAACCTGGGTAATTGGTATTGCAATCTAGCCAGTTCAACTTGCGTTTTAGATTCTTTTGATTTTGCATTTTTAAAAAATATTTCAAGTATTACGCCAGGCCTGTCTAAAAGCTTAATGTCTTTATTTAATTTTTGAAAATTTTTCGTTTGAACAGGACTTAAATCTTCATCAAAAATTATATAATCTACTCCAAGCATTTTAGCCTGCTCAATCACTTGTTTTGCTTTTCCACTTCCAATGAAATAAGCAGGATTTATAGTGTTTATTTTTTGTTCAACTACTCCTTTTACTTTTACATCAAGAGTAGATAAGAGTAATGATATTTCCTCAACACTGTTATGATAATTCTTACTGCTTTTCCATATTCTTGGAGCAACAACTATCGCTGTTTCAATCTTACGATTCATTTACTACAATTTGATTGAAAACAAGTTCTATGAAAATATCGTAAATAAATTCATTAAAAATATTATTTGTCCATTCTCCATCAATTCTGGTAGCTAAGAATATTACTTTTGAACCTAAAATATTTTTTTTAATTACTAGAGGGTCATTGGTTGAAATATTAAAAGAAGCTTCATCAGAGTTATAATCTTTTAATTCATAAAATCTATACACTTGAAATGCTTTGCTATTATTTGATAAATATTTAACTGGATATTCTTCTTCAAATTTAAAGAACTGATTTTTTGATGTACCTCTTAATGCTTTAACTTTTGGATAATCGAGAGTTTTAGATAGATATTCACTATCGACATTATCTATAAAATATAAAATGGGTTTTTTCCCTAACATAAATTTTTGAATCTCTCTAATTAATTTATCAGAAAAATCTTTTATACCTTCAACTATTAAAATATCATATCCAGAAAAATCATACTTTTTGAAACTTTCAGTTTTAACTATATCATATTGAAATAACCGGTTATCATCCAACAAGCTAGCAAAGCTACTTTCATTGTTATTAAGTATAATTACTCTTTGCTGATTTCTAGGCTCAACTTTAACAGAGAAGCTATTAATAGATAATCCGTCTTGCCTTAAATCAATTAATACTGAATCAGCATCAATACTTACAGGAATGTTTCTTACATGAGCATTCAATGAGTCCGAACCAAAATCAAATTTTTCATCTATTCTATCATTTGTTGACCAATGCATCTCAATATTGCTTAAATCAGGATTATAATAGCTCAGCTTTACTTGCAAAGAATCAGAATCAACTAATTTGTAGTCATTTACTATGATGTTAAAATCAATATCCTTAGCTATTGCCATTTCCGAAGAGTTATTATTACATGACATAAGAAAAAAAGAAACTAAAAATAAACTTCGAATCATTTTGCTATTACTAAGTTAATCTTTGAACCTTGAGAAACCTTCGTTCCTTCCTTAGGACTTTGATTTAATACTGTATTTGGTAAAAACTTTTTGTTTTCAACATATTGAATTTTTCCTTCAAAGAAACCACTTTCCTCAATGATTTTAAGTGCTTCGCTAAGAAAAATTCCTTGAAAATCAGGAACATCTACTAAATCATTAGGTGCTAATCCATTACTGACTTCAATTCGCACACCAAATCCTCTTCTTATGCTATCATTTTCTGTTGGACTTTGCCACGAAACTATGCCTTTAGGATACTTTGAACTGAATGAATAATAAATTGAGTCCAACTCAATACCATTTTGATCCAATTCGATTTCTGCAGCTCTTAATGTTTTACCTAAAAGAGATGGAACAATAATTTTTTGATTAAATTGGGTAATTTTAACTTTGATTGATCTTCCAAGCTTTACTTCTTTACCAGATGTTGGAAATTGTTCAATTACTATATTTGGATTTAAGTCATTTGTAAAAATTGTATCAGCAACTACAACCTCGATACCTTCTGATTTTGACAACTGATTTGCTTCATCTAATGTTAAGCCCTCTAAATCTGGAATTACTACTACATTTCGTGCATTAACATATAAAGGCATTAGAATAAAATTAAATGTCATTAATACTATCAACCCAGTGACAAGAAAAATTGATAAATTTTTAAGTAAATTTTTCATATAAGAATATTTGAATCTAAATCTTGATAACCTACAATGAAATCTTTTGAATCCATTGCTTTTTTACCCTCTAATTGTACGAAATAAAGCCTTAATGCATTTTGTCCACACTGAACGTCGAAAAAATTTTTATCTACATGATATATAGCACCAATTTCGTGACAATTATCATTATTAATTGATTCAGCTTTGAAGATTTTTAATCTTTTGCTATTTATGGTAGTAAAAGCACCAGGTGTTGGCGAGAAAGCCCTCACTTTAGCCAGTATTGTATCTGACTTATCATTCCAATTAATTTTTAAATCATCCTTTGAAATTTTAGGTGCTAAAGTAGCCATACTATTATCTTGTTCGATTAATTCTGAAGAATGGTGCAAACATTTATTAATTGAAGATTCAATAAGATCTGCTCCTGCTTCACTTAACTTTTTTGATAAAGAACCATAATTATCATCTTTTGTTATTTCAATTTTTAATTGATCAATTATTTTTCCAGTATCAACTTTCGGTTCTATTAAAAAAGTGGAGACTCCTGTTGAATCTTCTTGATTTAATAATGCATGTTGAATTGGTGCGGCTCCTCTATATTTTGGTAGCAACGAAGAATGAACATTAATGGATCCATATTTAGGTATACCCAATAAAGACTTTGGAAGAATTCTATACGCAACTACTACAAAAAAATCAGGATTTAAATCTTTAAGTTGATCAATAAAACTTGCGTCATTTAAATCTACACCTTCAATAATTTTTAAATTCTCATCTTTAGCTAAAGTCATCACAGGTGTATCAAGAATTTTTTGTCCACGACCCATTTTTTTTGATTTGTTTGTAACAACTGCTTTAAGATTAAAACTGTTATTGCAAGCTAGAAGAGTTGGGTTTGAAAAATCAGTATTACCAAAAAAAATTATATTTATATCTTTATTTGACATTGCTTGATTTCATTAATTTAAGCGCCTTATCATATTTTAAAAGATCTGCAGGAGTAGCATAATCAGTTATTAATTTTCCATCGAGATGATCATTTTCATGTTGAATAACTGTGGCTAAAAAACCGCTAAAAACCTTTGTGTGTTTTTTAAGGTTGTGATCTAAATACTCATATGTTATTGAATCATAGCGTTCAACATTAATTCTAATTTCTGGTAATGATAGACATCCTTCAGAGTCAACACAAGATCCCTCACCGCTAATTATTTTTCCATTAATAAATACTAAAGGCGATTCACACTCATCAGTGTGGGATATATCTACTACGAATATGCGTTTATTTATTCCAATCTGGTTTGCTGCTAGCCCAATACCATCAAATTCATACATAGTATCAAATAAATCATCAATTAAATTTCTGATGTTTGAAAAGTCTGTTATATTTTTTGATATTGCTCTAAGAGCAGAATGACCATATGTAACTACTTTTTGAACTGCCATAAATTATTTTGAGGAATTTTTAACTTTTGCAATTGCAACTCTGTCGATAGTCATTTCATTTTCATTAGATATTTTTATAATTACAGTTTCACTTTTTAACGCAGCAACTTTTCCATGAATTCCTCCAATAGTCACTACTCTATCTCCTTTTGCTAAATTTTCTTGCATCAATTTTACTGATTCTTGTTTTTTAGAATTTGGTCTAAGAATGAAATAGTATATCACTAAAAAAATTAGGAAGATTGGTAATTGAGAAAGAAAAATATCTAGAAAAGATGCTTCGCTTTGTTGCATTATTATTATTTTTTGATTCATGGACTAAAATTAGTTTACCTGAAGCTCTTTAACAAGACCATAACTTTAGGTTTAAAAAGATAAAAACTCATGAAAAGCACAATAAGATTTGAAACTGTATGTAAAATTTTAAATAGACCATTATCATATTCAAAAATGATCTTATTTGTTCCAGCTTTCACTTCAACTGCTCTCAAAACACTATTTGCTCTAAAAACCTCTACTTCAGAGTCATCAATATAGGCTTTCCATCTAGCAGGATAATAAATTTCACTTAGCACTAACATTCCTTCTTCTTTTGCTTCATAATCAATAATAATTTTTTCTGCGCCCCAATCAATATTAAGAATTTTACCGACTGTATATCTTGAATCATCTAGTTTATCTACTATCGCAGTTTTTGATGGATTAAATGCAGATGCGTTCAGATAATTATACAAATTTTGATCTTCTTTAATCACATCTTTTACAAACCAAGCTCTTGGATTACTTTGATCTAAATTATAAATATAAACTTTCTTTTTTCCATTGACTGATTGAAAAACGGACTCTTTTTCTAATATTAGTTTAGGATGAGAAATTTCAACAGGACTAATAAAATATTTTACATTTAAAAATTGTAGTACTGGTATTGAAAGTAAGTTATTTGAGTTCTTTAGCAATTCAGTATAATGACCAAATTTTGCTGGATGATATCCTCCAACTGATTCAATACCATGATATTTAAATTTTGGATCAGTAAACAAAGAACCTGCAGGGTAAATTCTATTTAAACCGAGGTTTTCTTTTAAAAAGATTATTGTTTCGTCCTCATTAAAAACTGACTCAAAGCTTTCAATAGTTGTAATTTGATTTTGTTGGCCTGAATCTTGTCTTGGATTGATAATTCTACTATCAACCCTATATATATCAAACAAGGAAAGTATCAAAAACATATAAAAAATGGTCTGTGTATGAATTTGAGGAAATTTATTCTTAATTATTTCAAGAGTATCTTTTAAGCCATAAGCGCATAAAATATACATGCAAAAATTTGATACAATGAGAATCATGCTTGGAACTCTAAAGCTGCTAAAAAAAGGTAAATAATTATAGAAGAGTTGGTAAAAGATTTCGAAATACTTTCCAAAAGATAGTAAAATTGAAATTACTAATACCGTCCAAAAAAATAATCTCATGCTGTTTAACTTTCTACATGACAAAAAAGCAAATAATAGTACGGGCAATCCAACATAATTTGGGAAATCAGTAAAAGGCATAAAACCTGTATAAGTTGAACCTCCGAATCCAAAGAAATTAGGCATGAGGTATGTCAATAATTCTTTAGGGTGCATAGACCAATTTGTTGCATAAGCAAAACTACCCATATTACTAGATCTAATCGACATTTCACGGTAATCCAAGGATGGTAAGTAAATATGTGAAGCAATTAAGAATGCAATAATAATTCCTGAAAAGAATAAAGCAGCATATTTTCTATTTCTGTTTTGATAAAAAGAATAAATAAAGAAAGATCCCAACAACATACAACTATAATAAGCTATTTGGACATGCGCTCTCTGTAATTGCAAGCCTAGAAACAAAGCAAATAAAAGCATATTGAAAATTGATTGTTCATCTTTCAATCTTAAAAGCAATAATAATGTAATTGGAAAAAAAGCGGCAGTCATCATCTGACTTCCATGCCCATAAACAATCATAGTGATTAAAAAAGGATTTAACATCCAAAGCAATCCTGAAATAAATGCAATTTTCTTATTTTGAATAAGCTTTTGAGCCAAATAAAACATACTTACTGCAGAAAAAACTAGATGAATAAATTGAATATTTAAGTCTGAAACCCCTAGCAAATCTAAAAAGTAGCTTGGAAGATATAGTAGATTGACATAAGTAAATGCTTCTAAGGTTGGCATTCCAGAAAAAATCCATGGTTGCCATTGTGGCCACTCTGATGAAGCCAATCTAATCTGATCAAGAATATGATGTATGGCATAAGGATTAAAAGAGTCACCGGAGGCAAATGTATTTCCAAAGATTATAACATCGTTAAAAAAGAATAAAACGAAAATAGAATAAATTAGAATTATGATAGAAAGATACATTTTAAATCAATTTTGTTTTAAATGAGTTAATTAGTTCTTTATCCTCCTCATCAAAACCCATTAAAAAATAATTAAGGAAATAAGTAAACAAAACCAATGCAAAATGAACTAGAAGGTAAACTATTAAACTTAATATATTATCTAAACTAAATAGGTTTAAAAAAATATTTTTGGCATTAGAACAGATTAAAAATGTAATTATACCAGATACAATTGGCTTGATAAGCTTTATTGAAAACAAATTCAATTTCATTAAAACTATATTTTCAATAAATCTTAAGATACTCAGAATAAATAGAGATATCGCCGTTGATAAAGCTGCGCCTACTATACCATACAAAGGGATTAAAATATAATTCAATGAAATATTCAAAATCAGGGCGATTGAAACATTAATTAAATTAATTGAAGTATTTCCGCTCATAGAAAGTGTTGATGAACCTAAACCAAAAATTGTTTGAATGAAAATTCCAGTTAATAGAATCTTTAACGCAAAAGCATTATCAAATTCTGAACCAAATAGCAATAACATTGGGCTTGCAAAAACAAATAAAAATACAAATACTGGCAAAGAAAACATTAAAATATATTTTGAGGAAGATTGATAAGATTCTTTCATTCCTGGAATATTTTTATTGAAATAATTTTCTGAAAATATTGGTGCAAAAATTCCAGCAAAAGCAAATAAAATCATTCTAACTAATCCAGCAGTTCGATCTATAGGATGATACATTCCAACATCAATAGCACTAGATAAAACTCCTAACATTATTATATCAACCCAATGCATTATAATGCCAATCGCTGAAACAAACATTAATGGTATAGAAAATCTTAAAATTTCTTCATCTACTTTAGAATAAATAATATTCTTAAGACTAATTTGTGCAAAATTTCTCAAAAATTTTACGATGAAGATTAAACCAATAGCAGCAGAAGTTACTGTTGGTATCAAAATGGATAGTTTTGTCCCGAGCAAGTAGTATGATGCTAAAAATCCAATTAAGAGCGTTAGAGGATTTACAATTTGATTTACAAAGATTTTATATTTTAAAATTTTAAATGCTTGAGTAGCAAAAGAAGATATTAGAGTTAAAACGGAAAAAGGAAGGCTTATCGCAAATACTTTTATTACTGTTATTAAAAATTTTTCTTCATTCAAAATATTATTAACAATGAAATCAGCAGATAAAAATAGAATAATAGAAATTATAATACTAGATAATAGTCCAGCTTTTAAAGATGAATAAATAGAATTATTAACATTCTGTGAATTTTCGGTATCCCTACTTACAAACCTTAAAACACCATTATCAAGTCCCATTAATGCAAATATTTCTGCAATTCTTGTAACAGCATTTCCTAAAGAATAAATACCTAACATCTGTGCGCCAAGAAATCTTGCCATTACTATTGAAAAAATATATCTGAAAACTGAACCTAATGTCATTCCAGATAATGAAATAAAAGCTTCACTTAGAATTGTTTTCTGGTTGGATGGTTTGCTGCTCATTTATTTCTTAAATATAACCATCTTATAAATTGAAATGGTAAATGAAATAATATCCAATAAAAAGATATAGAAATTAATTGGATTCCCGTCGCATGTTTCCAAAAGAGTTTAAATTGATTTTTTATCTTCATAAAATTTTTCTCTGAAGAATGTTCACCTAAAGACTGAGAAACATTATGGAGAATTACAGATTTTGGAGCATAAATTATATTTCTATTTAATTGACGAGCTTTTAATGATAAATCAACATCTTCACAGTACATATCAAATGTTTCGTCAAAAAAATTAAGTTTTTTTAAATCTTCAAATCTCAAGCACATACAACAACCAGTAGCATAATGTGTTTCATTCATGAATGAATATTTTGGTCCATCGAAATCTCTTATTCCAATATGATAAATTAAACCTCTCCATAAATCTACAACCCCTCCGGCGTACCAAATTTTATTTATATTTGATGAGTATAATATCTTTGGTGTTGAAATAATTGCTTTTTGATCTTTCACTAAAGGATTAATTAATTCGTTAATAAAATTTCTGCTAACAATTGTATCGTCGTTTAAAAGGATGATAAAATCATTATCTTCAACATTAATTTTCTTTAAACCTTCGTTATATCCTCTACCAAATTTAAAGTTTTTACTATTTTTTATCGTTTGAACATTCGGAAAATTTTCAGAAATCATTCTTAGTGAATCATCTGATGAATTATTATCAATTACAGAAATGGTAAAATTTTTATGATCAACATTTTCAATTGATTCTAAACATCTTTTTAAAATTTTATTATTGTTCCACGTTAGAATAAAAATGTGAACTTTATAGGATTCTGAATTTTCAATCATAAAGCCGTAATGTTCTTTCAAATTCTTCCCAAGAAAAATTCTTTTTATGGTTAGATATATTTTTAGTCATTATATCATACATATTATTATTAAAAAAAGAATAAATTGATAAAGCAACTTGATCTTCATTTGGATCTACAATATATCCAGTTTCTTTTTCAACAATATAATCTTTAAGTCCTCCTTTAGATGATACAATAGCAGGCAAATTAAAGTTCATAGAAAGCGATAGGATTCCACTTTGTGTTGCTTTCTTATATGGAAGAACGATTAAGTCTGAGCTAAGGAAATATTTGCTTAGATCTTCCTTGCTAACAAATTTAGTATGAATTATAAATGAACTTTCAAGACCATACTCTTTAATTTTATTCAAATAACTACTCAAATCAGTATACGGCTCACCAACTATAAAGACTTTTAAATTTGGTATTTTTATTTTAAGGCGATTTACGGCATTAATTAATATATCTAAACCTTTATAAGGTCTAATTAGACCAAAAAATAGTATAGTTGGGTCAGATTTTAACCCAAGATTATTTTTAAATCTTTCTCGATCATCAATATTGTAATCAATTTCATATATTGGATGAAATGAGTTAATTATTTTAGCTTCTAAATTATATCTTTCTATTCTTTTCATTTCATTTTGATTCATAACTACTAGATGAGTTCCTTCTTTGAGCATTTTTTTTAGAAAAAAGTTTTGAAATGGAAAATTTTGATGAGATTTAGCATTATGAATTAAGAAGTAGATTTTTTTTGTATTTATTCTTTTAGCAATATATGAATACATAATGGAAAAAAAGGGGTGCCAATAAGAAAAAATGACGATATCTGTATTTAATTCATTGATTTTCTTAATTGATTTTCTCCAAGAAAAAATATTTAATGGATTTAAAATTCTTAACGATGAATTATTATTTGATACATTGTTTTTATATTGTGACTTGCCTGGAAAAAAAATTTTAGGATATAATTTTTTGAAATTTAAAATGGTTACATCATGACTATTTTTTAATTGAGTAACTAAATGATGATTAAAATCTGAAATACCACCCCTAAAAGGTGAATAAGGACCAATAGAAACAATTTTTAAATTATTATTCAATTACTTCTTTAATGAAATTTTTTGTTTTATGATTTTTATTTACAATTATTTCACCAATTAATCCAAAGGTAAATAACTGCACACCAGTAATTATTAACAAGCTCCCAAAAATTATCATAGCTATGTGCTGTTGAAAAGAGTGGAGCAAAACATACTTACAATAAAGAACATATATCTCTGCTATTAACCCAAATAATATTGATAAAAATCCAACCATTCCAAAAAAATGCAAGGGTCTGTCCATATACTTTCCAAGAAATAAGATTGTCATAAAATCAAAAAAACCATGTTTATATCTTTCAGCTCCATATTTTGATTTCCCAAATTTTCGCTCTCTATGATTTACAGGTATTTCCTTTACATTAAACCCTTTTTGATGAGCTAATAAAGGAATATACCTATGTCTTCCTCCATAAAGATTTAAAGACTTGGCCACTTCTTTTTTTAAAACCTTAATTCCGGAGTTTGAATCTTTAATTTTTAATCCACTAAAAAGTTTTATAAAAAAATTGAATATTTTTGATGCAATTTTTTTTTCTAAAGGATCTAATCTATCTTTCTTCCATCCTATAATTACGTCATCTTCATTCAATTCACGAACAAGATTGATAAGTTCTTTTGGATCATCTTGAAGATCACCATCTAATGTAGCTATTAATTCATTTGAAGCAATATCAATGCCAGATTGAAGTGCTACAGACTTTCCATAGTTTCTATAAAGGTTTATGAGCTTCCATGTAGAATGATTTGCGATTTCATTTTCAATCACTTTTTGGGACATATCTGACGAACCATCATTAATAAAAATAATTTCAATTGATTGATTATTCTCAAAACTGGATTTCAACTCGTCAAATAATGCTTGAAGAGATTCCTCCTCATTATATATTGGTATAAGTATAGATAAGCTTTTCATTATTCAAAATTTCTTCTATTAAATTTTAATGTATAGTTCTGTTTATCATTATTAAGTAAAAATACAATCTCGTTCAAATAATTACTACCATCAATTAAAATCAACTTAGTTGTAATGACGTATGAATTTCTCAATTGAATATCTATTTTATTTAAAGCTTCAGTATCTCCCCAAAGAATACTTTTGTAGAAATTTGAATTCAATTGATTTGATAAAGGAAAAAATCTATTAAACTCCTCTTGGGAGATTTCAACTTTCTTGCGGACATTTAAATATCTAATTGAATCATTATTTACTTCAATCATATACTGTCTTCTTCCCAAAAAATCTTTGAAAACGATAATTGAATTATTTCCTGAAGATTCGAAAATAAATGGTGAAGAAAAATTTGATTTTCCTTTTCCTTGTAAAACACCATTACCAATAACTCTATTAAAATTTTTTTCTAATTCTTCAATTTTAATATTTTCAGAATCTATTACTTGAATGTTATTATTGCTGGAGCATGAGGAAAAAATAACTGCAAATAGGACAATTATGATTTTTTTATTGAGATTCATATGAAGAAATCTTTGTTTGTAGCTGTTCGTTATCTTCATCTAACAACAATGCTTTATTATAAAAAATAAGTGCTTCATCTTTTTCTTCTACACTAATTAATACATCTCCATAGTGCTCAAGAATTACTGCACTTGAATCATCATATATTAATGCTTGAGCAATAAAATCTTTCGCTTTTTCAAATTCAGATAATTTGTAATAAATCCATCCGATTGTATCTAAGTAAGCTGATACATCTGGGCTTATTTGTATAGCTTTTTCAGCAAGAGTCAAAGCATATTCTAAATCTTCATCTCTTTCAACTAGGCTATAAGCAAAATTATTATACGCTTGTGCATCTCTGTCATTCAAAGCAATTAATTTTGTGTACAACTCGTCAGATTTATCCCATTTTTTAATTTTATCATATGTCATTGCTAAGCCATGCATGGCTGCTACAGATTTTTGATCAATTAATAATGACTTACTGTAGAATTGTTCTGCTTCATTAAAATTTCTTGCTGAATAATTTGCCAATCCCAAAAAATAATTTACTTCAAAGTCGTTCGGAAATATTGATACCGCTATATTAAGTTCATCAATTGCTTCAGAGAAATTTTGTAAACTTATTAATGAAATAGATGAATTAATATATCCTTCCTTATCATTAGGATAATAAGAAGTATGCTTTTTTGATACTTCTAATGCTAAGTCATTTCTACCAATATCTCTGTATACCAATGACAAGTAATACAACGCAAACCTATCATTATCCTTTTTTGATAAAGATTTTTGCAAAAATTCTTCTGCAGAATCTAATTTTCCAATTCTTAAATATTCTAGTGCTATTTGATTGTATAGATTATTATAAAATGGGTTTGCTTTAATAGAGTCTAGATTTAATAGCTCAAGCAACTCTTCAATATTTCCACCATCATTTGATTCAAGATAACCTCTCATATATTCTGAATTAGAAGGATCTGCTAAAAGGAGTTTTTTAAATATCTTTGATAAGTCTCTATGATTTGAATTATATGCTAATTCTGCTGCAACCTCCAAAGCCAAAATTAAGTCATTATTCTTGTTATAGGCTTCTTGATAGTAAAGCAATGCTCCATCAACATCATTTAACTCAGCTTTTAAGTCTCCAATGATGAACAGCACATCAGCATTATTAGGATCACTTTCAATGATTTGATTAAAAATCAATAAAGAAGATTCATAATCATTTAAGGCAATAAACTTTTTTCCTAATGAAATCTTATAATCTAATGCATTTTCATCCATTGCAATTGCCTGATTGGCAAATACAATACTTTTTTCAAACTTTTGCAACATCCAGTATGCTTCAGACATATTAAATAAGACTTCTGCAGAATTTGAACCAGCATCAATAGCGTCCTGAAACTCTAAAATTGCTCTTGCATAATCACCCTGTTCAAAAAACATCATTCCGTCCATGAAAAATTGAACACCACCGAAAGGATCAATTGACTCTATAGTTTTTTCTTCTTTTATAGATTCTTCAGTGTATGATTTGGGTAATTCTAAAGATGTTGAAGCGCAATTTGCTAAAAAAATTGTGGAAATTGTAATTATTAAGTATTTCATTTTCATAACTATGCAAATTACATCCGAGATTGGATATTTACAATTCTATGAAAATTAATCTTTATCGCTTACAAATGATCCATTAACATCATTTAACAGCTCAACATCTTTAATTTCAGTATCCTCTTCTTCAGATATATTTTCTTGCGTTACTGATTCTTCATCCGCTATAAAATAGTTTGATTGAGAAGGTTGAATTAAATAAGCTGAGAGCATGAAAATACAAAGTACAGACAGGGTAAGATACACAAAATTTTGTCTTGAGAATCCCATAATTCCACTACTAACATTTTGATTATCATTTAATGTATTAATACGATCTTGAAGTTTTTTATCGAAACTATCGGAAGTTTTTAAAGAAGGAGCAGTTTTCATAATATTCATTGCATTTCGAACATCATCAACTTTTTTCTTATGTTCAGGATTTTCAGCAAGATATTTTTCAAACTCCTTGCGTTCTTTAATATCCATTGAATTTTCAATCCAATCAGATATTCTATCCTCAAATGTATTATAATCCATAACTACTCCTTAAAATGTTTCATTTTTTCAGCCAACTGAATACGACCTCTATTTATTCTAGATTTGATCGTACCAATCGGTATTTCCAGTATTTTACTTATTTCTTCATAAGAAAGTTCCTGAAAATCTCTTAAGACTACAGCCATTCTAAAATTTTCGGGAATCTCATCTAAAAATTTGTTTAATTGATCAATTGCAATTTCATTTTGGACTTTAGAATCCAAAGATTCTTCTTTAGAATTAATATCGATAACCTGTCCATCATCAGTCCATAAGGAATCGGTCTTCTTCCTTTTATTTTTTCTTAATTCGGTTAACGCATTATTTTTGGCGATTGTAAAAATCCAAGTTGAAAATTTTGCAACTTTCTTATAATAGCTTGCATGAGTGTATAATTTAATTAATGTATCTTGCACTACATCTTCTGCCTGCTCAACATTATTGAAATATCTTAATGCAAAGTTTAATAGTCTATCTTTGTATCTTTTAACAAGCTCGTTATAGGCGTTAATATCTCCTTCTTGAAATCTTAAAATTAACTTTTCATCAGAATATTTAAATTTATCATTCATGTCGGAAAGCTCCGTTGATAATGTTTGTAAATTCTGTCTCATCAATTATTTTTTGTGTTTTTAATTTAATGTCAGTTTGAGCAAAAATATTAATCGCATGCTCCAGCTCATCAAGTGAATAGTTATTTGTTGCTGGGCTTATTCTTTTTAATAAATTCCCTCTAATACTTCTACTTGATGATTCAATTAAAGTTCCATTGTTTTTTTTGGTAATAAAAATTGCCTCTAATAAAGTGAACATAGAATTAATCACATATGAAAGACCGTATTGTTTCATGATTGATAAACCATTTTCGAAAATTGCATCAACTCTTCTATCGCATATTGCATAATTTAATTCCCACAACTGCTTTTCTTTATGAATGTTGCCTGATTTTTCAAGAGCATTTAGAAGATCTTTTTCGTTGCTTGATACTAAACTTGATTTAGACATCTCATTAAAAATTTCTGAGAAGTTGTTTCCAAAAATTTCCATAATTTTTTGAGTATATTTTTCTGAAACTTTCAGATTTAATTCATCTGCAAATAAATGTATCCAATGTTTCATTTCACTCTCGAAAGGAGTAGAAATATCAACAACATCCATTATTTTTGCAAATTCTTTAGTAACGGAACTTTTGATAGTGTTTGATTTAGATTTATAATCATATGATAAAAAATTATTGTCTATAAAGATGATTTGGTCTGAACTATCTGAATCAAAACTGTTAAGAAGAAGTTCTGAATTTTTTTTATTTAGCTTATTTATATTTTTGATGATTATGAGCTTATTGCTTGAAAATAAATCTTGAGATCCAAGCACATTCATCAATTGATCTAATGAATCGCTTTTATCTGCACAGTCATATACAAATGCTTCATCCTTTTTTTGCAATTTTTTAACTATTTGATTCTTTATAAATAGATATAAAAAATCATTATCCCCAACAAATAGATAGTTGTTTTTAAAAGATTGATTTTTATCGGATAGAAATTGTAAAGCTTTAATCATATTTTTTCAATTAAGATATTCCATAGCTACCAGATTGTATTTGAGTACCTGAATCTCTATTGGAATTTTTTTCTTTTTTTGTGTAAGTCAATTTACTAACTACTATAACTACAATAAATGCTAATACAAAGCTTGTTAATCTTTCAGTAACAATCAATTTTAAAAACTCACTACTTCCCCAAATCATTGTTACAATTGAACCAGTTAGAAGACCGGCGATAATACCTTCCCTGGTTGTCTTTTTCCACCACAAAGACAAGATAACTGCTGGTCCAAATGAAGAACCTAATCCGCTCCATGCAAAACTAACAATTCCAAAAATTGTATCTCCTGAAACTTCGGAATACATAGCGGTTGCATAAGCGAATAACCCTAGAATGATTGTGATATATCTAGTATTAGTTAATTTATTTGATTTTCTTGTTTTAATCACTTTGTTCAACTTTAAATCTTCGCTAATCGCAGATGTAGATACTAATAATTGAGAGTCAGCGGTGGACATCATGGCTGCAACTGCGCCAGAAATAAGTAACCCAGCAATCCATGCAGGTAATAACGTTTGCGCTAATAATGGCATTGCAATTTCAGGATCTTTACCTATAAAAAAATCTTCACCAAAATAGCCTAATGCTAAAATTCCAATCATAAATGCACCAGAAATTCCAGGAATAGCCCAAAGAGCTGCAATCCATTTAGCTTTTTTAATATCATGAACAGACTTTATAGCCATGTATCTAATAAGTAAATGCGGTTGACCAAAATACCCTAGACCCCAACTCATTCCACCTAACGCAACTGACAGAGCTCCGAAACCGGAAAGTCCTGAAAAAACTGAATTTCTTTCTATTGAATCAAACTTCAATAATTCAGATAAACTTTGATCAAAAGAAAGTAGCTCAAAAAGACCAACAATTGGCAAAATAACTAATGTTCCTATCATTAGCACACCTTGAATCAAATCGGTCCAAGCTACTGCCAATAACCCGCCTAAAATCGTATATATGATAATGATTATAGCACTTAATGTTATTCCATACAAAGGCTCAATACCAAATATAGTGTTTAAAATTTTTCCTGAACCATGGAACTGCGCTGAAACATAAAAAGTAAAAAATATTCCAATGATTAAAGCTGAAATAATCCTGATGAGACCAGACGAATCATTGAATTTTTTCTCAAGGAAATCTGGAATGGTTAATGAGTCAAATTTTTCTGTTTCATCTCTTAATCGTTCTGCAATTAAAAACCAAGAGGATATAATACCAATTGTTATACCTATTACTGCCCAAATTTCGCCATATCCAATAGCAATTGCAGCACCAGGGAGCCCAAGAAGAAGCCATGCTGATTCTCCTGAAGCTCTTTCTGAAAAGGCTGTTACCCATGGTCCAAGCCTTCTTCCAGCTAATAAAAAATCTAATTGCGAAGAAACAAATTTATTTGAAAGAATTCCAACACAAATAATTAACAAAAGATAAAGAATGAATATTACTTCAATCATGTTATAATGCTCACAATTATACAATACAATCCAAACCACCAAAAATCAAATTTTTTCAGAAATGCTACTAAAAAGTATAAACTCAGGTATCCAAAAATGAATGATGATAAAAATAATCCTACTCCATCTAATAAGTTTATGGCATCAAATCCTGAAGAAAATAATAATTCATAAAAAATTGAGAGAATAATAACTGGTATCACCATAAAGAAACAGTATTGAATAGATTTTTCTTTATTAAGCCCTAACATTAAAGCTGAGCTTATTACCATTCCAGATCTGGAAATTCCAGGAAGAATTGCAATAGATTGAAATACTCCTAAAAGTAAAGCAGATTTTAAATTAAAATTAAATGAGAATGAATTTTTTAATAAACTCATTAGTATTATTAGAGCTCCGTTAGCTAACAATGAGTATTGGACGAATTTGTAATTAAAAAATTGCTCAAAATCAAATATAAGGCCAAAGATAATAGCTGGAATAGTAGATATTACTAACAACTTTATAGTGTCTGGGTTAAAAAAATCATTTTCGTTTTTTGAAGAAAAGAAAGAAGCCTTATAAAATAAAAGTATGCTGAATAAGGTACCAAAATGAGCAATAATTTCAGCAGAAGCACCTTCATTTTTTATTTTCAAAAAATCTTGAAATAATACTAGATGACCAGAACTGCTAACAGGAAAAAATTCAGTTAATCCCTGAATCATTCCTAAAATAATATAATTAATTAATTCATTCATAATAAATTAAACCAATCATTCTTTTTGAAGTCTTATTGCGTCGATAAGAATGGTAATTTTCATTTTCATAAGTACATTGATTGCAATCAATAACATTTTTAATTCCAAGCTTTTGTAATTGAGAGCTTGCAACACCTTTTAAATTACAAAAAAATTTATCATCAATATTTTCAATGAACTCATTTCCAAAATAGTCAATAAATTCATTTTTCACCTCATAATTTTTTTGTGAAATTGATGGTCCAATAAAAGCAGTTATTTCGTTAAAATCATTAATATGACTACTTAATAACTTAGTAGATTTTGAAATAATACCATTTTTAAGACCTTTCCACCCTGCATGAATTACTCCAAAAATATTTTCATGTTCATGAATAAAAAAAATAGGTAAACAATCAGCTGTTTTAACTTGTAAAGCATAATTTTTATTGCATGAGAAAATTCCATCTACGTTGCTATATACTAATTTTTTATTATTTACTAATTCTATATTCGTAGAATGGATTTGTGACATAGAAACAATAGCTTTCTTCGTAAAGATGTTGCTCTCTTCAGCATTTGAAAAAATTACTTTTAGTCCATGTTGATTGATTTTATCTGAAAAATCAAAAATCATAATTTCATCTAGAATTATAGATTTTTCTATTTGAAAATCTAACTACCTTAGAACCTTGGTTTGATGTGGAATTAGAAAAATCAAAATTCCTTGTAATTCCTTCAAAACTCAATGATGAACTAAAATCAAATTGTGATTTATTAAAACTTGAATAAATTAAAAAGTTTGAAAAATCCATTCCAAAATGAAAAGCATTATTTAAAGATGGATCATAATCATATTCACTATTATTTAAATATTTAGGAATATAATTTGATGCAAACAACATATCTGAAATATGCGGTGAAATACTTTCTTGTTTTAGTAAGTCCAAATTAAGCCAATTTTCGTTTCCTAAAAGTTTCGTTTCTAGATTAGATAATGATACTTGAGAAGCAACAAACTCTAAAGCATTTGCACTCACAGGATAAAATAATGCATCGATAGTTTCCAAAATCACTTTTGTGGAATCAATTGACTCTTCTTGTTCTAAATTAAACATATCATAGACTTCATCATCATCTACTTCAAACATAGAGTCAAGAACATCAATCTCAACACCTAAAAATTCTTGATACTCATCACGAGTTTCAATCTCCCATGCAACCTCTCTTAATTCATTAAAATTTGGACGAAGGTCAATTGCAGAGTTTTCTTCATACCAGCCAATATATACTGGCTCTCTATTCAGCTTATCTAAAGCTATTAAAAATGAATCAACTTCTTTTATGCCTAAATCTGTTCTCGGCGCTATTACAGCAATGTTATTTAATTCTGAATTATCTAGGTAATGATTTACCAATAGTTGATTTCTAAAATCTACAGATGAGTTTAATAAATATATATTTTTGTTAACATTTGAAAGATTGTCTAATGATGTAAATGGAGCAAAAATTGGAATGTTTGTGGAAGACACTGAACTTGCTCCTGCAATTAAATTCTTATCTAGAAATGGTCCAATAATTGCACTTACGTTATGTTTATCAACAAGATTTTTAAACGCTTCAACGGTTAAGATTGGGTCTTTATAATTATCAATGACAATAAATTGAATCTTATCATTAGACTGAGAACTTTGATTTGCTTCTAATAATCCTTTTAAAAATGCATTAGTAATTTCAAGGCCTTCTCCTTCTAAAGGAAGTACAACTCCAACTTTCTTCGAAAAAAATGTTTTAGTGTCAATATTTCTTTTTAAAAAATTGTAATTCGATCTAAACTCTTTATCTAAACTGCTTTGGTCAATTTCATCAAATTTGTTTGAGATTTCTTTTGAATTACTATAGACCAATGAAAAAGATTGTGCTAAAAGAATGATATTTAAATTACTTGTATTATCTTCAAGAATTTCCATTAATTCCAAATTTTCAAAATCTAGATTTAGTGGGATAATTTTAACTAATCTTTTATTAATCACTCTTTTTGATCGAGAATCAATATTTGATCTCCTTGCATCTATGTAATTTTTAAAAGCATGGTCGTAATAACCTTTAGAAGAATAAATATCTCCCATTGTTAGATAAAAAGTTGTTTTAAGATTAGGAGAATAATTGAGAGGGTTCATTGATTTTGCGATGTTAAGAGCAGAATCAAAATCTTTTAGATTATAATAAGCCTTGAGTTTTAATATCTTAGCATGATTTGCATAATCAGTTTCAATAATCTTGCTTTCATCAATTCTTTTAATAACAGAATTATTTCTTTGACGATTTAAATCATCTATAAGCGATTCAATAAATTTTTTATTTAATTCACTATCAATTGATTGAGCAAATAAACTCCCAAATAAAATAATATTTACTAATAATTTCATAATAATTGAAATATAAGCTTATTTAATCAGTTTTAAACATATTTACCAAGACAACACCAATTACAATCATAAATAATCCAATTACTGTTGGTGTATTTAATGGCTGCTTATAAAAAAAGTAACTTAATATTGCGACTGAAAATACCCCTAATCCCGCCCAAGAAGCATATACTATCGATAATGGTAACTTTACAACTGCAACTGATAATAAATAAAAAGATAACGAATAGAATATCATTACAAGACTAGTTGGAATTAATTTCGAAAATTCTTTAGTGATTGGAAGTAACATTGTGCCAGTTACTTCTAATACTATCGCTAAAAATAATGCTACGTAGACATTCATTTATGAACCTTCACTACTCAACTGT
>JADHQL010000006.1 GCA_016777965.1 Fidelibacterota bacterium | reverse complement strand
ATTCTTGATCCAATTCTAATTTTTACTTTTGAGTATGGTGTAAGAGGAGCAGCTTTTGCAACAATTATAAGTCAGATTGTAATGGTTCTGGCGTACTTATTTATCATTTTTGTAAAAAAATCAACTTTCATATCATTTCATGTAAGGGATTTAAGCCTAAATAATCACATAATGTCAAAAATCTTTCAAATTGGGATTCCATCTTCACTTTCCATGCTTATTATTTCATTTGGACAGGTAGTGATGAATAAAATTCTTGTAAATTATTCAACAGAAGCTGTAGCTGCCTATCAAATAGTTTCAAGACTTGATATGTTATTATTTATGCCAATTTTAGGAATAGCTATCAGTTTAACAACAATTGTAGGAATGTTTTATGGCGCAAAAGAATTTGATAAACTTTTATCAGTAGTATACTATGGAATAAATAGAGCGGTATTGATCACAACAATTAGTGTAATACTCTTTTTTGTTTTAGCTAGTAATATTTTACCTATTTTTAGTTCAAACCCTTTAGTTGTCAA
This sequence comes from Fidelibacterota bacterium, assembly GCA_016777965.1. Lineage (GTDB taxonomy): Bacteria > Fidelibacterota > Marinisomatia > Marinisomatales > Marinisomataceae > Marinisoma. Next base: position 6,082 of record JADHQL010000006.1, on the reverse strand, counting down.
TATTGGAGTCACTTATTTAAAAATCATAATATTAGCTTATCCAGCTGTTGGAATAAGTGTTATTTGCTCAAGAGTATGTCAAGCTTTAGGCCAAGGAATGCCACTGCTTATTACAACAATTACCCGTGTGATTCTTTTAACAGCCCCTTTATCTTATTATTTTTATTTCATAGGAAAGCCAATTGAATGGGTTTGGTTTTCTCAAATATTCGCAATTTTAATTGCTGCAATTATTTCTTTTGCTTGGATGCGTTTTTATTTTAAAAAGTTTAATATTGTTAGAAACTAGTCATTCTGCTAACTTTACTTAATGAAGACTTTAAATAACCTAGAAGAAGTGAAAAGTTTTGTTGGATCAGAGTTAGGAGTTAGTAAGTGGCATCAAATTTCACAATCTCAAATATCGAAATTTGGAAAAGTAACAAGAGATGAACAGTGGATTCACACTGCTCCTATTAGAGCTAAATTATTATCTCCTTTTAAATCTACAATCGCTCATGGTTTCTTAGTTCTATCTTTACTTCCAAAGTTTTTAGAGGAAACCTATGCTATCAAATCAGCTAAAATGGGTGTTAATTATGGATTAAATCGTGTCCGATTTACTGCGCCTGTTCTTGTAAAAAGCTTTGTGAGAGGAAGAGTTATTTTAAAAGAGTTTAAAGAGATTAAAAATGGTGCAAAATTGACCGTTGAAGTGACTGTAGAATTAAAAGACAATGAAAAGCCAGCCTGTGTAGCAGAGCAAGTATTTTTAATCTACGAGTAGTATTAAGGAGGGGAATATTACTAATCTATATTTAATTAGACATGGACAAGCGTCCTTTGGAGAGAAAAACTACGATAATTTGAGTATTAAAGGGGTTAAGCAATCAATTGCTCTTGGAAAAAAATTATTGAAAAAAAATATATCTTTTGATCAAACAATTATTGGTCCATTAAAAAGACATCAACAAACGTTTGATGGTATAAATAAAGGATACGGGGGAGATTTAAGCAATCCATTAATTATTGAGGAGTTTGCTGAAAATCAGTTGATGGAAATTGCTCAACATTTCATTCCTAAAATGTTAAACACAGATAAAAATATTAAGGAAATTTTTAATGCTGTTCCTTTTTGGAAGCGTAAACAAAAATTTTTAGAGCATTTTAACATTATTGCAAAAAAATGGATTCATGATGAACTTGATTTATCTGAAAAAGGTTTTGAAAGTTATGATACATTCCGAGAAAGAGTTCGAACAGCAAAAAGTAAAGTATCTTCATTCATGAATGAAAATAGAAATACAATGGTTGTGTCATCTGGAGGAGCTATTACTGCCGTTTATGCTGAATGCCATCCATTGACGGTCGATGAAATCATGAAATTAAATTTTAAGATTAAAAATGCCTCTATCACATTGTTCAAGAAAGAAAATGATACTTTTACATTGGATACATTTAATCGTAGTTTAATACCAAGATATCTAGAAACATATATTTAGGCAAATTATGGCTTTACCAAACGAAAAATTTGAAGAAATAAAATCAAAAATTCAAAACTTCATTGATGATGAAATGGTAGTAGATGAAGCCGATTTCAATATCAATCATAAATTTGCTGATCATTTGCCCTTCTTAGAAGAAAAACGAAATAAAGTAAGGGAAATGGGGTTATTTGCTCCTCAAATTTCAAAAGAGTATGGGGGATTGGGATTAAGCCTTCATCAACTTGGTCAAATCTACGAAATTCTTGGTAAAACATTTTATGGTCTATATGTGTTCAACTGTCAAGCGCCTGATGCTGGTAATATGGAAATTCTTATACAGCATGGCACTGATTATCAAAAAGAAACATTTTTAAAACCTTTAGTTGAGGGAAAAGTAAGAAGTTGTTTTTCAATGACCGAACCAGAGTTTGCTGGTTCTAATCCAGTGATAATGGGTACAACTGCTGTAAAAGAAGGTTCTAACTATATTATAAACGGTCATAAGTGGTTTACATCTTCAGCTGATGGTGCTGAGTTTGCTATTGTAATGGTAATTACAGATCCAGATCATGAAAATCCTTACATGAGAGCATCTCAAATTATTGTTCCAACTAAAACAAAGGGTTTCAATTTTATTAGAAATATTTCAGTAATGGGAGATGAGGGAGATGGTTGGAATGCACATGCAGAAATCATTTACGATAATTGCATTGTTCCAGAAGAAAATGTTTTAGGTCCTGTTGGAGCTGGTTTTAAAATTGCTCAGGAAAGACTTGGACCCGGAAGAATTCATCATTGTATGAGATGGATCGGAGAGTGTGAAAAAGCTTTTGATATGATGTGTCAAAGAGCAGCTTTAAGGGAACTTGCTCCTGGAAAACCTTTGGCGATGAAGCAAACCATTCAAAATTGGATCGCAGAATCAAGAGCAGAAATTAATGCTTCGCGTTTGATGGTTCTTGATGCTGCTAAAAAAATTGATAATGAAGGTGCATACGCTTCTAAGGTTGAAATTTCAACGATTAAATTTTATGTAGCACAAGTTCTTCAAAATGTTCTTGATAGAGCTGTTCAGGTGCATGGTGCTCTTGGTATGACAGATGATACTCCACTTGCTTCATTGTATAGGCATGAAAGGTCAGCTAGAATTTATGACGGTGCTGACGAGGTTCATAAGTCAAGAGTAGCCAAAGAAATAATGAAAAAATATCTTAAATAGGATTAGAAAGTTTTGAGAGTTCCTCTAAAGCTTAAATTCTACTATTTGCTATCAAAATTCATACAAAAAAATAAAACCCCAAATTTTTCAATAGATTCTCCTAGAGAAATACGAGATGGAGAAGAATTTGCGCTAGAAACACTTAAAACTTACTTATTAGAAAATAATATTAATGCTGATGATTTATCAATTAAACAATTTCCTAGTGGATATTCCAATTTAACTTATTTTCTCAAATCATCATCACAAGAGTTTGTTTTAAGAAGGCCACCATTTGGTGCAAAGAGCTTAAAGGGTGGCCATGATATGTTAAGAGAGTACAATGTATTAAAAAATCTAAAATCTCAATTTTTAAAAGTTCCTGATGTTTATCTTTATTGTGATAATAATGAAATAATTGGAGCACCTTTTTATTTAATGGAGCGAGTGGAGGGTTATATAATTAGGCCAAATCTTCAGCAAAAAGATTCTCCAGGTAAAGAGGTGATTCAAAATGTTTCTAAATCTTTAGTTTCTACATTAGTAGAGCTACATAATGTTGATATAGATCAAGCTAATTTAAATGAGCTTGGAAATATTAATGGCTATGTTAAAAGACAGGTTGAAGGTTGGATAAAGAGATACAATCATTCAAAAACTGATTCTATAGCAAATATGGAATTTATAGCATCCTGGCTTCATGAAAACCAACCTGCAGAAGTTCAAGGGTCTATTGTGCACAATGATTTTAAATATGATAACCTGGTACTTGATAAAGATAATCATTCAAAAATAACCGCAGTTCTTGATTGGGAGATGGCCACTATAGGTGATCCTTTCATGGATTTGGGAACTACTCTTGGCTATTGGGTAGATAAAAATGATTTACCAGAGCTCAAGTTGTTTCAATTAAGTGCAACAACTCTAGATGGCAATCCAACTAGAGAAGGTATTTTGGAATTATATGAAAAGGAATCTGGAAAAAATATCACTAATCCAGTGTTTTACTATGTTTTTGGACTTTTCAAAATCGCAGTTATTGCACAGCAAATTTATTTTAGATATAAAAAGGGGTATACAAAAGATAGAAGATTCTCGTTACTGAATTTAGCAGTAATGTCTTTATCAGTTATGGCTAAACAAGCTATAATTAAAAATCGATTGAGTGATTTGTTTGAATAAAAAAAGGCCTTCAACTGAAGGCCTTTTTTTATAGTAAAATGAATTGATTATTTTGTATCCATTCTAGCAGCTGCCCATACAATTACACCTGGTAGAATTTTATTTACAAAATCAGCTAAGTTGTAAACTTGGTTTACAACATCCATATCTACTCCGCCACCAAAATAACCTAGAGCGTAACCAACTGGATAAATAATCCAACCAAATGTTACGATTTTCTTTAGATTATCATAAGCATACTGACCTGCAGCATTTTTTGATCCAGCGTTAGCTTCAGCAGCTTCACCTGACCAAATTTCTCTAAGGGCTAGACCCCAGAATAGCATACCACCAACAAAACCAGTAGTTGAGTTAATAGCAGCAACTGCACCTGATTCACCTAAATACCCGAAAACAAGCATCAATGCGGTGTAACCAAGAAGTTTTTGGAATACGCTTGAACTTACTTTAGTTACTGCAAGTAGAACTATGTAAAGCTCGATCATTAGTAATGGAACTGTAATTAACCAGTCAATATATCTGATAGCAACTGTCTCGACGCCGTCACTTCCTCTCATGTAGAAGTAGTGAACTGCAGCGATGAAACATACTAAACCAGAAACAGTTAATGATGTTTTCCATTTTGGATTTACATTGTCTCTCTCTAGCCAAAAGAATAAAGCAGAAGCAAGTAAAGCCATATTAACTACAAAGAATGTGAACCCAGTTAATGTGCTCGGATCCATTCCAATTAAGTTTATAAACATGTTATATACCTCATTTTTGTTAAATTCAAGATAATATAGGTTAAAAATTATTTAAAACTCAAATATTTTAGGAATAATGTTGAAAAAGAAATTCAAAGAGATTTACGAAAAAATTGAGAGCTTGATGTCTGAAGCCTTAAAAAATTCTGCACATCCATATAGAATATTCTCTCTAGCTTCTATCGATGGGAAAATGCCTAGTTTGAGAACAGTAGTATTAAGAGATTTTTCATTAGAGGATAATTATTTTGATTGTCATTCAGATTTAAGAAGTCCAAAGATTAAACAGTTAGAAAAAAATAAGGAATTCTCTGCTTTATTCTATTCATCTGAAAATAAGATTCAATTAAGGTTTAAAGGAACTGTGGAAATTTTTCATAAAAATTCCATTACAAAGCAAAGATGGGACAATGTAACTCCTTCATCCAAAAGGTGTTATATGGGACCTTACAATCCTTCAGATATCTTAGAAGAATATCATCCTAATATTCCAAATAATGTCCAATTCAAAGATCCAACTGACCAAGACTCCTTATCTGGCTATAATAACTTTGTAATAATTAGATGCCATTTTTATGAAATCGATTTTTTAAAACTGAAGTATAGTGGACATCAAAGATGCAAGTTCATTTTCGAAAAAGAAAAAATTAATATAAGTTGGGTTGCTCCATAACATGAAAGGAACGATCATATTAATGACATTACTTGTCATGTTTGGAACAATCTTTAATTTTTTAACTATTAAACGATATTTGAGGAAAAAGCAAGATGAAGAAAATTAAACTAATCCTATTATTTTTTGTAGTAACTTTTTCTATGAATTGTTGCTCAAAAAATGTTGATGTTATAAGCATGAAAGAATTTCAAGACAAAGTTCTTGATAATAAAACTATTGTGTTGGATGTAAGAACTGAAGAAGAATACTATGGTCCCTTAGGACATATTGATGGCTCAATTTTAATTCCAATAAACGAGTTGGAAGATAGGCTTTATGAGTTAGATGATTATAAAGAAAATACTATTTATGTTGTATGCAGAAGTGGAAACAGATCAGGGTTTGGAAAAGACATTTTAAATGAAAATAATTTTACTGCAATTAATATAGATGGCGGTATGCTAGCTTGGAAAGCAGATAAGAATGAAAGATAAAAAAGAATTAGTTTTGTTTTACAGGAAGTCTATACTAACAATCATAATCATGTTAATTATTTTATTCATACCATTTTTTTTCTATGCGAATTAAACAGAAATATATGATTGATTTTGCCAAGGGCGTGACATGGCTTTTGGTGCTCTATTTAATTTACTACTACAACCAGGTTGATAATCTAACTGCATGGGTTTATTTTTGTTTGCATGGTTCTTATGGTATAATGTGGGTTTTAAAAAGTTATATTTTTCCTGATAAAACCTGGGAAAGTAAAGTTGGAATACCTTACGCTTTATTAATTTTAATTGGTTTGGTTTTATATTGGGCACCTGCCTACATC
>JADHQL010000005.1 GCA_016777965.1 Fidelibacterota bacterium | reverse complement strand
GTTTTTTAGGTGTAATTGTCCTGTAACTTCAGCATTAGATATTGTTGGAGACAAATGGACGCTTGTTGTTATAAAATTGATGCTATTAGAACAAAAAAAAACATTTAAAGAGTTCTCCGAAAGCGATGAATCAATTGCACCAAGTATTTTATCTAATAGGTTAAAAACACTTGAAAAAATAGGATTTATAGTCAAACAAAAATTGCCTGACAACCAAAAAACTAATCACTATTTTCTAACTGAAAAAGGACTTTCGTTAACTCCGGTTATAATAGAGTTGGCCTTGTGGAGCCATCACAATATTAAACCTGTCGATAATCAAGACATAGCAAATGTTAAAGATAAAAATGAATTACACCTGGCAATAATTGAAAGATATAAATCAAAAACGGTTACACTATAATAGTATAACCGTTTTATTGTTTTAGTAGCGGGAGTAGGATTTGAACCTACGACCTCCGGGTTATGAGCCCGACGAGCTACCAAGCTGCTCCATCCCGCGATCTGTTTGTATAATAACTATAAATAGAAAAAGGAGGAACTTTTTTTTAAAAAAAACATAAGTATTAATGAGGAGCAAGTTAAAGTTTAAAATTACCTCTTAATTCCTTTCTCTTACCCTTGGTTAGGTTTTAATTTGCTCCTCGAATAAATAAATTCTTTTAGGACGAATTCCAAGCGCAGTAACTAAAACATATGAAGTAGAATCAATTTTTTTTGCAATGAGATTAATATCAATACTTCCATGCTCATTGGCTCCAAAAATCAATACTTCATCTCCAAAGTTTAAATCAGCAGATCCTATATCAATCATTAACTGATCCATACAAATTCTTCCGGTAATTTTAAAATCTTGATTTCGAAATTTTACAAAACCATCAATATACCAAGGACGTGGGACTCCATCAGCAAAGCCAGCTTGCACAACAGCTATTCGAGTATCTGATTTGGTTTTATAAACCCCACCATAGCTAATTTGAGTACCAGCTTTAACGTCCCTAATTTCAACAATAGGAGCTGTAAATGTCATAACTGGTTTAATTGGAAGCTCTTGAGGTACTTCATCAGATGGAAAAGCTCCATAAAGAAGCATTCCAGTTCTTACCATATTAAATCTGGAATCTTTAACATTCAAAATAGCTCCACTATTACTACAATGAACAAAATCAAAGGACATATCTAATTTTTTATAAATTTCTATAACGTCACTAAATTTACTAAGTTGACTATTAGCATAGGAAAGGTCTCCTTCATCCGCAGTGGCAAAATGAGTGTACAATCCCTCCAATTCAATGGTATCAAGCTGATTTGCTTCTTGCAAAAATGCTTCAGCTTCTTCAAATGGGACTCCTAATCTTGTCATTCCTGTATCAATCTTTAAATGAACTTTGATAGTATTTCCAACGTGTGCTTTTAGCGCTTTCAAATCATCAAATGATGAGATATTGAGAGTAAGGTTATACTTTGAAGCTTCATCGATTCTTGATGGATCAAATTTTGCATAAATAAAAATATCTGTTTTAATGCCAGCATCTCGCAATTCAATGCCTTCATCAATAGTGAACACAGCTAAATATCTCACTCCCTCTTCTTCCAGAGCTTTAGATACTTCTACAGCTCCATGCCCATACGCATTTGCTTTTACTGTAGCCATGATAGGAATCTCTCCAACTTCACTCTTAACTATTTGATAGTTTTTTTTCAGTTGGTGTAAATCAATATAAACTTTTGGACCTAAATAACTCATTAATGCGCCTCGTACCATGAAGGACCAATACCAAAATCTATTTCAATTGGAACATCAAGCTTCATTGCATTTCTCATATGTTCAATTACCATTTTTGAAATATAATCAATTTCATCTTGATGGACTTCTAATAACAACTCATCATGAATTTGCATTATAAGTTTAGATTTTAAATTTTCTTTATTCATTTGACGATGAATTTTGATCATGGCCAATTTAATCATTTCTGCAGCAGTCCCTTGAATTGGCATATTAATTGCCATTCGCTCAGCCGCATCTCTTCGAATTTTATTTTGACTATCCGAGTCCCAAACAGCTCTTCTTCTTCCTAATAAAGTTTCAACAGATTTGGTTTCTTTAATCTGTAGTTTAGAATTTTCAATATATTGTTCAATTCCTTGATATTTCTGAAAATATGCATCTTTAATTTGCTTTGCTTCTCCAAATGGAATATCAAGCTCTTGACTTAATCTGAATGGACCTGCTCCATACATTATCCCAAAGTTTACAATTTTAGCAATCCTTCTCATTTCTGGAAGGACCATATCATCATTGTCAACATTGAAAATATTTTTTGCAGTGAAAGTATGTATATCTTCTCCATTATTTAATGCAGAAATTAATGATTCATCTCCACTCAGATGCGCCATTACTCTTAATTCAACTTGTGAATAGTCTGCAGAAAAAATTTGATATTCATTTGATTGAGCTTTAATTGCTTTTCTTATTTCTTTACCATCTTCAGTTCTAATTGGAATATTTTGAAAATTAGGGCTGCTTGTAGACAATCTCCCAGTAGCGGTCATAGTTTGATTGAAAGATGAGTGAACTCGCTGGGTATCTGAAATAATATAAGATGGTAATGGATCCAAATAAGTATTTTTTAACTTATACAACTTTCTGTATGAAAGAATTAACTCTGGCAAAGGATGCTTATCCTTTAACTCACTTAAAACAGCTTCTGCAGTTGACCTTTTCTTAATCATCGGAAGTTTTAATTTGTCAAAAAGTATGACTGCAAGCTGTTGTGATGAATTAAGGTTGAATTCTTCTCCAGCTAGATTAATTATCTCTGATTCCAATGATTCAATTTTTTTTCCAATCTCATTGGATCTGTTTTCTAAGTATTCCTTATCAATAAAAATACCATTGAATTGCATATCTATGAGCACAGGTAATAAATCTATTTCAATTGACTTAAAATAATTAAACAACTTTTGTTTTTTTAAGTCTTTCATAAAAATTTCGGTCAGTTCAATAACAACATCTGCATCTTCTGCAGCATAAAAAGAGATATCATCTAAAGAAACTTGATCCATAGTAATTTGATTTTTTCCAACTCCAATTAAGTCTTTAATCGGTACCATTTTGTAGTTCAAATGAGCTAAGGATAAGTTATCAAGCTTATATGACCTAGCGTTTGGATTTAATAAATGTGCAGCAATCATAGTATCAAATTCAATACCCTTAAGATCAATTCCAAAACGCTTCATAATAAGAGCGTCGTACTTAATATTTTGTCCTGTTTTTGGAATGTTTTCATCTTCTAAAAATGGTTTTAATATTCTAATTACTTCATCTAAATCGTTGTTCCCAAATAAATTTTCTTTTTTATCCTTAAATAAAATTGGGACATAAAATCCAGTGTCTTTCTTTGTTGAAAAACTAAAGCCAACAATTTCAGCAGCCATTGGATTTACTGAGGTGGTCTCTAAATCAACTGATAACCATTTGCCCTGCTCTAACGATTCAACAAAACCGATCAAATCTTCTAAATTTAGAATATTTTTATAATCTTTCTTTCTATCTACAGATTTTTGTTCAATAGTTTCAGTAGATCCAATTTTTTTAAGCAAGCCAGAAAACTCTAACTCTTTGAAAATATCCTCAAGTTTTGATGTGTTCATTTCCTTGATTTCAAAATCTTCTACAGAAGAATCAATGTTTACATCAGTAAGAATGGTTACAAGCTGTTTACTTAATAACGCATTATCCTTATCTGATAGTAATTTATCTTTCATTTTTTCATTTTTAATTGAATCTATGTTTTCGTAAATATTCTCAATATTTCCGTGCTCTTGAATAAGCTTCATAGCTGTTTTTGGACCAACTCCTTGAACGCCAGGAACATTATCAGAGCTATCTCCCATAAGACCAAGCAAATCAATGATGTTTTCAGGTCCTACTCCCCATTTTTCTACAACTTTATTAACATCAAATATTTCTTTTTCCCTCTTTCTAGCTTGAGGAGCATATAAAAATGTTGAATCATTAATTAATTGCATAAAATCTTTATCACCGCTCACAATATTACACTGTAAATCACTATCACCACATTGCTTAGCAACAGTTCCAATGATATCATCGGCTTCAACGCCATCTACTCTTAAAACAGGGATATTCATACCTTCAAGTAATTTCCATAAGTATGGTAATTGAGTCTGTATTTCATCTGGCATTTCAGATCGATTAGCTTTGTATTCTTCAAAAATTTCATGTCTAAAATTTTTTCCTTTAGAATCGAATGCTGCTACTAAATAGTCTGGTTTTTCTTCTTCAATCAGTTGAAAGACTTGATTTGCGAAACCAAAAATAGCGCTTGTAGGTGTTCCTGCAGAATTGGTAAGTGGATTTCTAATTAATGCGTAATGCGCTCGATATAAGGTAGCATAACCATCAATAATGAATAATCTTTTTTGTTTTGTTGAGCTCATAATTTAGCGGGTAATATTACCCGCTAAATTATGAAAATAAGACATTAGAAACTATATGTTAATGACATTCCAATTTCTCTTGGAGGGCCAAATGATTTATATAGTTTTTCGTGAAAATGAGGAGGTTCTAGACCAAAAATAAATCCTCTGTCTGCGTAAGACTCATCAAGAATATTTTTAGCATACACTCCTAATCTTAGCTTATTGAAAGAATGTGAATAATATGCATTCAATAAATGATATGGTTCAGACTCGTACTCATCATGCATTGAATCAAAAACAAAAGCATCCTTACCAGCAATTTCTACCATTAATGAACTATCTTCTGTGAAATTGTAGTTAAACGTTAAGCTATAATTCCAATTTGGAGCATGAGCTTTTTGTCCATGCTCAGCATGTCCTTCATGTTCATCGTGGTCATCATGATCTTCATCGTGATCTTCATCATGATCTTCATCGTGATCTTCATCATGATCTTCATCATGATCATCTTCACCGTGCTCATCACCGTGCTCATCACCGTGTTCAGCATGGTCCCCGAATTCAATTTCACTACTCATTAAGCCAAGCGATAATCCCATTGAGAATCTATCATTAAGTTTGAATTCACCGCTTGTTTCAGATCCATACTCATATCCTGAATCAGCATTTTGTTTAAAAAATGCAAAAGCATTTGGATTTGATGGATCTAACTGCTCTGAAGTCTCAAAAATGTGACCATCATGTTCTAAATAAAACAATGAAGTTGATAACTTAATGTTATCTGTATACCATCTAATACCTGTTGTCACATCAATGTAGATTTCATCATCATAAGTTTTATCTTCCATATCTAAGTAAGGATTCTGATTTACACCAGCTGGATGATAACCTTCAGCAGCGTATATATACCAATGAAGATTACTTTTTGGATGCATCTCATAGGCAACCTTATATGATGTGTTCCAATTTCCTTCAAGATAAAAGCTAGCGCTTGGATTATCAAAATCGAAATAATCAATATCTCTTGCCTCATGTCTAAATCCAACTGATAAAGTTGAACTATTTTTAAAATTGTATGCTAGTTCTCCATACAATGATTTTGATACGATATCATAACCAGTAGATAGTCCAGTTGCAGATCCTCCGAAAACATATCCGGCTGCATCTGTTGTTTCCTCATAGTTTGAGTTATAAATACCAAAAACATAATCAACTTTATTATTATTTTTGACATTAGATCTAAATCGTAAATCCACTGTTCTTGTGTCAATATCTCTTTCGAATGAATCAAAGAAATCATAAGTCATAAAGTCAAATTCCTCATCATGATCTTCATCGTGATCTTCATCATGATCATCTTCACCGTGCTCATCACCGTGTTCATCATGATGTTCATCATCACCATCCCAATTTAACCAGAAATCATAATTACCCCAGTCTGAATCATAGCTGTGTAATGTTTCATTGCTGGACATTCCAACATTAAAGTCAACAATTTGCTCACCTAAATCATATTTGTAATCAGCAATAAAGATTTGTGACTTTTGACTATCTTTTCCTGGGTTATCGGAATAAGTAATATTATCAGTATTATTATCTGGTGCCCAATTATCATATCCATTATCAAAGTCAGAACTGATTATGGTATATTTTTGAGTAATTAAATCACCTTCTTTGAGCATTTTAACTCTCAAAGATGTTTCATTTCTATCTGCAGATGCATAATTACCTAATGCAACATTTTCTTTAAAACCATCTGAAACATTTGAATGTCCAACTAGTCTTACTTTCCATCCATTTTCGAATGGTAAATTATAGACAAGACCATTGGTATAGGTGTTGTATGAACCAAACTGAGTCATAACATAGCCACCTTTTTCATCAGTGGGATCATTAGTTTTAAAATTAATTAAACCTGATGAAGCTGAGGCTCCAAATAAACTTGTTTGAACGCCCATTAAAACTTCAACTTGTTGCATATCAAATAATGGTGTAATCATACCTAGTTCAGAAAGATCCATTCCATCTAGAACCAAACCAACATATGGACTTGGTGGTCCTTGGTCCGCATATCTACTTACCGAACCTTCCCCTCTAATTTGAAAATACTTTGGTCTTGATGTACCGCCAGCATAATTCAAATTAGGAACTCTGTATAGAAGATCACTAAAATGTTGTCCTTGTAATACTTCTAATTCATCATTAAAGATAACAGCAGAAGCTGCTAAATCACCCTCATTGACTTGTCTTAAAGATGAAAATACTTCAACACCTTCAAGAGAAATCGGATTCAATGAATCAGATTCGGTTACAACGTTTTGTGCAAATAATGCACTTATTAATATTATTAAACTAAAATAGTTTTTCATTTTTTCTCCTAAA